>CABZLP010000005.1 GCA_902526565.1 uncultured Pelagibacteraceae bacterium | reverse complement strand
GAGCCTTTGCAACACTATTTAACTCCTAATTTTTTTTGAATATCACTTGAGGAAGTGGTGTATCTAAATGTCAATGTTTCATCTGGTTTTGCTCGAACAAAAGCCTTTTGAGATGCCAGTGCGGCCTCATGAAAGCCTGATAAGATTAGCTTGAGCTTTCCCGGATAGTAAGAGATATCTCCAATCGCAAATACACCTGGTAAATTAGTTTCAAAATTTTCAGTATTAACTGAAATTTGCTTTTCGTTAAGATTTAATCCCCAATCATTAATTGGCCCCAATTCCATTTTAAGACCATAAAATATTAATATTTCATCACATTCAATTTCTTGGGTCGTATCAGATTTGTCCTTTATCAATGCTTTTTTGATACGCTTATCTCCTAATACATCTGAAATTTGATGGTTAGTAATTAGATCAACTTTCCCCTCTTTGACAAGCCCTTCCATTAGACTGACAGTGTGTTGAGCGGCTTTGAACTTATCTCGCCGATGCACAAGAGTAATGTGAGATGCAATCTTAGAGAGCTCAACAGTCCAATCAAGCGCTGAGTCACCTCCTCCAAAAATTACAATTTTTTTACCTGCGTAATAGTCTTTGTTTGGTATTGAGTATTCAATTCCATTTCCTTCAAACATTGAGACGCTCTCTATTGGTGGCTTTCTAGGCTCGAAAGAACCAACACCTCCGGCAATGAATATATTTGGTGTTTCAAATATTTTATTTGCTGATGTTTTTATGATCCAAAGATCTCCTTCATTAGATATTTGGTCAATTCTTTCGTTTAAATGAAAAGACGTATTAAAAGGTTTGATTTGCTTTTGAAGATTTTCAATAAGTGATAACCCAGTACATTCTGGCAATGCTGGTATATCATAAATCGGTTTATCAGGATACAGTTCAGCACACTGCCCACCAATCTTATCTAAATTATCGACTACTTCACATGAAAGACCAAGTATTCCAAGTTCAAATACCGCAAATAGTCCAACCGGTCCTGCGCCAACAATCAAGCAGTCTGTCTTAATAGTTTCAGACATTTGTTTATCTCTAATTATATGATATTAAATAATATTATTTATTGATTATACAATGATTTTACTTCGTAAATACCTAATATATTTATTACTAGTAATCCTGGTTGCAACGGGTTTCACCTATATTTCTTATAAAATCTACCCTTCAATAGGCTTTGTTAAAAATGATATATGGAGAGTATTGCCTTCTCCAGGAGATGCAAATCGAGACATCTATACACGTGCTTTTGTCTCACAATTTGGAACTTTTGCTCTTGCAAAACCTGAGGCAGCCTATTTTTCGACTTCTATAGATAT
Organism: uncultured Pelagibacteraceae bacterium; assembly: GCA_902526565.1. Classification (GTDB taxonomy): domain Bacteria; phylum Pseudomonadota; class Alphaproteobacteria; order Pelagibacterales; family AG-422-B15; genus CACNXQ01. Next base: position 61,105 of record CABZLP010000005.1, on the reverse strand, counting down.
AGAAGAAAATTCTCTGATTGGTAATTGTAGTTATAAGTTAACCGGTGAAGACATAGAGGCTAAATGGTGGACAATTACATTGTATGACGATGAGGGTTTTCTCACTCAAAATAATGAAAAATTATATTCATTTAATAGTGAAATTATCGATTTTAACTTTGAAGGTGGTTTCGAAATATATTTCACCAATGATGATACATTTATAGCTGAGCTAAATAATAAGAATTGGTTAAGAAGTCCTGAGAAGGAAAATTTTTCTATCTCTATGCGAATATATCTTCCTGGAGAAGAATTTTTTTCAAACCTAAAAAGAATAAATCTTCCGATAGTTGAGAAAATTAGGTGTCTTGATGAATAGTTTCTTAAAAAAAGTATTTATGATTATCATTTTGGGCTTTATTGTTCACTTGTCATTTATTTCTGTATTTCCTCAATTAAAAGCTTGGTCCATATTTAGGCAAGCAAATGAAAATAATAATATAAACTCAGCATTCCAAAGAGACTTAGCGGACTCAAACTCAACTCAAATTATAAGACCAAGTGCAGATCTGCTTTATGGTGGCTGTGGTTATGATGTAACTTACCAGCCGCTTATTATTTCAACACAGTTGCCATCTACGTATTGGTCAGTTTCATTTTTTTCTCAGAACACAGACAACTTTGCTACAATAAATGAATTTGATGAAACTGGGAAAAATTTAAAAATTTATTTATTTGGACCAAATTCAAAACCATCAAAAGTAAGTGATGGGTTCATAGTTGTGTCTCCATCAAATAAAGGCTTGATGTTGATGAGACAATTCATCGGCAATGGATCGAACTTTGATGAGTTGTATAATATTCAAGATACATTGGAGTGTAATTTAGAGGGATCTTAAAATTGCTTTTCTGGCATTTTGACAACTAGTCCCTCTAATTCGTCAGAGACTGTAATTTGACAGCTTAATCTACTACTTTCTTTTACTTCATAAGCAAAATCAAGCATATCTTCCTCTGAGTCATCTTTATTCGGAAGTTTATTAATCCATTCATCTGCTACATATACGTGGCAAGTCGCACAGGCACAAGCTCCTCCACAATCTGCATCAATACCTGGAATTTTATTTTTGATTGCCCCTTCCATGACGGTTAAGCCATTACTGACTTCGATCTCATGCTCTTTGCCATCGAATTCGATATATTTGATCTTAGCCATTGCGCTTCTCAGAAGTTTAATAAATAGTGTTATTTATGGTTCAAATACATCAAAAAAGCACCAAAGCAAGAATTTTCTAACTTTGGCGCTTTTCGGGGGGCCGGTCGAACCCCAAAACGCATGAACGTTCCATTGCGAACCTTAATTTTAGAAAACGACATTTTATGCTACAAGAATAAAATTATGAATAAAAGTTATCCACATTTTACTAACCACTCTTTCCACAGCAAGTCCTGACTTAATCACATGATATCCAAGCCATATTTATTATTTTTAGGTGATGCAAAAGATGAATTGGCGATTAAGACTGCTGCCGGAATTAACTACTGGCGCCCAGAATGGTGTATTGGCCAAATGAGCCTACCGAATGCAAAATCAAGTCTTGGCATTGATGAAATCTCGTTAGAAGAAGCAGTTAAGCGTGGAGCCAAAACTTTTGTACTTGGAGTTGTAAACGCTGGTGGAAAAATGCCTGAGGGATGGATCGATATAATTGTAAAGGCAATATCACTTGGCTTAGATATTGCTAGCGGCATGCATTGTCGATTATCTTCTTTTGATGAAATATCTAAAGCTACAATTAAGCATGGTGTAAAATTACACGACCTCCGGTATAACAACATTGAATTCGACACAGGGAAGGGACTTAAAAGAACTGGAAAGCGATTACTGACAGTCGGCACTGATTGTTCGGTTGGGAAAAAATATACAGCGCTTGCCCTTGAGAAGGCGATGATTGAAAAAAAAATGAAAGTATCTTTTAAGGCAACTGGTCAAACTGGCGTGTTGATTGCTGAAAATGGTATTGCTATAGATGCTATTGTATCTGACTTTATTTCTGGAGCAGTAGAATGGCTATCTCCTGATAATGATAGCGATCATTGGGATATAATTGAGGGACAAGGTTCATTGTTTCACCCTTCATTTGCTGGGGTTTCACTTGGACTACTTCATGGAAGTCAGCCAGACGCTTTTATAGTTTGTCACGAGCCAACTAGAACTCAAATGAGAGGCGTGGAAGCTGTTTTACCCAGTATTGGCGATGTAATAGAACAAACAATTCAGTGCGGTAAATTAACTAATAAAAATATTCACTGCATTGGTATTGCTCTTAATACGTCTTATATGAAAGATAAAAAAAGTGACATAAAAAAAGATATTTCATCCCAATATCAGCTACCTTGTATAGATCCAATAACTGACAGCTTGGATCCTTTCATTGATCTTTTAGAAAAAATATAAATGATTAAACTTGATATTGCTCATTTATCTTGGAAGTTAAATAAGTCTTTTAATATTTCTAGGGAATCAAAAAATACTGCCGAAACAATTGAAGTAAAGCTTACTGATAATAAATTTATTGGAATAGGAGAATGCGTTCCCTATGGACGTTACAATGAAACTTTGGAAAGTGTTCAAAAAGAAATATTAGAGTTGAAAGATGGTATTGAAAATTTAGAAATTAACAGAGAAAATCTTGATCAATTTATTAATAATGGGGCTGCAAGGAATGCTGTAGATTGCGCTTTCTGGGATTTGGAAAGTAAAAAAAATAAAAAGTCTGTATGGTCAATGCTTGATATTCAAAAGCCTCAAGAAATTCCAAGCAGTTATACAGTTGTATTGGATGACCCAGACAAAATGATTGAAGATATTTATGACCATAGACAATTCCCTACAATAAAAATTAAAGTAGATAATCAAAATTTAGACAAAATTCTTACTAACGCAAGAGAGAATTTACCCAATACAACAATTATAGTTGACGCTAATGAGTCTTTTGAAGTGGACGACTTAAATAAAAATATTGATCTTTTTGTAAGAACTAAGATTGATCTGTTAGAACAGCCTCTGATATCAACTAATGATGATAAATTGTTGAACATGAATTATCCTATCTCAATATGTGCAGATGAGTCTTTTCACGACAGTTCTGATTTAGATAAAATCTCTGCAAAATATGATACAATTAATATTAAGTTAGATAAAACTGGTGGTTTGACTGAGGCCCTAAAAATTCAAAAAAAAGCAAAAGTAAAAGGATTAAAGGTTATGCTTGGCTGCATGGTATCTAGCTCAGTTTCAATGATGCAAATACTACCTTTATACAAGAATGCAGATTTTATAGATCTTGATGGCCCCTGTTTCCTCAGTGAAGATAGAGAAAATGGAATAGTTTATTCCAATGGGATGATGAAAATAGGTGCTGAACTCTGTTGGGGTTAGAAATTATTTTTCAGCTTTTGGAGTGAAGATTTTTTTTCCGTTATATGTGCCTGTAGTCATGTCAACGTGATGAGGTAAACGCATTTCACCAGACTCTTTGTCTTCAATAAAGTTTTTGCCTTTTAATCTTAGATGAGATCTTCTCATTCCTCGTCTTGAATTTGATATCTTACTCTTGGGTACAGCCATTTCTAAAAATTCCTTATAGTTTAGTTGGGTTAGGTTCATCTCCATAAACTATGTTCGGATCAAAAACTTTATTTGTAGTTTTAAACCTTAAACCCGGTTTATTTTTTGTATCTTCTAAGTCAATTTCTCTATAAAAACAAGACTTATAACCAACGTGGCAGCTAGCTCCATTTTCGCCAATGTCAACCATCATGCATAGGGAGTCTTGGTCATCATCTATTAATATTTCTTTGATTTTTTGAACATATCCACTTTTCGCCCCTTTATGCCATATTGTCTTCCGACTCCTGCTATAATAATGAGCCTCTTTAGTCTCAATTGATTTGGTTAGGGATTCTTCATTCATATATCCTGTCATCAAGATCTCTTTTGTTTGGTGATCTATAGTTGTAACTACAATAAGACCTTTCTCATCAAATTTTGGAGCAAGATCTTCGCTCTCTTCTACCTGCTCTATTGAATTTCGCTTTTTAAACATCATTTTTCTTGTAAAATAAATTATCGTGGGTTTAACTTAAAAAAATTAAATGTTCAATAAATTAAAGAAAAATTAAATGTATGAGTAGTGAAAATGACCCTATAAAGCCTGTTAGAGCCCAAGGGGCCCGAACAACTTTTTTCCCTCCTTATGCTCTGATGATGGGATTGTTAACTTCCAGCCTACTCGATAGTTTTTTAATTCATTTACCAATTTTTGAGGGAAATGTTGCATTTTTAATTATTGGATTAATTATTGCAGTTTTGTCATTCTTACTAGCAATCTATACTTTGAAAATATTCTCAGATAATGAAGAAAATCCTCATCCAAAATCAATACAGCATCAATTATTTGTGGGGGGAAGTTTTAGATTTTCTAGAAATCCCATTTATCTTGCAATGGTTATTATTTTATCAAGCTGTGGGGTTGCATTTAATTCTTGGTGGTACATTTTTGCTGCTGCTATATCTGTTCCGCTTCTCACTTATGGGGTCATAGTACCTGAGGAAAAATATCTTGAAAAAGAATTTGGAAAAGTTTATTTAGACTATAAGAAGTCAGTCAGAAGATGGCTTTGAATTAATTTCTAAAATTACTATGTATAATTTGCTCAAGGGGACATGGGCTCTGTTTTTCGGAGTTGGCATGATGATGCTTGCCAATGGACTTCAGGGAAGCCTTATTGGAGTAAGAGCATCAATTGAAGGATACTCTGCCCTTTCTGCTGGTATAATCTTAACCGGCTATTATGCAGGTTTTTTAAGCGGTGCTTTAATTATTCCACATCGCATAAGAAAAGTTGGACATGTAAGAATGTTTGCTGCTTTAGCTTCAATTGCATCAATATCAATTCTGTTTCATTCAATTCACGTAAGTTTTCTTGGATGGTTTTTAATGAGATTCATTTCTGGAATGTGTTTTGTGGGTATGTACACAGTAGCGGAAAGTTGGATTAATGACTTGTCTGAAAATGAAAATCGAGGTCAAGCCTTATCTGTTTACATGATGGTAAGTATGGCGGGTAGTGCTTTGGGACAACTTTTTTTAAATATTGCTGATCCAGAAACTGCTTCACTATTTATGTTGGTTTCAATACTTATTTCAATTTCATTGGTACCCATTTTGGTGGTTGTTAGTAAGCAGCCAGACTTTAGTGTAATTGAGTTCTTATCAATTAAAGAATTGTATAAAACTTCACCTTTAGGAGTGGTGGCTGCAATGCTTACTGGCCTCGCTCATGGAGCATTATGGGGAATCGGGACTATTTATGGAATTACAAGTGGTTTGACAGTTCAACAAGTATCGATATTTATGTTTACCTTTATCATTGGTGGCGCAATCAATCAGTATCTTGTTGGATACCTCTCAGATAAATACGATAGAAGAACTATTATAGTAATTGTTTCATTGTTAGCGGGACTGTTGGCTGTACTTGCAGTAATTTTTGGAAACAGTTTTTTCTTTTTAATATCTATCACTTTTATTTTTGGTGGGTTGACTGTCCCTCTTTATCCACTTGCTATTGCACATACTAATGACTTTCTTTCTAAAAAAGAAATGGTTGCCGCAAGCTCAGGTCTTCAATTGGCCGGGGGTATTGGCCTTACGCTTGGACCAATTTTAGCTGGGTTAGCCATTGACTTAGTAGGAGCAAATGGTTTCTGGATTTATCTATTTATGACTCATTCTAGCTTAGGTTTATTTGGTTTATACAGAATGTCAGTTCGAACAGCTGTACCACTTGATGAGCAAGGAAATACTGTTTTAGTCAGTAGTCGTGCAGCCCCTACTTCCATGGAGCTTTATCCTGACGCAGAAGAATACCTTGAAGATTAATTATTGATGGTAATTAGCATTTTTTTATTTTAATCTTATTGTATTATTCGTTTATGGAAATTCTAAGGACACCAGAAGAATACTTCAATAATCTTGAAGATTACAATTTTAGTGAAAATTATATTACGATTAAAATAGCTGATAATCTTAGTGCCAGAATGCATTATGTTGATGTTAACAGCAATAGTGATGAAACAATATTACTTCTTCATGGTGAGCCAACATGGTCATATCTTTACAGAAAAATGATCCCCATGTTGGAAAAAAGTGGAAAACGTATAATTGCCCCTGATTTAATTGGTTTTGGTAAATCAGATAAGATCAAAGAAAAAGAAGAATATACTTATGAAAGACATGTAGTTTGGACATCTGAAATTATCAGCCAGTTAGGTTTAAAAAATATAACTCTTTTTGCCCAAGATTGGGGAGGACTTATTGGTTTAAGAATGGTTGCCAATCATCCTGAACTATTTGATGGCCTTGTACTCTCAAATACTTGGCTTCCTATTGGCAAAGGGTCTTCAGAGGGGTTTGATGCTTGGAAAAAATATAGTCAAACTGTTGAAAAGTTTAATTCTGGAAGAATTGTATATGGAGGAACAGTCAACAAAATATCAGATAAGGCAGTTGAGGCCTACAATGCTCCCTTTCCAGGCGAGGACTATTTAGCATGTGCAAGACAGTTTCCAACTCTTGTGCCCATGGATCCAGATGCTCCAAGTGTCCATGAAAATATAGAAGCTTGGAAAATTTTAAAGCAGTTCAAAAAGCCAACAGTTACAATATTCGGAACTGAAGACAAAGTCTCTGCTGGAGGCGAAAAACTATTTCAAAAATTAATTCCTGGTTGTGAAGGAATGAATCACAAGTTAATTCATGGTGGTCATTTTATCCAAGAAGATCAGCCAGAAGAGTTAGCTGAAGCTATAATCAATCTTTATAAGTAATTTACTTTTTAGAAACGAACGTCACCCATTCATCAATGCTTCTTCTCTTGGTCTGATAATTATTTATTGGTGCAGACATTTCTTTATATCCAATTGCCATACCACAGAACAACATAAGATCAGCCTCAGCGCTTACAAACTCTGAAACTAATTTTTGCTTCAACGACCATGACTCTTGAGCGCAAGTATCAATTCCCTCCTCTTGCGCTAGTAACATAAAGGTTTGTAAAAACATACCTAAATCTGACCATTGAGGTTGGTTCATTTGTCGATCTATAAAACAAAAGAGTGCTGCGGGAGCACCAAAAAAGTTAAAATTCTCAAGCATCTGATTATATCTTGCTTCTTTGTCTTCGCGTTCAATACCTATTGAGCCGTAAAGCTGTTCACCCACCTCAAATCTTGATGTCCTATATGGTTCTTTAAGCTTTGATGGATAGATCGGGTATTCAGGATGATCTGTACCCTTCCAATCTTTTTGAAACAAAAGAAATTCATTCATTGATTGCCCATTTAGAATATAGATTTTCCAAGGCTGCAAATTACCTCCGGAAGGTGATCGGCTTGCTTTTTCTAAAATTTTTTTAATGATTTCATTGCTTACGGGCTTATCAATAAATGATCTTATCGATTTTCGTTTTTCAACAGCTTCTGAAACACTAATCATATTTTAATTTTTACTCGCTTACGTTCCTGTAATTTTTTTTTATTCTGGATTTTATGCGGTTTATATTTTGTGGTCCTCAACTCTCTTGCTATTGGATTGCTTTTGAGTCTTCTTTTTTCAACCATACCTATGATAGTATACTACCCCCATCCACCATTATTGTCTGTCCAGTAACAAACTTACTATGATCACTAGCCAAATATAAAATTGTCCCATAAATATCATCTACTTCTAATGTTTTTTGAAGTATTTGGCCTTTTGAAATAACTTCAAATCCTCTTTCAGCTTTTTCTCCTAAAAACTCTTTTGCTGATTCTGTCTTTACCATTGAAGGAGCAACTGCATTCACTCGAATATTGTCTTTGCCCATTTCCCTTGCCATTACACGAGTAAGTCCTATTACTGCTGCTTTTGAAGTTGCATAGTCTGCTGCATAAGGCATTCCGTATTTTGCAGCAAGTGAGGCTATATTGATTATTGATCCATTTTTATTTTCTCTCATAACTGGAGAAACTGCACGGCAACAATTCCATAAGCCTTTCACATTTACATTCATCGCTCTATCCCATTGCTCAGGATCAATATCTTCAAACCTAGAGCTTTTAAGCGCTCCATATAATGCTGCATTGTTCACAAGAACATCCACTTTCCCAAATTTTTCAACAGCACTACTGACCAGCTTGCCACAAGAATCGAATTCAGTAACGTTGAGATTAAGGCTAAGGTAATCATTTGTAATTTCAGACACTTTAGCTTCAGTCTCACTACAATCATTGATATCAGCAAAGACAACTTGAGCTCCCTCCTTGGCCATTTCAATAATGTACTTCTGACCCAAACCTCTCGCTGCTCCCGTTACGATAACTACTTTACCTTTGATCATATAATTCCTCTAATTCCTTAATGTCTGATTCAAATAAAACTTGTTTAACAATGTTATAAGAAAAACCAGCTCTTGACAAAATTCCTAACTCTTTATTTTTAGTTTTATCATTTAATTCTTTTTTTCTAAAGGGTCCTATTGATTTTTTTCTTGCTAGTTTTGCTGCAGCGACTAAATCAAAATTTTTATTTACTTCCTTTGCTTCAGCGATACATTCTTCAATAATATTATTTTTAACTTTAAATTCACGAAGTCTAAACTGAATTTTCTTTAGTGACCAACCTCTGTTAAGAAAGTTTCTAATTTTACTCTCAGAAAATACCTTATCATCTAATATTTTTTGATCCTCTAATGAAGAAATGATTGTATTTATTATTTCGTCAGATCCAATATTTAAATGTGTATCTTTAACTTTTCTTTTTAAATAATTTCTTAAGTTTTCTGAGCTTGTTGCGTATCTCTGTAAATACCATAGAGCTTTACTTTCAATCTCGGTATAGCTAGATCTATTTCTCATTGCAGGCTTCTAATATAGCTGTCGCCGCTAAACGGCTGGGTGTTTGTACGGTACTTAATTTTTTAATCGCTTCTTTAGTTTGATTTAATACATCGCTTCTATAATTTTCGTTCTCTAAATACTTATTGATAAATTTTATAATGTTTTTTTTATTGCATTCATTTTGTAGCAATTCCGGAATTACCATTTTGCCAAGTATGATATTAATCAGATTTCCAATTTTTGATTTAATCATTAAGTTAAGTAGGAAGTAAGTTAATGGATTAAAGCGATAAGCAGTAACATATAACGTATTAAAGTAACTTAGTTCCAATGCAGCTGTTCCTGATGTAACAATAGCAAAATTAGCTTTGAAAAAGCACGAATATTTTTCTTTTTCATCATCAATAACCTCTATTGGAATATTAGATGAATAATCTTCAATGATACTTTTGACCGTTTTTGTCATATTTTTTGTTGTTGGAACTACAAGACGAAATCTAATCTTTAAGTTCATTTCATCGACCGCACTTAGATATGTAGGAAGAAGCATTTCAATCTCTTTTCTGCGACTACCTGGCATTATTAAAAATATTTCTTTCTGTAATGACTCTGGCCTATTTATTGTATCACTCTTGTATTCACTTAAATCTACCTCAGTTATTGGGTGGCCTACAAAAGTTGTTTTTATATTATGAGAATCAAAGATTTTTTTTTCAAATGGAAGTATTGTTAGTAAATGATCGACTGATTTTTTTACAGTTTTAATTCTTCCAGGTCTCCATGCCCATACACTTGGAGCAACATAATGAATAATTTTAAGTTCTCTTTTTTTACTTTTTATTCGCCTGGCTACTCTCAGTGTAAAGTCCGGGCTATCGACCGTAAAAATAATGTCCGGATTCATCTCAATAATTTTATCAACTGTTTTATTTATAATTGTATTAATCTTTAGCACCTTGGGCAAAACTTCTATAAGGCCCATTACATTTATTTCTGAGATATCAAATAAATTATCTATTCCTTGTTTTTTTAAGGCATTGCCTCCAATACCAAAAAGATAAATATTTTCTTTATATTGAAGTTTAAGTTCTTTAATGGCAGAGGCTGCTAGTTTATCTCCTGACTCTTCTCCTGTGATTACTGCAATCTTCATTTTACTATTTATTTTTTTTCTTTATATATATACCATCAAATATGTCTAAAAACGTAACATTTTGCTTTGATTTTGGAAGTCCGTACTCTTATTTGGCCTATAATAACTTAGGTGTTCTTAAAGATGCTGGAGCATCAGTAGAAATATTGCCTGTTTTACTTGGTGGCATTTTCAAGGCGACAGGTAATCAACCTCCTGCTTCTGTGCCAAAAAAAGGTGAATACATGTTTAAAGATATTACTCGTTGGTCAACGAAATTAAATATTCCATTCAAAATGAATCCTTACTTTCCAATTCTTACTGTTCCTCACATGCGTGGTGCAGTATTAGCTCAAAAGGAAGGACTTCTTGAAAAATACATGGAAACTATGTTTGAGTCTATTTGGGTAAAAGCAATGAATTTAAATGATCAAGAAATATTAACACAAGTTGCAAATCAATCTGGGATTGACGCTAATGCATTTTCTGAGGGTATATCAAGTGATGAAACAAAAAACAAATTAAGAGAAAATACTGAATTTGCTATTGGAAAAGGTTCATTTGGCGTTCCTACGTTCTATCTTGAAAATGAAATGTTTTGGGGTATAGATAGTATGAAGTTTTTAATTGAAGATATTCAAAAATAAGACTTACAATTTTAATCTTCTACTTCATTATAGTTTCGTGACCATATTGAAGCTATGTCAGGCAGAAACCTATTTAAATAAATTGCAATTTTTGAAATACTGAACATTGGAATGATATAAGTTTCCCTCTTATTTTTTTTAATTGCATTCATGATCATTTTAGCGGCTTCTTCAGCTGGCATTCCCTTAGTAGCATGTCCTCTATCATTTTTTCCATATATAGATCCATCTTCAGTCAAGGCCTTAATGCCTACTTCTGTATCCACTAAACCTGGGGCAACAGTATTCACTTTGATGTTATGTTCGTGCATTTCTGCCCGCAATACATTCATAAAACCATGCATTGCATGCTTAGAAGATGCGTAAACTCCTCTATTTTTTATTGTTAAAACTCCTAATAAACTTGTATTTGCAACTATTTGACCGGACTTACGTTTAATCATATTTGGCAATACGGATTGAGTTAGTTTTACAGCTGACAAATAATTTAGCTTCATGACTTTTTCAAATACATCAAAATTTGTATCCTTTATGGATGACCACGCTGATACACCTGCGTTATTTATCAAAATATCGATTTGATCAAACTGAGCATGAACTTTATTTGATAGTTCATCTATACTATCTATATTCTCAAGATCACAGGGGAATATGTGCACATTGTTATTGCCGCACCTATTTTTGACCCTTTCTAGTTCATCTTTTCGTCTAGCAGTAAGAATGAGGTTCGCATTTAGTTTTGAGAGATGAACAGCCAAGGCTTCTCCTATTCCAGAAGAAGCTCCTGTAATCCATATCGTTTTATTATTAAAATAGCTCATTTAAAGTATAATTAAATCTCATGAATCTAAGACTAGCAAGAAATAAAGACTCAGAGCAGATTATTAAATTAATCAGAAAGTGTTTTGAGGACTATCAAAACTGTTTTCTTGATGTAGACAATGACTCACCAGAACTAAAATATATTTACTCTTATTTTCATGGACAAAAAGGGAAGTTTTGGGTTTTTGAAGATAAAAAAAAAATTATTGGATGCATGGGATATCTTCCGAGTAAAAAAAATGAAATTGAAATTCATAAACTATACATAGACCAAAAATTTAGAAAAAAAGGATTGGCAAAACTTTTAGTTAAAAAGGTTGAGAATATTGCTTTGAGAGAGAATAAATCTAAAGTTTTTTTGTGGACAGATACTAGATTTAAGGAAGCTCACAAGATGTATTCAAAAATGAATTATAAAAAATCAAAAAAGACCAGAAGATTACATGATATTAGTGATACTATCGAATATAATTTTGTTAAAGACCTTAAGTAGCTTTTTCTATTCCAAGCCTTCTTTCTGCAAGATTGACGAAAATAACAATTATGAAATTTATAACTAAATAAATTGAACCAGCTACAAGGAATATTTCAACCGGAGCATAAGTTTTAGATATAATTGTTCTTGCTATCCCCGTTATTTCCATCAGAGTAACAATAGAAATGAGAGAGCTTGCCTTAACCATTAATATAAGTTCATTGCCGTATGCTGGAAGTGCCTGTCTTACTGTTATAGGCAATGTAACTAAAATAAAAGTCTTTGCCTGCGATAATCCTAGTGCGCCCGAAGCTTCGATATAATTCTTTGAAACTGATAATATGCCTCCACGAATAATTTCTGATGAATATGCTCCTGTACTTATAGTGAGAGTTATTATTCCACACCAATATGGTTCTTTTAGTAATGGCCATAGTATGCTTTCTCTAATGAATTCGAATTGACTTAGACCATAATAAACAAAATATAGTTGCAACAGCAGAGGCGTACCTCTTATGAGATAAACAAAATAGTAAGCGGGTAAAGACATCAATTTGCTCCCAGAAATTCTCATTAAAGCAACTGCTACGGCAAGAAAAATACCTAATATCGTAGAGATCGAGACTACCTGTAAAGTAAGAGGGACTCCTTCAACTATTTTAAAGAATGACTCGTACATTAGATCAAGTCTCATAAGGCATCCTTAGAAACATAGCCTTTTGAATATTTTTTTTCAGCGCTATCAAAAAAAATATTTGAGAGACGAGTTATTAGTAAGTACAAAATAATCGCTGCAGTATAAAATATAAATGGTTCATGAGTAGAGCCTGCAGCAATACGTGACTGTCTCATAATTTCTACAAGACCTGTTACACTTATCAATGCTGTGTCTTTTAATGTGATTTGCCATACATTTCCTATACCCGGTAATGCAATACGCGCAACTTGAGGAAAAATTATTTTTATATATAAACTGTATCCACTTAGGCCTAGCGTTTTACCCACCTCAAACTGTCCTTTAGGCACAGAGTTGACTGCTCCCCTTATGACTTCTGTCGAATATGCACCTGAGATTGCTCCAACAGCAATAGTACCAATTGTAAAAGCATTAAGTTCAATATAACCCATGTATCCAAATATTTTAGCTAAATACATAACAGCACTGCTACCTCCGAAGAATAGTAAATAGATTACTAAAAGCTCGGGTATACCTCTAATAATTGTTGTATAAACTTCTGCAATAGCTCTAAGAATAAAAAAATTAGATAACTTACATGCTGCAAATACTATTCCTATTGTTATTCCCAGTAATAATGATGACGTACTGACAAGAACCGTCATTACGGCACCCATGAGCATTTCGTCTCCCCATCCTGTTGGACCTAATGCAAAAACATCAAACATATATTTAGATAAAAAAAAACGGCTGCTTTAAGAAAACAGCCGTCCTTTTATATTATTATTAACAAAATTATGGAGCTAAGTCTTTTCCAAACCATTGCATTGAAATTTTAGAAATAGTTCCATCGGCAGCTGCATCAGCAATAGCTTTATCAAACATTGCTTTTAAATCCGCATCACCTTGTCTGATTCCAGCTCCAACACCTTCACCGAGTAAGCCTCCAAACACATTTGGACCAAAAGTTACTACATCTGATCCTCCTGCTGTTTCCATAAATGCCTCAGCGGTACCGACGTCACATAGCATTGCATCAATTCTTCCAGCTGCAAGATCAAGATTCATCTCATCTTGAGTAGGATAAACCTTTAGATTTGAGTCGAGATATTTATTTGCAAAATCCTCATGTATTGTTGCAACTGTGACACCAACGTTCATGCCTTTCATTGCATTATTTAAGGCGCTAATAGTTCCAGCTGTCGCATCTCCATCATCATCTAAATTTAAATTTTTTGCTGATGTGAACGTACTTAATGGCGAGCTATTTAATGAAAAAAATCTCGCTGGTTCAGTCATGTAAGCTTTAGAAAAGCTTATTGTTTTTTTTCGCTCTTCGGTAACTGACATACCAGCCATAATTACATCGTACTTTCCATTTACTAATGCAGGAATAATTCCATCCCAGTCTTGTTGTACAAATTCACATTCAGCTTTCATTCGAGCGCACAAGTCTCTTGCAAGGTCTAATTCTGCTCCAACAAGGTTGCCGTCCGAGTCTGTAAAGTTCCATGGCTCATAGGCACCTTCTGTACCTATTTTTATCGTAGACCAGTGACCATCAGCAAACGCAACGGTTGAAAGTGCTGACATCATTAGTCCTACTATTATTGATTTTAAATTTCTCACTTAAATACCTCCAATTTGTAATAAATAGATAGCTAGGTTCTAATAAAAAAATGAAATGGGCAAGAAAAATGTTAGTTTTTCAGTATTATTTCTGCAGTCTGTTCCAAAGATAAATTATTATTGCAACAGATATGATGCCAACAACACCTTCACTGCCAAGTCTATTGAATAATCCGACAAGATTGTCAGTAATGCCTTTACCTAAAAATGGTGATGAGGGGCCAAAAAGAACTTCCAAAATTATTGCTATTGCTATCAGCAACAGACCAAAGTCTATGATTTCTCTCAATATTTGCTTAATTCTAGATATCATTACTTAACATAAATTCACTTCCCTGCTAATGCAAGGAAGTGAAAATTTTATTAGTCTCGAAATAACCAGAGAATAACACCGACTGCAATCAATCCGACTACACCTGCATTACCTAATTGGCTCACAAGAGAAACTATATTGCCAGCAATATTTCCTACAAATGGTAAACTACCGCCACTTAATAGGCCTATCACTATTCCAAGTGCCAGTAACGAAAGTCCAAGACTTGTTAGAGCTTTAATTGCGTTTTGTGCGTTTCTAATCATAACTCCCCCTTATGTTATGTTATTAAATACTACATATAGTATTTATATGGACTTTAACTTCAAAATGTAGCTAAACAAGGTTCTTATAATATTTTAAAATATTGATTTTAATGGATTATTAGTGTGCATCAAAAAATTGTGATATATTTACCACTCATTTTTTGGCATATTTTTCACATTTGATTCTAAGTGATTTGGTTCAATAAATCCTGGCACATTTGATCAATTGTTAAGTTGTCATTAGATACTCCAAATATTTTCATATCAGGCCTTACTATAATATCTCCGGAAGTCAAAGCATCAGTAAGATCTGGGTCTAAATGAATTTCTTGAATATTAGTTAAAAATTTACAATTTATTTCCTTTAACCTTCTCAAGGTGCTGTCTTCTAAATGATCAAAATTATTATCTTTTGAGATTATCGCAAAATTAAACCCTATATTTTTGTCCACATCTATAAGATTATTATTTTTATCTCTTATGTTTTTTGCAAAACGTTGACCTGAATAGATATCGTAAGCTAAAGAATTGTAAATGCCTGGCTCATTAGTTTTATCACTTAATTTATCCTTCTTACCAAATGCCTGTTCTCTTGCTTCAGGTGCAATTGCTTCTTCAAGGGGAGTGCTATTTTGAAGAGCAACAGAAATAGAGTCAATTAGCTGCCCAAGCACAATGGAAGATTTAATTGTTTGTCTAATTTTTGCATTTCTTTCAATATTATAAGAATGGATAATCTTATTTTTAGCTTTATATTTTTTTATTAAATTAATTTTCCAAATTAGATTAGCTGCGTCCCTTATTCCACTATTCAAGCTTTGTGCAGCATAGGGTGGAATCTGATATGCAGCCATACCAATTAAAAAAATATTTTCTATCTGAAAATTATTTGCGCACCTTCCTTTAAATTCAAAGGTTGATAAATATTCAATATTGTATTGATTGGGAGTGAGCCAATTATAAATTAAATCATGAGCTTTGCTAATTGATGCCATTTCCTCTTTTTTTTCTCCCGTCAATAATTGAAATTGAAATCGATATCTTGATCCAGAAAGTGCAACATATGATGTTGGTCTTATTGGGTCACAAATCTGTCTGAAAACATTTTCAAGATTACCCTCACTTTTTAGATAAATATCCACTATTAGCCAATCTCTCGAGTAACCAAGATCATCGTAATTGATATTTAATTTGTTATTTATTAGCTCATTAATTTCATCTGTATAAATTAAGTATGATGCTTCAACTTTAATTGTACTGTTATCTTTTTTGAGATAATAAGTATTTGTGCTGCTTTCAAAGTGAGAGATACAAAAATTATCTAAGATATCTATATTTGGATCATCATTGCAACTTTGCAGCATCTTTTTTTCTAGATTTCCTGGGGTAAATGTTATTAAAGAAGGAAAACTATTCTTAGCCTTAATAACTGGACTTCGTTGTACAATTTTTGAATTAGTTGTGACTAAATCAGTGAATGAAGGTGTATTAACTAGATCATTAATTTTAGAATAGACTCCAATACTGTCCAATATTCTCGCTGCCTCATCATCAAATGAGGTCTCATTTAAAACATTTTCATTAATGGAGTTCTGTGAGAGTAATAATGTTTTTAGTTTATACCTTCCACACAACATAGCACATATCTTGCCCAATAAACCCGAGCCAACAACAACTACATCGTAACTCTCATTATTATCTAGCAAGTTCAACTCCTTGTTTAATGAAAATTGCTTGACTCTTACTTTCAATTTAGTTTGAATTCAAGGCAATATTTTTCTAATTAACCAATAAAAATCTATGGTAAAAATTGTAAATTCATGGAATGAGTGGGATCCTCTCAAGCATATAATAGTTGGAAAAGCAGATAATTGTTGCATACCACCATCTGAACCAGCAACTGATCCAAAAATACCTGAAGATAGTGATATGAAAGGAATGCATGGGCCCCGCAGTGAAGAGTCTATTCATAAAGCTAATCTTCAGCTGGATAATTTTTCAAATATTTTAGAAACTAGAGGGGTGAAAGTTGATCGACCCACTCCACTTGAATTTAATCAAAAAATTTCCACTCCTGACTGGGAAAATGGATCAATGTTTGGCTGTATGCCGCCTAGAGACGTTATTCTTACTCTAGGAAATGAAATGCTTGAAGCAACAATGTCCTATAGATCGAGGTGGTTTGAATATCTTTGTTACAGACCATTATTAGAGAAATATTACGATGAAGATCCAGAAATGAGAATGGAAACTGCACCCAAACCTAGATTAACAAATAGTAGTTATCGGAAAAATTATTTAAATGATGAAATATCAATAGATGAACGATTAGAAATGGTTGCAAAAAGAGAATTCGTAACAACCGAAAAAGAAATTTTATTTGATGCTGCAGATATTTTAAGAATGGGTAAAGATTTATTTGTACAACATGGTTTTACAACTAATTTAAAAGGAAGCAATTGGCTCAAAAGACACTTCAAGGACCATAGAGTTCATACCTTGAATTTTCCAGGCGATCCCTATCCTATTCATATAGATGCAACATTCACTCCTTTAAGACCAGGCCTCATTATTAATAACCCAACAAGACGTTTACCTGACGATCAAAGAAAAATATTTGAGCGTAACGATTGGCAAATCATTGATGCAGCTCAGCCTGCCCACAATGAACCACCTCCTTTATGCTATTCAAGTATTTGGTTAAGTATGAATGTCTTGGTTATAGACCCAAAAACTGTATGCGTAGAAGAAAGTGAAGTCTATCAATGTGAACAAATTAGTAAATTAGGTTTTGAAGTTATTCCTGTTCCTTTTAGAGATGCTTATCCGTTTGGCGGTGCACTTCACTGCGCAACAACAGATGTATATCGTGAAGGTCTAAAAGAAGATTACTTTCCAATACAATAATTTTTATATAAAGCTGCTCTTAGTTAAAGTAGTATTATAATTAATATAACAATTCGTTAGTAAACCAAATCCAAACATTACAGCTAACATAGAGCTTCCTCCATACGATATAAATGGTAAAGGTACTCCAACTACAGGTAATATTCCTGTTACCATTCCAATATTTACAAAAACATAGATAAAGAATACAGAGCAAATTCCTAAAGACAAAAATTTACTGAATAAACTTTTAGATATTAGTGCCATTCTGATAGAAATACCAGTTATTGCCATGTACAATAAAATCAAAACTATAGATCCAATAAACCCAAACTCTTCTCCAAACATAGTAAAAATAAAGTCTGTTTGCATCTCGGGGAGAAAATTTAGATGGCTTTGAGTACCTTCCATATAACCTTTTCCAGAAACGCCTCCAGAGCCCAAAGCAATTTTAGATTGAGTAATATGATAGCCATTTCCAAGGGGATCTCTCTCTGGATTAAAAAAAGTGAAAACTCTCTCTTTTTGGTATCCCTTTAAATATTGCCACAAGATTGGTAGCGATAGAATGAACCCCAATATCCCTGATATAAAATATTTATAATTAAGACCTGAGATCCATAGAACACTCACTCCACCTAGAAAGATCACCAGGGCAGTTCCCAAATCGGGCTGAATTACAACAAATGCAACTGGTATAATTATTATAAAACCAGGTATTATTAATTTAGAAATAAAATTGTCGTGATAATCTTCCATAGAATGAAAATATTTAGCAAGAGCTAAGATTAAAGTATATTTTACAAATTCTGATGGCTGTAAACTAAATCCTGCAAAACTTATCCATCTTTTAGCGCCATTAATTTCATCTCCAACTAGTGGTAGAATCATTAGGGTGACAATACTGGCTATAAAAATTAAATATGCAAATCTGAAAATTATTTTTAAATCTAATAATACCATTATAAAAAAAATAATTAGACCCATAATGAATCTTTGCAAATGCCTCAACGGCCATTCACTAAAATTGCCATTAGAAATGCTGTATAGCGCTAGAATACCTATAAAAAAAATAGTACATATAAGAAATAGTAATAAATAGTTGATAGATCTAAGCTTATCAGAGATAGTTGCTTCAATCTTACTGCCGCTAAACATTAGAAATTCTCTTACTTTTAAGATTTAACTTATTATCAAATAAATATTTGAATATTTTCGAAGCAACTGGTGCTGCAGCTCCAGAGCCACTTCCTCCGTGCTCTATTATTACTGAAACTGCATATCGTGGATTATTTATTGGTCCATATCCTATAAATAAACCATGATCACGTTTGTCCCATGGCAACTCATTATTCTTTTTTAATCCCTCTTCTCTTTCTTTTGAGCTAATAACTCTGACTTGAGAAGTACCAGTTTTGCCAGCCATCTTTAGATTTCCAGAAATACGTGATCTATATGATGTTCCTCCTAGGGTATTTGTTGCATCCTCAAGACCTCTCTTAATAATAGCTAAATGTTTCTGATTTAATAATATTTTCTTTTTTTTCTGTGTGTCTTTATTTCTATTCAAGAAAATTGTTGGATTTATCTTCTCTCCGCCATTAATTAATTGACCTAAAGCAATGCTTAATTGTGCAGAGGTTGTAAGAAAATACCCCTGACCAATTCCTGCTGAAAGAGTTTCTCCAACCATCCAAGGTGTGCCAATAGACTCTAACTTCCAATTTTTTGATGGAACAATTCCCTTTTTTTCCTCAAAAAATGTATCAAAAACATTTTGTCCAAACCCAAACCTTTTGCATACCTCAGCAATTTTATCGATCCCAATTTCTCTTGATATTTGATAAAAATATACGTCACATGAAACTTTAAGGGCCTCATTCATATTGACCTTACCGTGCCCTTCCTCTTTCCAACAATGAAAAGTTTTAATTCCAGACTCAAGACTTGTATCCTTAATTTCGTGTTTTCCATTACAATAAACTTCCCTTTTCTCGCTGACTCCATTTTCTAATGCGGCTAATGCAACAAAAGGCTTAATTGTTGAACCGGGAGGGTATTGACTTGAAATTGATTTGTTTATAAGGGGTTTATACATATTGTCTGTAAGAGAGTTCCACTTTGATATTGATATGCTCTTAGAAAATAAATTTGGATCATAAGATGGAGATGAAACTAATGCATAAAATTCTCCAGTTTTAACATTCGTGACTGCCACACATCCACTTTGATCATTCAGACTTTTGTAACAATAATCTTGAAGTTCAGAGTCAATTGTAATATGAATATTTTCACCGCTAGTACTTTCATATCTATCTAATTCCCTTATTTCTCTTCCATTTACATTGACTTCAATATTTTTACTTCCTAATTTACCTCTTAAATTGGAATCCTTGGATTTTTCAATTCCAATCTTTCCTGATTTGGCTGAGCTTAAATCAGCTAGTGTGTTAGAATCCTTTTCTTTTTTATCAAGAGGAGCCGTGTACCCAATGATATGGGAATGTGATGGTCCGCTAGTATAATATCTTTTGAAGCCAATTTGAGGATAAAGTCCATCTACTTTATGAATATTAGCGTTAAGCACTGAAAATTGATCCCAAGATAAATCATCTAGTACTTTAATAGGAATAAATTTTTTTGTTTTTTTTATTTCAGAATATAATTTTTCAGTATCTATATAAACCTCTGGAAGTATATTTTTTAAGTTTTCAATTGATTTAATATAGTCCGATGTTTCCTCTCTAATGATTACAACTTCATATCTTTCACGGTTGATAGCTAATGGCTTGCCATGCAGGTCAAAGATTATACCTCTTTGAGGTTCTAATAATCGATGGGTAATTCTATTGTTATCTGAAAGTATCTTGTATTTATCTTTATCTACAATCTGTAAGTAAGCCAGCCTAGAAGCTAATATTGTAAATAATCCTGCTTTTGCAATCGTTATAATTGCAGTTCGTCTATTGATTGAGGCTTCAATGTCGTATTTCTTAAAAATAAATTTATTTGACTCTATCATATTTAGTTTGAATGGATGAAATTATAAAATTTAATGGGTAATATAATAAAATTACTACCATATATGGCATAATATTTATAAAGAGTAAAATTGAGGTATTATAAATAAAATAAATCGCAAAATAATTTATGAAAAACAAAATTAGCATCAATATTGAAAATATTGTAAACCTGATATTTGTATTTGACGGTATGCTTAAATAATTTCCAACCCTGTCTATTAAATAAAAACACAGGAATAAGGAACTTGCATAACCAAAAGAAGTGGAGACTAAAATATCATTATAGATTCCTAACACAAATAATAGGATACAAATAATCCAATTCGTTTCACTCCACTTTAAAACATATATAATCAAGCAGCTAATCAATGTAAGGTCAAAATAAATTGAATTGAACACAATATTTGAAGATACAATAAAAATTAAAACAAAATAAAATATTAAATTACCTTTTCTGAAATTAATCATAATTTTATTATTCGTTATCCTGATAAAATTTATAATTTAGTAACAATATATGTGTTAATTGACTAACGTCCTCAGTTAATTCAACCTCAATTCTTTCACCCTTAATTCTTGCAACTTGCCCAACAACTAAATAAGGTGGAAAAATTCCTCCTTTACCTGAGGTTGTAACTAGATCTCCAACTTTTATATTTTTGTATTCCCTAACATACTCAACAATTGGATCATTCTGACCCTGTCCTATCATAATTCCCTGATGTGCGTCTTCAGAAATAATTACAGGCAACCTACTATTAATATTATCTAGCAGAAGTACTCTTGCAACATTATTATCAAGTGAAGATACCCTTCCCAATATTCCTTTGGAACCTACGGCTGGCATATCAATAAATAATTTTTCAGTTTCATCAGATTTTATTAAGATTGTTCCTATAAATTTATTGGAAAAATCTGCTATAATTCTTGATGTGATGAAATCATATTCTTGATCAGCTGTAAGATTTAATAAATCTTCATATTGAGCAATTTTTAGTTTCATAGAAACTATGTCTTGGAAAGACGTTGAGTCAGTTAACTGATTTCTGTTATACTCATTAAGTTGATTATAAATTTCTTTAAGATCTAAAATAGACTGTATTCCTGAATTTATTAAATTTGATGGAGTTGATACTATATATGAGATTGAGTATGATAAGCTTGTTGTGTGTGATCTTAAATTCTTTGCTAATTGAGTTAGTTCAAATCTTCCCAAAAATAGAGTCAATGAGATGATGAAGAGTGAAATAGCAAATATAAAAACTCTGCTACTTGGACTTAGTATTTTTTGAACCCTTAAATTTCTTGAAAGCCTCACTTTCAAACCTTTTCATTAGTTAATATGCTGATGACAAAATTGGCTCAAAAGAACTC
This sequence comes from uncultured Pelagibacteraceae bacterium, assembly GCA_902526565.1. GTDB lineage: Bacteria > Pseudomonadota > Alphaproteobacteria > Pelagibacterales > AG-422-B15 > CACNXQ01. Next base: position 38,942 of record CABZLP010000005.1, on the reverse strand, counting down.
TCTGACTCTAAAGCTTTTCCACTTCCAAGCGCGACACAAGAAAGAGGCTCTTCAGCTATTGTAACAGGTAATCCGGTAGCCTCTCTTATCGCCTCATCCATAGACTCCAATAGTGCACCTCCTCCAGTTAAAACAACACCCATATCAACTAGATCAGCTGCTAATTCAGGTGGAGTATCTTCCAATGCAGACTTTACACCATCAATGATTGTTTGAATTGGTTCCGACAGTGCTTCAGAGACTTGACTTTGTGTAAGTTCTATTTCTTTTGGAACTCCAGATGCAAGATCTCTACCTTTTATATCAATTGTTTTGCCGTCACCATTCTTAGGTGAAAGAGCAATTCCAACTTCTTTTTTTATCATTTCAGCTGAAGCTTCACCTATCAGCAGATTATACCTTTTACGCATATAGTTTATGAGAGCAACATCCATTGCATCACCACCTATCCTCACTGACCTTGAATAAACAATGCCACCCAGTGAGATCACAGCTATTTCTGATGTACCGCCACCAATATCAACTACCATTGAGCCTCTTGGTTCACTAACTGGAAGTCCAGCGCCTATTGCTGCTGCCATTGGCTCTTCAATTAGCGATACTTTTCTCGCACCAGCGGCAAGAGCTGAGTCATGTATTGCTCTTCTTTCAACTGGGGTTGAGCCTGTTGGTACACAAATAATAATTCTTGGATTTGCAAATGTTTTTCGGTTATGAACTTTGCGTATAAAATGTTTTATCATTTCTTCTGTTACAACAAAATCAGCAATAACCCCATCTTTCATTGGCCTTATTGCTTGGATATGCCCTGGCGTTTTGCCAAGCATACTTTTTGCTTCTTCTCCCACTGCTATAACTTTACTTTTTCCAGCCTGATTGAGCACTGCAACAACTGATGGTTCATTTAAAACTACACCTCTATTTTTTACATAGACCAAGGTGTTTGCAGTACCAAGATCTATTGCCATGTCAGAAGACCACAAACCAATTAAATTATTAAACATTCTTATATTCTCCTTAATTAAACACCTGACATCTTAGCTGGCGCAGATTTTTCTCTTTTAACAATTAATTTGTTTAATGCATTAATATAAGCCTTTGCTGAAGCTACTAATGTATCCGTATCTGATCCTAAACCAACAACAGTTTTGCCATTCTCTGAAAGTCTAACAGAAACCTCTGCTTGTGCGTCTGTTCCTTCAGTAACAGCATGTACCTGATACAAAAGTAACTTAGCATTGTGTGGCACTAATTTACTTAATCCATTAAAAATCGCATCAACTGGCCCATCACCTGAAGAAGTTATATTATTTAATTTATCTTCTATCATCAGATTTATTTGAGCTTGTTGAGGTCCTTTAGTTCCCGCAATCACTTGCAAGTCTTTTAAAATTATTGAGTCATTAATTCTAATTACCTGATCATCGATGATAGCAACAATATCTTCATCGTATATGTTCTTTTTTTTATCAGCCAAGCTTTTGAAGTTTTCAAAAGCTTCTTCAATTACATTGTCATTAACACTGTAACCTAGTTCAATAATCTTTTGTTTGAATGCATGTCTTCCAGAGTGCTTACCCATAACAAGATTAGATTCGGAAACGCCAACGCTCTCAGGTGTCATAATCTCATAGGTTTTATTATTTTTTAACATTCCATCTTGATGGATGCCCGCTTCATGTGCAAAAGCATTTTTTCCTACAATTGCTTTATTGAATTGAACAGGAAACCCAGTGACAGCAGATACAAGCTTAGAAGTCTTAGTGAGTTTTTCTGTAACAATATTAGTATTATAAGGCATCATGTCATTTCTAGTTCGCATTGCCATAACCACTTCTTCCATAGCAGCATTTCCAGCTCTTTCGCCAAGTCCATTGATCGTACATTCAATCTGTCTTGCCCCTGCTCTGACACCAGCTAATGAATTCGCAACAGCTAGGCCAAGATCATTATGGCAATGTGTCGAGATTGTTACTTTATCGATATTAGGAACATTGTTTACAAGATGAGTGATTATATTTGTGAACTCATCTGGAATTGAATAGCCAACTGTATCTGGTATATTTATTGTTGATGCACCATTTTTTATTGCTGCTTCGACTGTGCGGCACATAAAGTCCATATTTGTTCTTGTTCCATCTTCACAAGACCATTCAACGTCATCACATAGGTTTCTAGCGAAAGATACACTGTCAATTACTTTTTGATAAACTTCTTCAGCATTCAATTGCAATTTATGCTTCATATGCAAATCACTTGTTGAAATAAATGTGTGAATTCTCGGTGCATTTGCATCCTTAAGTGCTTTAGCTGCAGTTTCAATATCGCTTCTAGAAGCTCTACTCAATGCACATATTGACGAACCTTTAATTTTTTTTGAAATCTCTGAAACTGCTTCAAAATCCCCTTTGGATGCGGCAGGAAATCCAGCTTCAATTATATCTACCTTTAATTCTTCAAGGGCGACAGCAATTTTTAATTTCTCTTCAATATTCATTGAGGCGCCAGGAGATTGCTCTCCATCTCTCAATGTAGTATCAAATATTTTTATGTGGTTACTATTTTTTGTCATCTTTAAATCCCTTGGTTATATGTTAATTGTGTTAAAATTAAGAATCCCCCTGAGGCAAGTTTTAAGTCGCCCGGGGGCTGCTAAGCAGTTTTAACAGCAAGAGAGATTGAAGAGTGCATTCTCTTAAAGAATTAAAAAAATTACTAATATATATTTTTTTCATAGCAAAATTATGCACTTTAATTAATTTCAAAGATAATGGATAAATATATGAATATTGCTAAATTCGCAATAAATTACTCAAAATTGCCTAAATATTGGGCTATATCATATCTTTTGAGTCTAAAAACCTAACATTAGTTAGTTCTTTTCTTTATCAACTAATTTATTTTTTGAAATCCATGGCATCATAGCGCGCAATTCAGTGCCTACTTTTTCAATCTGATGATTATCAATTTTTGATCGCATTGCCTCAAAGTTTTTAGCGCCACTCTTATATTCTTCTATCCACTCGCGAGTAAATTCACCTGATTGAATTTTATCCAATACCTTTTTCATTTTAACTTTAGTATCGCCATCAATAATTTTAGGGCCTGAAACATATTCACCATATTCAGCTGTGTTTGAAATTGAATAATTCATATTAGCGATTCCACCTTCATAGATAAGATCAACAATAAGTTTAACTTCATGTAGACATTCGAAATACGCCATCTCAGGTGGATAACCAGCTTCAACTAAAGTTTCAAAGCCATTTCTAATTAGTTCAACTACACCGCCGCAAAGAACTGTTTGTTCTCCAAACAAGTCTGTTTCACACTCGTCTTTAAAAGTAGTTTCAATGATACCTGCTTTACCACCGCCAATTGCAGAAGCATACGAGAGTGCTAGATTAAGGGCATTTCCTGTTTTATCACTATCAACTGCCACTAAGCATGGCACGCCGCCACCTCTTTTAAATTCAGATCTAACAGTATGACCTGGACCTTTAGGAGCTACCATAAAAACATCCATGTCAGGTCTTACATTAATTAAATCAAAATGAATATTTAGTCCGTGCGCAAATGCTAACGCTGAGCCTTCTTTTGCTCTCTGCTCAATATGATTTTTCCACACATCAGCCTGAAGTTCATCAGGAATAAGCATCATAATAATATCGGCCCATTCAGCTGCATCTGAAAGCGACATTACATTTAAACCTTCGGCTTCAGCTTTTTTTGCACTTGAAGAGCCTTCTCTTAATGCAACAACTACTTCACTTGCACCGGAGTCATTCAAATTAAGTGCATGAGCATGTCCTTGGCTTCCATAGCCATATATTGCAATTTTTTTTGATTTAATAAGATCTAAATTAGCGTCTTTTTCATAATAAACTTTCATATTATCACCTTTACATTTTTTCTGTGCCACGGGCAATTGCCACAACACCTGTTCTAGATACCTCTGATAAACCAAGTGGCTTCATCAAGTCAATAAAAGCATCAATTTTTCTTGGGGAGCCATTTAATTCAAATACAAATGAGTCATGCGTTGTATCTATCACCCTGGCTCTGAAAACATCGGATAAACGCATAGACTCAACCCTTTTCTCACCGGTAGATACAATTTTTACTAACGCCATTTCTCTTTCTATACCTTGATTTTCAAAAGTTACATTTGCTGCTCTTTTAACGGGAACAATACGCTGTAGCTGACTTATCATTTTATTGACAGTTTGCTCAGTCCCTGGAGCTACAATTGTAATTCTTGAAATATGTTTTTCAGCATCCACTTCTGCCACTGTTAAGCTATCTATATTATATCCTCTCCCAGATATTAAGCCTATTACTCTCGCTAGAACACCTGGTTCATTGTCAACTAGAACTGACACTGTATGCTTTGAAACTATTTCGCTCATTAAACTAAAACTTTTCCTTCATCTGAAATTTCTTCTTTTTCAGTTTCGTCCCCAAGTAACATTTCATTATGAGCCTTACCTGATGGAATCATTGGAAATACATTTTCATTCTGTTCTACAACACAGTCAAATATAACTGGCCCATCATATTCGATCATTTCATTTATCGCTTTATCTAATTCAATAGGTTTCTGAGCTCTTATGCCTTTAGCGCCATAAGCTTCAGCTAGTTTAACAAAATCTGGTAATGCATCTGTGTAGCTATGAGAATACCGTTTATCATGAAGCAGTTCCTGCCATTGCCTAACCATTCCCATGTACTGATTATTAATAATAAAAATCTTTACAGGTAATTTATGTTGAATGGCTGTTGACATTTCCTGTATACACATCAATATTGACGCTTCACCGGCAATATCAATAACTAATTTATCAGGATGAGCCACCTGTGCTCCAATCGCTGCAGGTAACCCAAAACCCATTGTTCCTAATCCACCCGATGTTATCCATCTATTAGGTTTGTTAAATTTATAATATTGAGCCGCCCACATTTGATGTTGACCAACTTCAGTCGTAACGAATACATCTTTATCCTTAGTTAACTCATACAATCTCTGGATTGCGTGTTGTGGTTTTATTATATTTTTATCGCGTACATATTTAAGTGAGTCTTTCTCTTTCCATTTATCAATTGTTTTCCACCACTCCTTAAGAGAGGATTTATTGATTTTATAAACTTTAGACTTCCATAATTTTATTGAATCTTCCAACACATGTGCAACATCACCTATTAATGGTGCGTCAACTTTAACAATCTTATTGATTGAAGAAGGATCAATATCAATATGGATCTTTTTAGAGTTTGGAGAAAACTCGTCAATTTTACCAGTTATTCTATCATCAAATCTGGCTCCAATATTAATCATTAAATCACATTCGTTCATAGCCATATTCGCTTCATAAGTACCGTGCATACCTAACATGCCAATAAACTGTGAGTCGTCACCAGGATAGGCTCCTAATCCTTGCAATGTAGATGTAATTGGAAAACCAGTTAACCGAACAAACTCCCTTAGTAATTGAACAGCTGCATTCCCAGAATTAATAACACCTCCACCAGTATAAAAAATCGGTTTTTCAGCATCCGCTATTAATTTTAGTGCGTCATCTATTTGATCGATGTTTGCCTTTAATTTTGGTCTATATGATTTATGCTTAACAGTTTCAGGGCCAATATACGTTCCTGTCTGAAATTGAATATCTTTTGGAATATCAACTAGAACTGGCCCAGGTCTTCCACTTGAAGCAACGTAAAACGCTTCGTGGAGAATTCTAGAGAGATCATTGATATCTTTAACAAGCCAGTTATGTTTTGTACAAGGTCTTGTAATGCCTACAGCATCACATTCTTGAAAAGCATCAGTACCAATTAAGTGAGTTGGCACTTGTCCACTTATACAAACAATTGGAATGGAATCCATCATGGCATCGGTTAAACCTGTTACCGCATTAGTAACTCCAGGGCCAGATGTAACAAGCATAACCCCAACTTTACCACTTGATCTAGCATATCCCTCAGCAGAATGAGATGCACCTTGTTCATGCCTCACTAAATAGTGCCTAATAGGCTGGTTGGTATCTCTTTCCTTTGCTAACTCATCATATATAGGCAAAACTGCCCCTCCAGGATAACCGAAAATTGTATCAACTTTATGATCTTCAAATGCTTGTAAAACCATTTGAGCGCCTGTCATCTGAATATTAACCATAAATTCCCCTTACGTTTGAAGTGACTTTCTATGGAGATTTGCTACAAAAGTCAAATACAATTAAATTAATGAAAAGCATATAAGATTTTTACATTACATAAATTTCTTTATATCCATACTTTGGGTAATATTATTACCTTTTATCCAAGTTAGCTGTCTTTTAATGTAATTTCTGGTATTTTTTTTGATGGTATTTTTACATTCTTCAAGATCAATTTTTTTATCTAAGAAACTTCTAATTTCCCTAACTCCTATAGCTTTCATAATAGACTTATTATCGTTATAGCCTTTGCTTAATAAATCACTTACTTCATCAACCACAAGACTTTTAAACATATGGTCAACTCTTAATTCTGCCTTGGAGTATAATTCATCTCTTTCAGTGGTTGTTAGTAATATGTGGTAATTTATATCATCAATTGCAGGAGAAGTACTTAATTGCCATTCTTCTAATACTTTACCTGTTTGTTTTAATAGTGAATAGCTTCTAAATATTCTTTGTCTGTCATTTTCTTGAATTTTAGTAGACGGATAACTTTTCTTTATCTCATCAAAAAGAAATCTAAGTCCATAACTATCAAATAAACCTTGAGTTTCATTTTTTATTGTTTCATCAATATCCGGAATATCAGCTAAGCCAAACTTAAGTGCATTTAAATACATTCCTGTACCTCCTACCAAAATAGGAAGTTTTTTGTTACTGAAACATTTTTTAATCTCATTTACTGCATCATTTAACCATGATGCAGCTGTACTTGATTCATCTCCACTAAGATAACCATATAATCTATGATCGCATATGCTTAAGTCTGCTTCTGTTGGCCTGTCGGTAAGGATTTTTAAATCTTTATAAACTTGCATACTATCCAAGTTAATGATCGATGATTTATGATTTAAAGCGATGTCAATTGCTTTTTTTGATTTTCCACTTGCTGTAGGTCCAAAGATAACAATTAAATCTCTAGACATGTTTCATTAATCAAGCGAAAGTTTTGCGCCTATATATTTTCTTGAATTGGGACCTGCATAAAAAACTATCAAAATATTTTCTTTTCCTTGAGCTACTACTTCATCAATAATTTCTAATACATCCCCTGTTGAATTTATAACTTTGTTTTGTATTTCAATTATGATGTCATCTTTTTTTATGTTTTGCCTTATAAGAAATGAGTCATTATCTATTTCAGATAAAATGACGCCTTGCTGAGTCGACGGTAGCTGTAACCTCTCTTTGTCTTCATCTGAAATTGTTCGTATTTTAATACCTAACTCAGCTACGTTAATTGATGATCCATTATTTTCAATACTAGCAAGTTCTTCAAGGGAAGGCTGCTTACCAAGATTGACATTTAATAAAACTTCTTTTTCATCTCTCCACACAACAACAGTGCTTATTTCTCCTATATTTGCCTCTGCTACTAATTTGGGGAGTGTTTGAACCGACTCAACTTCTTTGCCATTAAACTCAATAATTATATCACCTTCTTTTACGCCACCACTTAGAGCCGGACTATCTGGTGTTAAGCCTTGAACTAAAGCGCCATATGTTTTGGTAAGACCCAGGCTTTGAGCTATCTCTTCGGTTACTTCTTGTATTCTTACTCCTAGCCATGCCCTTTCTATTTCTCCAGTATCCTTTAGTTGATCAATAATATTTTTAGCTAAATTAGATGGAATCGCAAAACCAATGCCAATTGATCCGCCACTAGGCGAAATAATCATAGAATTCACGCCAATTACTTTACCCTCTAGATTGAAAAGAGGTCCACCTGAGTTGCCTCTATTAATTGAGGCATCCGTTTGAATAAAGTCATCGTATCTTCCTCCTAACATCCTACCTCTTGCGGATACTATTCCAGCAGTGACAGTTCCCCCTAAGCCATGTGGATTTCCAATTGCCATAACCCAGTTTCCAACCTTAGCTGTATCAGAATCACCAAATTCAAGATAATCCAGATTGTTTGCATCAACTTTTAAAAGAGCTAGATCGGTTTCAGCATCAGCCGCGATTAATTCAGCCTCTATTTTTGTACCATCTGTAAATGTTACTTGTATATCAGATGCATTTTCAACTACATGGTTATTGGTAACTATAAAGCCATCTTTGGATATAACAAAACCTGAGCCCAAAGAACTAAACTCCCGTTCAGACGGTTCAGATCGTGGCATATTAAATGGGAAGTTAAAAAAATCTTCTATTGATGGGACCTCAGGTCCTGTTTGCTCTATTACACCAGTTGTAGAAATGTTTACTACTGATGGGGATACGTTTTCTGCTAAATCAGAAAATGTGTCTGGGCCCGTAAAGGCAAATGTAATGATTATGCTATTCAAATATATGAATAAAGATAATGGAAAAATAAAATATTTATTAATCATTCGATCACCAACCACAGCATTATAAAGCCTAATATTGCTGACATTAATCCACCCCACTTTAATGTATCATTATTCATATTTAACATACTTGTAATCATTGCTTTCATTCTAGTTGGAAATAAGGCGTAAAGAAGACCTTCTATTATTAATAACATGCCTAAAGAACCTAATACGAATTGGGTCATATTTATTATCGGAGATTATGTAATTTAATTTCCTACGCTTCTAAAGTCTCCGAAGTACTCAAAAAACTCACTCTCGGGAGACAAGATCATCGTTGTGTCGTCACTGTTAAGACCTTCAGTATAGGCTTGCATGGCTCTATAAAAAGCGAAAAATTCAGGATCTTTACCAAATGCTTCTGCAAAGACTTTGTTTGCCATTCCGTCACCTTCACCACGAACGATATTCGCTTCTTTTTCTGCTTGCGATTTAATTATTGTAACCTCTTTATCTGCAGTTGATCTTATTTTTTGTGCCATCTCTGCACCTTGAGCTCTGAACTCTCTTGCTTCTCTTTCTCTTTCTGTTTGCATTCTAGCAAAAATAGCCTGACTGTTTGCTTCAGGTAAATCTGCTCGCTTAATTCTTACATCAACTATCTCAATACCAAAATTTCTTACTTCAGCTTCAACAAGCGAAGTAATTTGTTTCATTAGTTTAGATCTATTTTCTGACAAAACTGATGCTAAAGGTTCTTCACCTAAGACGCCACGAATTCGAGAGTTGACGACAGCAGATATTCTTGATCTCGCTACATTTTCATTTCCGAGGGCTTTATAGAATTCTAACACATCAACAATTTTAAATTTTACAAACGCGTCAACAATGAGCCTCTTTTGGTCTGAAGCAATAATTTCAGCTGCCGGTGCATCGATGTCTAATATTCTGTTATCGATAAATATAACATTTTGAATAAATGGAATCTTAAAATTAAGACCTGGTTCAGTGATTACCCTTTTTGGATCTCCAAACTGAAGGACAATTGCATTTTTTACTTCCAAAACAGTAAACAATGTAAAATACGAAATAATAGCAATTAGGCCAATTACGATAAGGGAAATTCTAGACGCTCTCATATTTAATCCTGAGTTTTCTTTAATTCTGGTAAGGGCAGGTAAGGCACTACTGAGTCCCCTCCATTTTTATCGATAATTACTTTATCCATGTCAGAAAACACATCTTCCATGGTTTCATAAAAAATTCTCTTTCTTGTAACAGATGGGGCTTTAGCATACTCAGCTTGAATTGATAAAAATCTAGCAGCTTTACCTTCACTATCAGCTATCACTTTTTGCCTATAACCTTCAGCCGATTGAAGTATCTGCTCTGCTTCACCTCGAGCCCTTGGGATTATATCATTAGCATAAGCTTCAGCTTCGTTACGTTGTCTTTCCCTATCTGCACGTGCGGCTTGGACATCTCTGAATGCATCAATAACTTGAGCAGGCGGATCAGCTTTTTGTGTCTGAACCTGCGTTATAGTTATTCCAGTTCCGTACTCATCTAATATTTCTTGAATTAATACTCGAGTTTTATCTTCAATTTCTGTTCTCCCCTCGGTTAAAATAGATTGAATTGAAGCTTGACCTATAGACTCACGCATAGCTGTTTCAGCAGCACTTTTTACAGTTAATTCTGGGGCCTGTACATTAAACAGAAACTTTCCGGCATCATTGATTAACCAAAAAACAGAAAAATCAATATCTACAATATTTTCATCTCCAGTTAGCATCAAGCTTTCTTCCTCGACGTCACGAATCGCTGTAACACGTGAATCAGGGCTTTGACGATAACCAACATCTATTCTATTAATTTTAGTAACCTTAGGAGTGAAAACTCTCTCAATTGGATAAGGAAGATGGTAATTTAAACCAGGTTGAGTAGTTTTGGTATATTTTCCAAATTGAAGAACTACTCCTTGCTCATCAGGTAGCACTCTGTAAAAGCCGCTTGCTAGCCAAATTAGAATTAGAATTCCTATTATGACCATTGGCCCTAACTTTCCAAAAAAAGAGCCAGGCATCATTCCTTTAAATTTATTTTGAGCATTTCGAATTACATCGTCCATGTTTGGTCCAGGACCACGTCTGCCGCTGCCGTTACCAGAAGATCCCCAAGGATCATTATTATTGTTATCAGACCAAGACATTTTATTAATTGAATATTTATATATGGTAAAAATGGTTAAAAGCAATTAATTACAAGTATCCCTATGATATATTGTGATTAATTATTATAATACAAGTTCAAAAAAATGGCAGAAACTCTAGAAAATCAAGCATTACACTTACTTGGACAAGTAATGAACGACAGTAAAGGTGAGAATATCGTAGCTCTAGGTATGGTGAAAAATATCAACGCAAGTGATGGTAAAATTGATTGCATATTAGAATTTGATGAGATGGATCAAAAAAAAAATGAAAAAATATTTAACGATGTTCGAGCTGCTCTTAATGAAATTCCTGGTATCACAAAAGTAAATATTATTACAACATACCACAAAGAAAATTTAGAAAATGAAAAAGAAAATAGTGCTCAGGTAAAAAAATCAAATAACGCTGGTACATCCAAAATAAAATATATTTTAGCTGTTGCCTCTGGAAAAGGTGGTGTAGGCAAGTCAACTGTCGCTGTGAACCTTGCATGCGCTTTCAAATCTATAGGACTTAAAACATGCCTGTTAGACGCTGACATTTATGGACCGTCAATTCCGAAAATGATTGGTGTAAATGAAAAGCCTTCATCTGATGGAGAAAAAATAGAAACTATAGATCGATATGGCATTTCCACAATGTCTATGGGGTATATGGTAAATGATGAAAATCCAATTATTTGGCGTGGACTCATGGTCATGAAGGCAATTAATGAAATGATCGATAAAGTTAATTGGGGGGATGCTGACATAATGGTGATTGACTTACCCCCTGGTACTGGTGATGTTCAACTGTCACTTATTCAAAAAATTAATATTTCCGGAAGCATTATTGTAACAACGCCTCAAGATATTGCTTTGATCGATGTTGTGCGCGGTTTAAAAATGTTTGAAAAAACTAAAGTCCCAATACTCGGCATAGTTGAAAATATGAGTTATTTTTTAGCACCGGACACTGGTAAAGAATATAGTCTTTATGGTGAGAGCAAAACCAAAGATATAGCTGAAAAATATGATTATGAAATTTTAGCAAATTTACCGCATGATCCATTGCTCATGGAACAAAGTGACAAAGGTCATCCTTTAACTAATTTAGTGCCTGACCACAAAGTTAGTAAAATATTTAATGAGTTGGCAGAGACTTTAATTAAAAGGCTGAAATTAGAAAAACTGTCCAGTACTAATTAAGGTCAAATTTCTTTTGGAGTTCGCTCCACTCTCTTTTAGATAGACCTTCCTCTTCAAATGAAACTTTTTCTCCATTGAGAAGTTTTTTCATCAGATGAATTTCTTTTGCTGACAACTCTGTACCTCCCATGCGGTAGTCTTCAAATGCCTCATAAGTCAAAGGAACCCATTTTTTTACCAGATCAAGCATTACATCTGCATAAACTCTGATCTCGTATTGAGCATGGTCGTCAGCTCTCAAGGCTAGAAAATGCAGAAGATTGTTGAGATCAATTTTCCAATACCATTGTGTATACGTATTTAATGTAAGGTTCATTCTTGCAAGTTCGCGCGCAATACCAGACTTTCCCTCATCCAAAACTCCCCCTGAGGAGTTTTCATTTAAAAGTGTCTCATAATTTGCGTACGTTTGCTCTGCATCATTTTTTAATATTTGAATAACATTTGATGCTTCGTCATCAGTTAGTGCGTCCCCCCGACCCTGATTGTTAATCTGAGATTGGGCCGCTAAATTTTCTGCAGAGGGTATGTAGAACTCTTTATCAAGTATTGAATACCTAGCTGAATATTCATTTACATTCGCAGTCCTATGTCTAATCCACTGACGAGCAATAAAAATTGGTAACTTTATATGAAACTTAATCTCACACATTTCAAAAGGCGTTGAGTGGCGATGTCTCATCAAGTATTTAATTAGACCTTGATCATTTGAAATTTTCTTTGTCCCTTTACCATAAGAGACCCTAGCAGATTGAACAACAGAACTGTCATCACCCATATAGTCAATAACTCGAACAAACCCATGATCGAGAACTTCAATGGGCTGGTACAAAACAGCCTCTAACTCAGGAGCAGTAACTCTGACTGTCTCAGTTTTTTCAGAGCGTAAAGCTTCTATCTCTTCAAGTTGTTCTTTATTTACAGGCATTTTTGTGAATCAAATATTAATGGCATATTATAATAAGAATAGCCTCTTTAAAAAGATTCAATATCAAACTATATTCAGATTGCTGGGGATATCCCAGCTATAGAGATAAACGGCTTATATAATACCCATTACGGACCCGGGGGCGGTACCCGGCACCTCCACCATTTTTTAGGGGGTGATACAGGATCGACGAATGATTAAAGGTAAGTTTTTCTCTCGGCATTGTACCGCCGTTATCGGGCTAACTTTTAAATGCTAACAATAAATTAGCGCTCGCTGCTTAATCTAATTAGGTAAGCGCGGTTCGGGAGGCACCGGGCAACAGAAGTCTCCCACTTCATTCATAAAAAGCTAATTTGGAATACTCGTTGGCAAAGCTGTATGAAGCATTGTTGCAACTAACCTTTCGTTCTGATCAAATAACTTTCCCTCAATAGTCGTAACTGTCTTGCCGTATTTTATAATTTGAGTTTGCATAGTAGCCTTGCCGAGTGGCATCGGCCTATGAAATAAAACATGATGATCTGTTGTAAGTGGAAGTTTTTCTTCCTTAAAAGCAATATATGCTGTCATTGAAGTAGCTTCGTCTAAGGCTGCATCAATCATTCCACCTTGAACTAAATTGAGTGGACTTGCCGTCTCGGGTGGAAAAATTATTTCAAAAAAGAAAATCCCATCCTCTTCTTTTATAAGTTCAAAATTTAAAAATTTTCCTGACGGACTTTCTTGTCGTTTTTTAAACATAAAATTAAACCTTAATTTACTTATTCACTTTTAAAATGTCTAAAAATTACTAGTTTTAAAAGTTATGGACTCTGATAATCCAAATTTATGATTCCTTACTACCTAGCTGCACTCTCACTTATTTTCTTGTTATTACTGGCATTTCATTTCGGATTTGCAGTAGTATAATAGAATTATCATTGAAAAAGCTTAATCGCTTACCATATGTAATATATTAGGGTACTATAGTACATTCATCATGAGTCAAAAAACAAGACAAGAAGAAGACAGTTTGGGTAGAATTAAAGTCGCCAACACTAATTTATGGGGAGCACAAACTCAAAGATCATTAAAGAATTTTAGAATTGGCAATGATATTATGCCAATTGAGATAATTCATGCCTTGGCAGTTATTAAGATGTCGTGTGCAAAAGCCAACCAAAAACAAAAGCTTCTAAGTCCTAAAATAGCTAACGCGATTATTGATGCTGCAAAACAAGTTTCATCAGGAAAATATAAGGAACATTTCCCCCTTTCTGTTTGGCAGACTGGATCCGGAACACAAACAAATATGAATGTAAACGAGGTTATTGCCAACATAGCAAACAGGAAAATATCAAAAAAACTTGGAACAAATTCGCCTGTTCATCCAAATGATCACGTTAATAAAAGCCAGTCAACTAACGACAGCTTCCCATCGGCTATAAATATCGCAGCTAAATTAAAAATTATAAATGAACTTCTCCCAGCATTAAAAAGCATGGAGAAAGTATTAAAATCCCAATCTCAGAAATGGAAAAGTATTATAAAGATCGGAAGAACTCACCTGCAGGATGCAACTCCGCTTTCGTTAGGACAAGAATTTTCTGGATATCAAGCGCAAATCAATTCAAATATTCGAAGAGTTGAAGTAGCTTTGTCAAACTTAAGTTACCTTGCACAAGGTGGAACCGCTGTAGGTACAGGATTAAATACGAAACGTGGTTTTGACCAAATTGTGGTTTCAGAAATAAGTAAAATAACTAAGTCAAAATTCAAACCTGCTAAGAATAAATTTCAAGCACTTGCGTCTCATGACTCAATTGTAGAGCTATCAGGCGTACTTAATGTAATTGCCACTGATTTATTTAAAATTGGAAATGACATAAGACTTTTAGCTTCAGGTCCTCGCTCAGGTTTGGGTGAGCTCAGCCTACCTGAGAATGAACCTGGATCATCAATCATGCCAGGTAAAGTTAATCCTACTCAAAGTGAAGCCTTAACAATGGTGTGTTTACAAGTGATGGGTTTCCATAATGTTATCTCAATGGCAGGTTCACAAGGTCACTTTGAACTTAATGCATTCAAACCACTCATAGGCTTAAATATCATTAATTCAATTAATTTACTTGCTTCAGCGATAACTAATTTTAATGATAAATGCCTTAAAGGGATCAAGCCTAATGTCAAAAATATTAAGCAAGGCGTTGAAAATTCACTAATGCTTGTTACGGCTCTTGCCCCAGAGATTGGCTATACGAAGGCAGCTGAGTTGGCTAAACTTGCCCACAAGAAAAATATATCACTTGTAGAGGCAAATAAAATTTTAAAATATCTAGAAAATAAGAAAATTAAATCACTTCTAAGTCCCAGTAAGATGATCACTTCATCTTGATTATTCTAAATGCAAAACTCTAAAAAGCGAACAGTCAATCTAGATGGTCATATTACCAGTGTATTTTTAGAAAAAGAATTTTGGGATGAAATTGTTACTCTAAGCAAACAAAACAATACTACGCCTGATCGACTAATTTCTGACATTGATCAAAAAAAAACAACTTCAAATTTATCAAGCGCTATTAGACTATATGTCTTGAATCACTTAAAAAATCGATCATGAGTAATGCCCAATACCTAGACAGCTTAAATGAGTTACAACATGAGTCTGTTTGCAGCACAGAAGGTCCAAACCTAATTATTGCAGGAGCAGGGACAGGAAAAACAAGAGTTTTGACAGCGCGCGTGGCACATATTGTAGAGACTAACCTTGCTTTTCCATCTCAAGTACTTTGCGTGACATTTACCAATAAAGCTGCTCGTGAGATGGCTGATCGGGTTCAGCAACTTGTAAATCAAAGCATGGATAGGATTCCATGGATCGGAACATTTCATTCAATAGGGGCAAAAATTATTAGAAATCATGCCGAAGTATTGGGTCTTAAGTCAAGTTTTACAATATTAGATAAAGACGATCAGCTTTCACTTATAAAGCAAATTATTAAAGCTGAGAACCTGGATCAATCTCAGTTCTCACCCAAACTTATTCAATCAAAAATTGACCAATGGAAAAATAAAGCACTGAACCCTGATGATATTAAAGCTGAAAGTCTTGATAACCTCATTGATGAAAAAAGTTTAACAATTTACAAAATCTATCAGCAACGATTATTTGAAATTAATTGCCTAGATTTTGGAGATTTACTTCTGCAATGTATAAATTTATTTAAGAGAGATGATATTTTAAAAAGATATGCATCAAATTTTAAATATATACATGTTGATGAATATCAAGATACGAATGCAGCACAATATATATGGCTTAAACTTCTTGCCTCTGTACATCTTAATATATGCTGCGTCGGTGATGATGATCAATCTATTTATAGTTGGCGTGGAGCTGAAGTAGACAATATGTTAAAATTTGAAAAAGAGTTCGAGAATGCAAAGGTCATAAGGTTAAAACAAAATTATAGATCAACAAACAATATCTTAAAGTCTGCATCGTCACTTATAAGTTATAATGAAATGAGACTTGGAAAAGAATTAATATCTGATCAAGGAACTGGGGAACCAATCTACCTGCACTTAGTTAACTCAAGTCGTGACGAGGCTAATCTTGTTGCACAAGAAATTTTAGATTATAAAAAAGATAATACTGATTTAAATAATGTTTCCATTTTGGTAAGAGCTGTTTTTCAATCTAGAGAAATAGAAGAATCTTTGATTAAGTATTCAATTCCATATCGTATAATAGGTGGAATTAGATTCTATGAAAGAGCTGAAATAAAAGATGCAGTTTCCTACTTACGATTAGTCTTTGAAAGTCAAGATGATGTCGCCTTTGAAAGAGCGCTTACAGTGCCAAAAAGGGGCATAGGTGAAAAGTCATTTAATCATATCCTCTCACTAGCAAATCGAAATAAAATTTCGCTGTATCAAGCATCTAAAAATATGATTGATACTGATGAACTTACGAAAAAAATTTCTGAAGGTTTGAAATCGTTTATTGGGGTTATAGACAGAGGAAGGTCAATGGTCGAAAATGTTCCATTTTATGATATTTTGAAGATATTATTAGATGAATCTGGATACATGAATATGCTTAAAAATGACAAAAATGTATCTGCTCAAACAAAAATTGAAAATATAAAAGAACTTATAGTTGCAATGCAAGACTACAATAGTATTGAGGAGTTTTTAGAACATATTTCATTAGTAACAGCAGTAGATGAAAATAACGTAGATAACAAAGTAAATATAATGACCTTGCATGCTGCAAAAGGACTTGAGTATGACTTTGTTTTTCTGCCAGGGTGGGAAGAAGGGCTGTTTCCACATCAAAAAACAATCGATGAAAGTGGCAATAAGGGTATAGAAGAAGAAAGAAGACTGGCTTATGTAGGAATAACGAGGGCAAAGAAAAAAATTAATATTATAACGTCGATGACGAGACGTTTTCAAAATAATTGGATGCCTTCCCTGCAATCAAGGTTTATTGATGAATTAGATCAAAAAATCATAAAGACAATCAACCATGCTTCTGATCATTTGAATTCTTTTCAGGAACCTCATTTTGACGAATACAACCAAGATTATGGTTTAAAACCAAAAAAGATTTCATTTCAAAATAATGAGGTATCTAGCTATAGAACTGTAGTAGATATGGAGATTGAAAATGTAAAAGATATAAATGATGATCTTATCCTGCAAATTGGACAAACTGTTGAACACAAAAAGTTTGGCATTGGGACAATACAAGACATAGATGGAACAAAAGCTATTGTTGATTTTGACAAATACGGTAAAAAAAAGCTAATTTCTGATTTCTTAAAGCCATGCTAAGCAACGACAATAAATTATCAAAAATAAGATCTTTACTAAAAAAAAACGATATTCAGTATTATATTCTTCCACATTCAGATGAATATCAAAATGAATTCTTACCAGACTACAGCAAACGGCTAGAATGGATCAGTAATTTTAGTGGTTCTGCTGGGGATATTATTATCGGCAAAAAGGAAGCGTTTCTTTTTGTTGATGGCCGATATACGATTCAAGCATCTCAAGAAGTAAATAGGAAACACTTCAAGATTTATAATTATACAGATTTATCTCCTATTGATTTACTAAAAAATAAAAAACCAAAGGCAATAGGTATTGATGGGAATACAATAACTTATCAAAGAGTAGCTCATATAAAAAAAAATATAGACAAAGGTGTGAAGATTAAAAATATCGATAAAAATTTAATAGATCAAATCTGGGTCGATAAACCTAAAAAAAAGAAATCTAAACCATTTATAGTAGGCGGCATAAGTACTTCGGGAAAAGTGAATTACATAAAAAGATATTTGTACAATTCTAATGCAGACTACTATTTAATTACCGCATGTGACTCGATCGCATGGATATTCAACATAAGAGCAAAAGATATAAAATATTCGCCTTTGTTCCTATCAAAAGCTTTAATTCATAAATCTGGAAAATGTTATGTTTTTTCTGATTTTAATAATTCTAAAAATATAAAATTTGGTGTTGATATAGAGTTTAGTAATACTCTAGAAGTTAACAATTTTGTAAATAATTTACACAAAAAAGATACAATAATATGTGATGCAAATACTGTGTCTTTCAGTCTAGCTAACCAGATTAAAAATAAAGCAAAATTAAAAATTGAAGGCGATCTAATCCAATTATTAAAATCAAAGAAAAATAGATTGGAAAAAAATGGAATGATAGAATGTCATAAACGAGATGGCATAGCTCTTACAAAATTTATTTATTGGATAAAAAATAACGTAAAAAACAAGAAAATATCAGAATTAGATGCAATTAAGTACTTGGATAATAAAAGAAAGAAAAATGAAAAGTTCTTTTCATTAAGTTTTCCTACTATAGCAGGAACTGGTTCAAATGGCGCTATTGTTCACTACAGAGCTAACAAAAAAACAAACAAAACAATAAAGACTTCAGATTTATTTTTAGTAGATTCAGGAGCACAATATCTGGATGGTACAACAGATGTTACCAGAACAATTTGCTTTGATACGCCTTCACTAGAACAAATTGAAATGTATACAAGAGTATTAAAAGGACACATTGCAGTTGCAAGAAGTAAAATAAAGTATGGTGAAACTGGTAAAAAACTTGATCGCTTAGCGAGAAAACCATTGAAAGAAATTAATTGCAATTTTGATCACGGTACCGGACATGGGGTCGGCTGCTTCCTTAATGTTCATGAAAATCCTCCTTCAATTTCTAAAAATTCAAAAATTAAATTTGAAGATGGTATGATTGTTTCAAATGAGCCTGGTTATTATAAAGAAAATCACTATGGCATTAGGATCGAAAATTTAATTCTCTCAAAATTGTCAAAAGGGATAATAACTTTTAAAACCATAACAATAGCACCACTTGAAAGATTGTTAATAGATCAATCCTTATTAACAGCAAATGAAATTAATTGGATAAATAGATATCATAAAAAGGTTAGAAATATATTAACACCATCAATGAACTCTAATGAGAGAGATTGGCTTATTAATCAGACTGCACCTTTACAATAAAGATAGCTTTCTCCAGCTCTCTTCGTTCATAATCTCTATTCCGAGTTCATTGGCTTTTTTTAATTTTGAGCCAGATTTTTCTCCTGCAACTAATATGTCAGTAGATTTATTGACGCTTGAAACAACTTTAGCACCCAGTTTCTCTGCCATAGATTTTGCCTCAGCCCTGGACATAGAACTTAAAGTACCTGTAAAGATTATTTTTTTTCCTGTAATTGGAGATTTGACTGTTTTTAATGAACTTATGACTAAGTTAACTTCTTCAATGAGTGATAATATTTGATTTCTATTGCCTTTATAATCTGAATATTCTTTAAACGATTCTATTGCTTTGGGACCAAGTCCATCAGTATTTTCTAAAATATTAAATATATCTTTTTTTACGTCTTGGTCATTATTGTAAAACCTAGTAAATATATTTGTACTCTTAAAAGCTTGCGCGATTATTTGAGCATTCTTTTCACCAATAAATCTAATTCCAATTGAATATATAAATTTTGAAAGTTCAATTTTCCTTTTATCATTGATAGCTTCAACTAAATTTTTAAAAGAAAGCTCCCCCCACCCTTCCATATTCACAATTTGGCTTCTATTTTTTTCAAGTTTAAAAATATCGCTATAATTTTTGATAATTTTTTTATTATAAAATAAGTTTATTTGTTTATCTCCTAATCCCTCAATATCGAGCGCACTTCGAGATACAAAATGCTTTAATCTTCCAACAATCTGTGCTTCACAAATGTATGTACCTGAGCATCTAACTACTACTTCGTCAGGATCAATGATGATACTGGAGCCACATACAGGACACTTTTTGGGTGGCTTAAATAACCTCGATCGTTTTTTATTTTTATCTAATACAATATTTAAAATATGCGGTATTACATCGCCAGCTCTTTCAATAACAACTGTATCACCTTCTCTTATGTCTTTTTTTTCAATCTCCTCAAAATTATGTAGAGTTGCGTTTGAGACTAAAACGCCCCCTATATTTATTGACTCAAGTCTTGCTACAGGTGTAACCGAACCTGTTCGGCCAATCTGTATATCTATTTTTTTGATACTTGTCTTGGCTGTTTCTGAAGCAAATTTATGTGCTATTGCCCATCTTGGCGTCTTGCCAACCGTTCCTAACCTGCTTTGATACAACGTGTCATCAACCTTGTATACTAACCCATCAATATCATATGGAATTTCTGATCTTTTATCATTTATATAATTATAATTTTTTAATAAGTCATCAATACCATTTGCAACGTTCAAGTAAGGACTAATTGGTATTCCCCAGGTTTTAAATTCCATCATCTGATCATAGTATGTTTTTTTTCCCTCCTTATATGCTCCAAAGCCGTGTGCTATAAATCTCAATGGTCTGCTTTCAGTTATTTTAACATCTAATTGTCTTAAACTTCCTGCAGCAGCATTTCTCGGGTTTGCAAATTGGCTCATGGATTTCTCATTTAATTCCAAGAAGTCTTTTTTTGTGATGAAGATCTCTCCTCTTATTTCTATCTTTTTAGGTGGAGATTTAATATTAAGTTTTTGAGGTATTTCTCTAATTGTAGATACGTTGTTCGTAATTATTTCTCCATCTAAACCATTACCCCTCGTAGCAGCAACTGTTAACTGGCCAGCTTCATATATTAGATTTACTGATAAACCGTCAATTTTAGGTTCAATTGAAAATTGAATATTCATATCTTTCAGTGATAAAAATCTATTAATTTTTTTTATGAAATTTTCTAAGTCCTCTTTTGTCATTGCATTATCTAAAGAGAGCATTCTCGTAGGGTGATTAAATTTAGTAAACTCGTAAGAAGGTTTTCCACCAACTCTCATAAGCGGATTATCTTCATCTTTTAAATTGGGTAAATCTTTCTGAATTTTCTTAAATTCAGAAATTAAACGATCGTATTCCGCATCACTGATTTCAGGGTTATCTTTATTGTAGTAAAGATCGTTATGATAATTGATTTTATCAATTAGCTTTTTTATTTTTTTTTCTTTAGTAATTGTCACTTATATTAATTATGAAAGATCTTTTACAATATTGTAACTTAGTAGATACCAATCACTTTCAGGAAAATTAAATTGAAGAGTTGCTGCATATCTTTTTGCTTCTTCATGAAGACCAAGTGAATAGTAAATTTCTACAAGTCTATGCAATGTTTCTTCAGTGTAAATTGATGTTTTATATTCATCTAAAATTGTATTGTATCTGTTTATTGCTGATATCCATTGATGATTAAATTGATAATATCTTGCGATCTCAATTTCTTTTGCGGCGAGCCTATCATTTATAATGTCAATTCTATTTAGCGCATCACTCGCAAACTCAGAATCTGGAAACTTATTTATTACCTCATTAAAAGCCCTTTTAGCTTTTGAAGTAATAGTTTGATCTCTTTCTACATCACTTATCTGCTCAAAATAATTTAATGCTCTGAGATAGTAGGCATATGAAATTTTTTTACTTCCTGGATATAATACTATGAACCTCTCAAGGGCATCTAAACTGTCGTTATACATATTTGATTTGTAATAGCAAAAACCAGACATTAATTGAGCTTGATTTGACCATTTTGAGTAAGGATATTGTCTTTCAATATCTTCAAATAAAATAGCAGCATCAACAAAGTCTCTTTTTTTTACAAGCTTCATTGCATCATTATAAAGAATTTGTAACTTCTCACCTTCTGTCTCTGGAGTCATGAGTTTAGAATCTGAACACGCAGTAAATATTATTAAGAACACTATTAAAGAAACAGAAACTCTAGGATTTAACATTAAAGTTGATTTTAATAGATATTTACTAAGATTAAAGGGTAAATCTTATGTTTTAAAAAGAAGCTGAAAGCTCTTTTTTATGGTTTAAAGTTGGGAAAGATAATTTTTGAGAGTCAGCATTTTCAATAACAAGCTTCCAGTTAGACTTGTCAGACATAATTAATTTGGCAAGTTCGTGAGTGAGTTTATGCCCCCCTTTAAATATTTCAAATGATCCTCGCACTCTATTCCCTAATAGATATATATCACCTATGAAGTCTAAAACCTTATGTCTTACAAACTCATTATCATGTCTAAGTGCTGAATTGTTGATAATTCCTTCATTATCAAGAACAATTGCATTTTCAAGAGACCCTCCAGCTATAAGACCTCTTTCTTTTAGTCGTTCTACTTCATCTTTAAATCCAAATGTTCTACTGTTACTAATAATATTTGTATAATTATATTCTGTGTCTAAATCAAAGTTAAGTTTTTGCTCTTTAATTAATGCATGATCATATACTATTGTATAATTAATTCTCAAATTGTTTGATGGGGTGACCTTGATATAACTATCATTTTCTTTAAATATAATTGGTCGAAGAATATTTATAATTTTTCGTTTTGTCTGTAAATTTCTAATTCCAACACTCTTTATCTTCAATACGTAATCTAAAGAACTACCGTCAAGAATTGGTAGCTCTGAATTATCTATTTCAATGATTGCATTATCTATACCCAAGCCGTGAAAAGCTGACATTAGATGCTCTATAGTTGATACAGAGTTACCATAGACATTCGATATTTTTGTGCACAATTCTGAAAATTCAATATTTTTAATATTTGCTTCCACGAGACATTCCTGATGAGGAACTTTTAAATCAGTGCGTTTAAATAATATTCCAGTATTTGCTGGTGCTGGGTTAACCTTGATATTGCTAATCTTTCCACTGTGCAATGTGATACCTGATAAGGTAAAATATTTTTTGAGCGTTTTTTGCATTTGCTTAAATAATTATATAAATGGATCGCTAATGATCTAACAGACAAAGATTATTACTTTATGTTACCATTTATAAATTTTGGAAGAATTTGTAAATTACTGAAAATATTGATTTTTTTTTCTTTCGATCGTTACTAATTTCACCTTCTAAATCATGATTTGTAGCATAAGTAAGTAATCCAAAACTTGAAGTTAGTGAGGGATTATCAATAAAAGTCTTGGTTCCATTTATTTTTCTAGTTGATCCCAATCTAAATGATGAATTAATGAATTTAGATTTCATTAGTTTTTGAATAACGAAAGACTTAGCTCCATATCCAGTAAGTATTAGTGAATTTGATACTAATGAATTAAATCTTGTTTTAGTAACAGCTGCTGAGATCAAATTAGTTAATTCTTCAGCACGAGATAAGTATATAGCATAAAATTTTTCGATATCTTTGTCATATTTCTTATCTTTATCATAAATATCAATTTTTTTTCTTATGCGCTCAGACTCTTCAAGCGTTAGTGACTTTATTTGAGATATATCACTAGTAAAATGAAAAGTTCCAATCTTTATAATATCAAAACCAATCATTTGACCATCGAATGTATAAGATAAGACTGTTTTATTTTTTTGTATTTCAATAGTAATTGAGCCTAAGTCTGACTCAATATCATTTAATACTGCTAAACTTGTTGAGTAGTTGCTAGAAACTATTTGCTTTATATTAAGTTCCATTCCTTGAAGTATTTTATACGTTATTTCAAGATAATCTTTAGGTACTGAGATTATGTGCCATTTTGTAAGAAGATTGTTAGCCTTCATTCCTATGGGATCGGATACACTTTTTTTGTTATCAAGACGATAACTAATTGGAAAGGAATGCAAAGGTTCACTTAGTTTTGTATATAGACTGGTAAATAATTTCGATTTAAAAAAGTCCTTAATATCTCTTTCTATAATTAAACTATTTTTACAAAGGATATTAAAATCGATATATTCGGATGTCATATTTTCTGAAATACTGACAAAAACATCTGATATTTTAGCATTAGCCTCATTTTCAGCTTTCTTAATTGCTCCTTTTAAATGATTACTTATTTCAGCATGAGGTAATGATAGAGGTTTAGTGCAATTAATTGGCATTTTTGAAATACCGATACCAATCAATTGAAGAATTTTGCCACGATTTATAATTTCTAATTCTTGAGCAATTAAACAAATTATTTTATCAGAACGTATGTCAATAGCGCTAAAAATATTTCTTTGTGACATTAGATATCATTTAAACCATAATTAATCTTTCCTTCGTCGACCTTCAAAGATGCCCTTCCCTCAATTCTTAAGTCAATTTCAATTATATTGCTCTGCAATACTTTTTCTTCAACAAATAAGTTCTTCAAGTTTTCAAGTGCATCATCTATTTTTGTGTCAGGCAATTTTATTAATAAATTATTTTTTAAAGTTAAATTCCATCGCCTTCTCTCTATAAAATCTAGTCCGCTAAGTTGTGAAACCAACTCAGAAAAATGTATATTCAATGCCTTAATAATGCTGTTCAGAGCTAAAGGGGACTCATCACCTGAAACAATAATATAATTTTTGAGTTCATAATCATTATTTTTTTGAGTGATGATTGTTCCATCTATGTCTAAAAGATAATACTTTCCCTGATCTCTAAAAATTGCATATGGATCATTTTCAATAATATCTAATACTAAAGTGGACGGATAAACTTTTTTTAAGTTTACTCTTTTAATCCATTTCTCTTCTTCAATAATTTCTTTAATCTTATGTAGGTCTAATGATAATAAATCAGATGTATGATTATGAATTCCTTCCTTAATTTTTACTGTATTCGATTTTTTAGAACCATTAATTATAATTTGATCTAATACAAAATATTTTGAAACCAAATTTGGGAAATGATAAATTGAAATAAATATTAATACTAAAATTGTAATTAATATTATAAATACAATATTAATAAATTTAACGGTTCGTTCCTGCATCATCTAAAATCCAATTAATAAGTTCGTCAAATTCTATTCCTTTGTATTTTGCTATTTCTGGGACTAGTGAAGTTTGTGTCATGCCTGGTTGTGTATTCAGTTCAAGGATATAAAACTGCTTGCTCTTTTTTTCCAATATAAATTCTGTTCTTGAGACTCCTTTGCATCCAAGAATTTTATGTGCCTTTAAAGCTAGATGTTCTACCTCTTCAAGTTGTTTTTTATTGATTCTTGGTGGAATTATATGCTTAGTCTTCCCATTATCAAAATACTTTGACTCGTAGTCGTAAAATTCGTTTTTTGGATCAATTTCTATTGATCCAGTTTTTTCATTTCCGATGACAGCAACATTGATTTCTTGGCCATCAATAAACTCTTGAACTAAAACTTCGTTCCTATATGCGTTATTTATTAAATATCTTTTTTTTTCATCATGATTTCTGATTATTCCAACGCCTACGCTGGAGCCTTCACATCTTGGCTTAATAACAAATGGGTACTTAGGAAATACTTGTTCATTAATATTATTAATATTTACTAAATTAGTTTCTGGATAATTAAAATTATTTTCAATAAATAGTTCAGCAGATTTATATTTATCCATTGCTAATTGAGAGGCTAAAATTCCTGAATGCGTATAAGGTATATTATTTTGCTCTAGGATTTTTTGAACCTCTCCATCTTCTCCCCAAGTACCGTGTAGGCCATTAAATATAACATCAGGTTTATATTCAGCGATATGATTTGAAAGATCTAGGTTTGCATCAATTTCTATAACCTCA
Organism: uncultured Pelagibacteraceae bacterium; assembly: GCA_902526565.1. Lineage (GTDB taxonomy): Bacteria > Pseudomonadota > Alphaproteobacteria > Pelagibacterales > AG-422-B15 > CACNXQ01. Next base: position 13,017 of record CABZLP010000005.1, on the reverse strand, counting down.
TAACCTAGTCTCACAAGTGCCTTTGAAATTTCATTTGAGGTTATAATACTTATTTCTCTTTCTGCTGAAATACCTCCATAGATCAACATAACTTTATTGAATATACTCATCTTTTGCCTAGAATTTTAATTTCCCATTCTAATTCAATACCTAATTTATTCTTTACTTCTCTTCTTATATTTTCACCAAAGTCTTCAATTAAGTTAGCAGACTCTTTCTGCCTATTGACTATAAAATTTGCGTGATGTGTCGACAGTGATACGCCATTTGACTCATATCCTCTCAATCCAGCTTTTTCTATTAATTGCCAAGCTTTTAACACACCTAAATCAAAAGGATTTTTAAATGTACTTCCAGCAGTTAATACTTTTTGAGGCTGGGTTTCTTTTCTTTGATTAGATATTTCTCTAATTTTTTTATTGATTGCTAATGGATCCCCTATTTCATTAATGTATTGAACCTCACAAACAATCAGTTTATCTAAGTAATTATTTTTTCTATAAGTAAATAATTCCTCAGAACAATGTAGTTCTTTCAGTTCTCCCTGATTGCTTAAGCATTTTGCTTTGATAAATACATCTTTCGTTTCAGATCCAAAACACCCGGCATTCATGCAGGCAGCACCACCCACAGTACCAGGTATTCCAGAATAAAATTCAAGCCCTATTATTGAGTTTCTGAAGCAATATTTTGATAATACTTTATCCTGAACGGCAGCTCCTGCAAATACTATATCTTTATTATGTGAAATATAATTAAACCCATTACCCAATTTAATGACCAAGCCTGGAATACCGCCATCTCTAATTATTATATTTGAACCCAAACCTATAACAGTGACATCTATAGCCTTTTCATTTGAAAATAATACAAGCTGTAATTCTTCTAAACTCGCGGGAACATAAAAAATTTCAGCATTACCGCCAATCCCAAACCAGCTATGTTTAGACAGATTATAGTCAAATTTATACTTACCTTTTACTTTATTTTTTGAAAAAATTTCTTGAAATATTTGTTGATTCCTATTCATAAATTTTTTTTAAGTTTTTAGCAAAATCTGAAGCCCAATGAGTTATTGTTCCAGCACCCAAAAATAAAAAAGTAAGTTTGTGTTGACTAGACTTTATAAATTTCAAAAGCTGCTCATCATTTTTATAAGTATTTGTATGAACTTTGGAATTTTTTTTTATACTTGCAATGAGTAATTGTAATTTAAAATTTTTTGGTTCAGTTTCTCCAGCTGCATAGACATTAGATACAAAAACCTGGTCGCATTTCATAAAACATTTACTAAATTGTTTCTTTAAATTTGATAATCGTGAATATCTATGTGGTTGAAAAATAACAATTAGTTTTCTTTTTGGATCAGAATAATTTAGACCTTCTATGACATTCTTAATTTCTGTTGGATGATGAGCATAATCATCTATGACCTTGATATTTTTTTTGTCCCAGAGTTTCGTTAGTCTTCTTTTTACACCAGTAAATTTAGATAAAGCTTTCTTTATCGCTACATGACGAATATTGAGTTCTGAAGCAACAGCAATAGCAGCTAGAGCATTACTAATATTGTAGTTACCATGCATGGGTAAACTTATATTTTTTAAAGTTTTATTAATTTTTTTTATTTCTACATTGAAACTAACTCCCTTGCTGTTGTGTCTTATATTTTTACACTGAATATCGCTGCCTTTAGCCTCTCCGTAAGTAATTATATTTGCTGTAGTAATCTTATTTATAATTCTTCTTATTGAAGGATCATCATTACATACAACAGCAAATCCATAAAATGGAACTTGCGTTATAAATTTTTTAAATTGAACTAGTAAATTATTGTAATTCTTATAGAAATCTAGGTGCTCTCTATCAATATTGGTTACCACCACAACTGTTGAAGATAATTTTAAAAATGTGCCATCAGACTCATCTGCTTCAACAACCATCCATTTTCCCGAGCCTAATCTCGTATTGGTACCAAACTGATTAATAATACCTCCATTGATTACTGTTGGTTTCATTTTTGCCGTACTAAAAATTGAAGAAATAAGTGATGTAGTTGTTGTTTTACCGTGTGAACCTGAAACTGCAATTGAGTTTTTAAGTTTTACTATCTGAGAAAGAATTTCTGCTCTTGATATTGATGGAATTTTATTTTTCTTTGCGAATTTTAGTTCTAAATTGTTCTTTTTTACCGCCGTTGAATATACGACTAATTTAACATTTTTAAGGTTTTCATGTTTATGCCCTTTAAAAGTTTTTATACATTTTTTATTTAAGCGAAGTATATTTGAATTAATATTTATATCACTCCCCTGAACATTATATTGCATATCTGACAGAATTTCAGCAATGCCACTCATACCAATTCCACCTATCCCAATAATGTGAATCAAAATATCCTTATTAATATTCACGAGTATCTTTCAAAATAATCAATTATGTTTTTAGACGGATTACTTATGCGCCTTGCTTTCAAGCGGTCTTTGATTAAATTAACCTTTTTATCATCATTAATTATCTCATAAATTGAATTAAAAATATTTTCTAAACTCACAGAGTCATCTTGAATGATTTTTGTGCAGTCAGATATGTTCAAGCTTTTTGCATTGTAATATTGATGGTTATCTAGGGCGTGAGGATAAGGTATAAGTATTGAAGGAATACAATAATATATAATTTCATTAACTGTTGATGTACCTGACCTTGAAATCACCATATCACTTTTTGAAAGTACTTGTGTCATTTCGTTAAAGAATAATCTTACATCATTTTTGATATTATTAATCTTATAATAATTTTGCAAACTTTTTAAATCTTCTGATCTGCATTGATGGAAAACTGAAATTGTTTTTTTCGTTTTGTCTTGAACTCTCTTAATTGACTCTGCAATATTAATTGATAAATTTTGCGCTCCTTGACTACCACCTATAATGCATATAACAAAATCGGTACTCGAATTATTATGAAAAACTTTATTTTCTTTTGTTATTCTTATGGGAAGTCCGACTATTTTATTATTAATATTTATTTTCTTGCCAGGTATAAAGGTATTGTCAAAAGTTGTAAGAAGATTTTTACTAAATTTTAACAAAAATCTATTTGCTTTTCCTATAATTGCATTGCCTTCATGTAAAAAGATTTTAAACCGCATTACCCATCCTGCAATCATGACGGGGACTGTAAAAAAACCTCCAAAGCCTAAAACAAAATCGGGTCTCAATTTTAAATAATGGGGAATTGACTGAATAAAAATATATGGAAAATTTATTAAATTTGAAATTTTACTATGTTTATTAATTATATTCTTTAATAATATTTTTTGATTATCTGAGATGTCTTCAAAATATTTTAACCCTCTTTCATTTGTTATGATATAGCATTCATTTTTTTTAATTATTTCGGAATGCAATACACTCATGGGTATACAATGCCCACCTGTTCCACCTCCAACTAGAAAGAATTTTTTCATACAATTACCTACTCATCAACTATGTCTATTTTTAGATAATAATAATATTAAGCCACATGTAATTGACATTCCTATAATAGACGAACCACCATAACTAATAAAAGGCAGAGTAATGCCCGTAGTTGGAAGTAGTCTGATATTTACTCCTATATGAATTAGGGCTTGTAAGCAAAAATATATAATTAAAGTGAATAAACTAATTTGTATAAAGTTATTGTTAGTATTATATATTTTCTTGAATCCTTGATATGAAATTACAAAGAATATTATTAAAATCATCAAACATCCTAATAAACCATACTCCTCTGCAATAACAGAGAATATATAATCAGAATTTGCTTCAGGAATTTTATTCTTCAATACACCATTTCCCGGACCTACACCTATAAGACCGCCTTGTTTTATAGCCAGAAGAGATAATTCAGTTTGAGTTGCATCAAAGTCATTAGGTGACAGGAAAGAGTTGATTCGATTTTGTACATTAAAATTAAAAAAATAAATAAAAATAAAAGACGTTAAGCCAATAATAATAATTGATGCAAGGACGATTATACTAAATCCACTCATAAATACTGATGAGAAAAATATTACTGAAACAAGAAACAACTGACTAATATCCGGTTGAAAAATTAATATTGTAGCGATTGCGGCATAAATACTAAAACTAAGCGCATAATTTCTAAAACTATTTCTTAAGCTTGAGTTATTCATGATAGATGCAAGTAAAATACAGTAAAATGGCTTAATAAGTTCAATCGGCATGATTGAAATATATTTAAGATTAATCCATCTCTTTGATCCTTTAATCTCAATACCGTAAATTAATGTTAGAAACAGAACAATTAAGAGAATTCCGAATGCAATTATCGATATATTTGCTATTTGTTTATAATTAATAAAAGAAAATAAGATGAATAAGATAAATCCAGACAATAAGTAAAGCGCCTGAATATTAAAGTATGACAAAAGATTATTATTTGCATACCTTGCTGTTCCAGGATTAATCGTAAGACTTATAAATAGTCCAACTGCAATAAGTATAAGTATACAAAAAAATATTGGTTTATTTATTTCGTAAATCCAATCAGTTATAATAGACTTTTCTATCTGGGGCTTCGTCATTTTAGAATCTTAGCTTTAATTTTTTTAATGAAATCATTACCTCTTTCCTCAAAATTTGTATATTGGTCAAACGATGCTGCTCCAGGACTAAATAAAATAGTACAATGCTCGTTCACAATATTTGGTGTAGATAATGACATTTTAACTGCCTTATTTAAGGTTTTTACATATGAAGTATCAACGTACTTATTGAAATAATTAAAAAAAATGTTTTTAGTCTCTCCAATTACAATCACCTTAATAATATTTTGTCGATTTTTATCTAATATATTGATTTTATTGCTTTTAATTTGTCCACCACAAATCAAAATTATATTCTTATAGTTATTTAAAGCTGGAATTAAGGACTCATAATTTGTTGATTTAGAATCATTTATTACAAGAAGATTTCTTCTTTTCATAATTATCTCTTGCCTGTGAGGTAGCCCTCTAAATGAAGAAAAAGATTTATAAATATCTAAAGTTTTTAACCCTAATTTTTTTAATATTAAAAAAGAAAAATTTAAATTCTGTATATTAAGTTTTTTTGCTCTCAAGCTAAGATTTTTATTATTTTTAAGACCATCATTAATTTTTCTCACAGGAATTAATTGTTTAATTTGTTTCTTATCTAATCTCGAAGCAGCTATTTTTTGTATATTTTTATTTGAGTCATAATAACAAACATTTCTAGCACTTATATTCTGAAATATATTACATTTAGCGGCAGCATAGTTATGCATAGTAATGTGACGATCTAAATGATCTGGTGATAGGTTTAATATACATGATATATCCGGCTTAAATATTTTTGCTTGCTCCAGCTGGTATGAGGAAAGCTCTAAAATATAGACGCCATGATTTAACTTTTTTGAAGCAAATATAGGCTGTCCAATATTACCAATTAAAACTGAGTTGACGTTATTTTTTTTTAATGAATGATAAATTAAGGAAACAGTTGTAGATTTTCCATTAGTTCCAGTAATACCGATAATCTTAATTTTTTTTAATTTATTTATGCTATTTACATAGAGTTGAAATAAATCAAGTTCACTAATTATCTTACATTTTTTAGATTTTAATTTTTTAATGTATTTATGTGCTTTTTTTCCTACAGTGGCAATACCAGGACTTGGCATTATATATTCTATTCTAGTTAGATTCTTATCGTTAATTAAATAATAACCTTTTTTTCTTAGTGTCTTTCTTTTATTAAGATCATCATCCCAGAAATAAACATGTGCACCTCCTTTAAGCAGTGAATTTGAAACGGATATACCTGTAATTCCCATTCCAATAATAAGGAAGTATTTATTCTTAAATGATTTTAATTTAATCATCTATTTATCTGATTTTAAGCGTCGCTAGCCCAATTAGTGATAAAATTATTGCAACTATCCAAAAACGAATAACTATTTTTGACTCCGGTAGACCATTTTTTTCAAAATGATGATGCAATGGTGCCATTTTAAAAATTCTTTTTCCAAATAATTTAAAGGATGAGACTTGTAATATTACAGATATTGCTTCAGCCACAAAAATCCCTCCAACAATAGCTAAAACTATTTCCTGTTTTAATAAAATACTAATTGATCCTAATGCTGCACCTAAAGAAAGCGAGCCGGTATCTCCCATAAATACCATTGCAGGGGGAGCATTGTACCACAAAAAGCCAAGTGCTGATCCTATTATTGCTGCACATAATACTGTAAGCTCACCTGCTCCTGGCAAATAATTTATGTATAAGTATTCAGCAAAAATTATATTACCTGCCAAATAACAAATTACAGCAAATGTTGCAGCAACAATCATTACAGGAACAATAGCGAGTCCGTCTAAACCATCGGTCAAATTGACTGCGTTTGCTGATCCTAAAATAACAATTAAACTAAATGGTGCTGCAAACAGACCTAAATTAATAAAAACATCTTTTAAAAATGGTAATGATAAAAGCTTGAGATCAATTTGATGATATACATTTATCCAATATATGAAAATAAGTGTAACAATAACTTGAAGAAATATTCTAATTTTAACTGAAATGCCTTTGCTAGAATTATTTTTAACTTTACTGTAATCATCTGAAAATCCAATTAAGCCAAAAGTAACTAGTATAAATATAACAGGCCATGATATAAAACTTGCCGGATTTACCCAAAGGAAAATAGAACCAATAATAGCAAGCAATATTATAATTCCACCCATTGTTGGCGTTCCTTTTTTTGCTATTAAATGTGACTCTGGCCCGTCTTCCCTGATAGGCTGTCCACTAGACTGATAAGAACTTAACTTATTAATTAGTGCAGGGCCAAATAACAATATAAAGAAGAAAGAAGTAAAAAGAGCAAAACCAGTTCTTACAGTCAGATAATTGAAAAAATTGTATAATCCTGGGATATTTAAGTATTCTAAAATATATAATATCATAAGTTTTGTTGTTTAAGATAAGTGATTAACCTTCTTATATTAATTGAATTAGATCCTTTAGCAAAAATTGTATAATTACTCTCTATTATTTCATCAAGATTGTCGATAACCTGACTGATGTCTTTAAAAAAATAAATCTTATTATTTCGAATTTTGTTTTCTAACTTTTTGAAGTGCTTTCCAATAAATAAACATTTTTCAAATTTTTTCTTATTCAAAAAATTAATTAAATCAATATGGTAGTAATTTGACTTTTTGCCCAGTTCATTCATATCACCAATCAAATAAACAATATTCTTCTCTTTTAAGCTATCAAATATATCAATCGTTTGCTTCATTGAAATTGGACTAGCATTATACGAATGATCATAAAGCTTAAGTTTGTGAGCATTATACTTACATCTAATCATATTTCCGCGCCCATTTGTGAAGGGTACGTTTTTAAACTTTTTAATAACTCTATGGTCAATGTTAAGTGCATGTAAACAACTTATAATTGCTAAGCAGTTATCAATTAAATTTTCCTGATCACTTCTAACACCAAAACTAATTAATTTGTCTTCTGGAAGACTAACTTTAAGCTGTATACTTTTTTTTGTTACCTTTTTTTCTTTTATATAGACGTTTGAATATTTTTTTTTGCTATAATTATAAACTTTTTTTATGTTAGTTTTTTTATAGTATTTATATAACAGATTATAATAATTGGTCTCTTTGTTAAGAACTAGTGAATCAATGTTTTCTGAAGACGTAAAGATTTCACTTTTCGCAATAGCAATCTCTTTTAAAGATTTAAAATTGCCTAAGTGTACGTTTTCAATATTTAAAATAATAGCAATATTTGGCTTTAATATTTTTACTAAGTTTTTTATTTCTCCAAAGTGATTCATACCTAGTTCGAAAAAACCAAATTTTGTTTTTCTTGGCATATTTAAGATTTCTAGTGGCATTCCATATTTATTGTTATAGGACTCTCTCGAGCAAAAAATATTTTTATACTCTTTTAAAATAAACGAAATCGCATCTTTAGTTCCAGTTTTTCCAACACTACCCGTAATTCCAATAATTTGAACATTGAGTAAGGACCTGTAGTATCTAGCGAGAGATGATAAAGCATATAGAGTGTTTTTTACTTTAATTTGCTTAAGGCCTGATTTAGTATTTATTTGTTGAACAAAAGCTATAGAAGCACCTTTTTTTTCTGCTAGATTAATAAAATTATGGCCATCATTATTTTTTCCTTTAATCGCAAAAAAAATATTTCCTTTTTTTATAGTTCTTGTATCAAGTGAAGCACCTGTAATTTTTATTTCACTATGCTTAGTGTTAAATAGAGTGTTAATCTCTGAAATTGAAATATGACTCGATTTCATAATTTTAGGAAACCTTTAGATATTTTAACATCATCAAAGGGGTATACCTTGCCATTAATAATTTGATTTTTTTCATGCCCCTTACCTGCAATAATTAATAAATCTCCTTTTCTAAGTTGCTTAATTGTATGTTTTATTGCCTTTCTTCTATCTGAAATTTCATAAAAGTTTTTGCAATTACCAATTATTTCTTTTCTAATTTTTTTTGCGTTCTCAAAGCGTGGATTGTCATCTGTTATAACTACATTGTTTGCGTATCTAGAAGCAATTTTTCCCATTATTGGACGTTTTGAATAATCTCTATTTCCACCACATCCAAAAACAACATGCAGTTCTGATTTACATAAACTCCCTCCTTCTATTAATACATTTTGAAGGGCATCAGGGGTATGTGCAAAATCAATGAATACAGAAGCACTGTTTCTTGTTTTTCCAACAAATTCCATACGGCCAGGCACTGAAGGACATTTTAGGCTTAGTTTTTGGATTTTATTTAAATTGTGACCCATAGAATGCAGTGTTAGTGCTGCCAGTAAAAAGTTGTTTATTTGAAATAATGGAAAATTAGCAAACTTAAATTCTTTAAGATCTTTACCAAATTTTACATCGACAATTGTTGTGTGGTTCTTAGTTTTTTTTATCTTAACTATCTTAAATTTATTATTTTTCTGAAAGTATATGGGACTAATATTACTTTTTTTCTTTAAGTAACTTTTAACTTTATCAATATATTTAGTTTCAGCATTAACTATAATCTTAGTATCTTTTTTTACATAATCAGTAAATAATTTGAGCTTACTCCCTATGTAATGTGACATAGTTTTATGATAATCTAAGTGGTCTTGTGAAATATTTGTAAGTATACAGGCATCAAATTTTAATCCATAAAATCTTTTTTGATGTAATCCATGACTTGATGCTTCCATTACCAGATACTTAGTTTTATTTTTACTTAATTTTACTAGCTGCTTTGATAATTTTATTGGTTCAGGGGAAGTTAAATTTTCATTACTAGGTTTTTTTGTAAGAGAATTACCTAGCGTACCTATCGTTGCAGTTTTTTCTCCTAAATTTAATAATATATAATTTAAAAAATAGGTTACAGACGTTTTCCCATTCGTTCCTGTCACAGCAATTTTCTTTTCTATTTTTTCACTATTAAGAGCAAACGCTGTTAAAGAAAGTTCTTTTCGAATATCTCTTACTTTATAAGTTGGAATATTTGGTGAAGTCTTTATTTTTTTGTCAATTGGAACAACGATTGCAGAAGCGCCTTTAGCTACTGCATCATGAACATACTTCAGTCCATCAGTTTTATTTCCTGGGATTGCAAAGAAAATGTCACCCTTATCTAGTATTCTCGAGTCAGAACAAATATTTTTATATTTAACCTTTTCTGAATTTATTTTTTTCAGGAGACGACTTTTTGTCATTTATTGCAGTGATGTATTAATTAATAAGTTATCACTTGGTAAATATTTACTTTTTGTGTCTAAAATAGGACTTATTCTATCTATAATTTGTCGCGAAACTCTTGCTGCGTTCCAGCCAGCGTCCGTATAGCCCCATGTATTATAGGGTGTATCATATTCTCCAACGATTCCTTTTGGATCATCTAATGAAATAAGTACAAGATATTTTGGTTTATTGATGGGAAAAACTGAAATAAAAGTTGTCATTTTTTCACTGGCATAAGACTTATTATTTATTTTTCTAGCTGTTCCTGTCTTGCCTCCAACTAGGTATTTATAATCACTATATTTACCAGCATATTTTTTATTAGAATCTTTTCCAAACGCATCTTTTGCAGTTCCTTCATTTACGACACGATTGAGTAAATATCTCATAATCTCACTTGTTTGCTCAGAGAATATTTGATTTTTGAATAACTGATTATCTCTTTTAATTAATGAAGGCTCTATAACGTAACCGCCATTTAATACAGTTGAAGTAGCTAAAGCTAGATGGAGTGGTGAAATTGAAAGTCCATAACCATAAGAAATGGATTCAGTATTAACCATCCTCCAAGGATCTGGAACAATTGGTTCTGCTCGTTCAGGTAAATTTAGAATAACTTGATTCAAAAGACCTAAATCATATAAGTAATCCTTCTGTAATTTTGGACCAATATCTCTAATCATCTTAATAGTACCAACATTAGATGAATGTACAAATATTTCTTCAACTGTACATTTTTTAGTTTCACAGGGACGATGATCATCATGTACTTTATGATTACCTACAAAAATATGATCGTCAATCTCGTAAATTGTATTAGGCTTAAATATATTTTCTTCAATTCCAATTGCGGTTGTAAATATTTTCATGACTGATCCAAATTCATAAACACCTAGTGTGTTTTTATTAAATGTAGAATTTTTATCAAAATTTTTATTATTTGGATCAAAATCAGGAAGCGATACCATAGATAAAATTTCTCCAGTATTTACTTCCATAACAAGTCCTGATCCACCATTTGCTTTGTATAAACTAATAGAGTCTAATATTTCATCTCTTACTATATGTTGTATTCTTGTATCTACTGATGAAATTACATCATTTTCATCTTGATTATTTAATAACATGTTGAAAGATTTTTCCATTCCTGAAACACCATCGTTATCAATGTCAACTTTTCCTATGAGATGACTAAATAGCTCTTTATGAAGATACTTTCTCTTGTAAATATCTCTTATCTCTATACCAGTTTCTCCAAGGTCAATAACTTTCTGCAGTTCCTTGGGGCTAATATTGCGTTTTAAGTAAAACCATTTCCCAGAGTTAATTCTATTTTCTAAATCATTCACTGATATATCATAATACAATGATGAAACTTTCTTAATGAACGTCTCACGGTCATAAATTTTTTTAGGATCAACACCAACATCCGCCATTTGCAAGTTGGCTGTTAAGGAAATATTGTTTCTATCTAATATGTTGCGCCTCTCCTCATCTACCGGTGTTACAAAATAACGGTTTTTTTCAACATAAAAGAGATTAATTTCAATCATCTTAATTGTAATAGCAATAAACAATGTACTGAATATTATTGCTGATAAAATTAAACGATTATTAATCTTAAGTGCGAAGCTTTGCTTTATTGAATTTATTTTATCAATGGCGAATTTTTCAGCATTATATCGATGAGTAAATGAGAAACTTTTTTGATAAATATCTATTTTCCTTTTTCCAGAATTTTTTCTGTTTCTCACAAAATTCTAGCGCGCAGGACTTACAATTTTTCTAGAAGGCATGTCAACTGTAATGATATCCTCAATTACTTGATATTCTTCATCTAGATCATCTTTGTCTAAAACTACGAAGTATTTAGTATAGTCATTGGATATAACCATTTCTGATATTTTTTTTAAATTTATAGGCGAAATCATATGATCCCATTCTATTTTAAGAAGCTTACTTTTATTTTGCTCTTCTCTTAGAGTGATTTCTAGTTCATTGATATAGTTTTGTTTTTCAGCTGATATATTTTTTATGATCATTATTGCAAGTAATCCTATTAATAAAATGATCACAGAGAAAATTTTAAATAAACTACTAATCATGATTGTTTGAATCCCAAATCTTCAATAGGTATGTAACGAAATTCTAGATTGCCCTTTTCGAAGAACCTTAGCTTGGCTGATCTTGATCGTGAGTTGTGTTTTAATTCTTCTTCACTAGGTTTGATAACTTTATTTATCTTGTTATTTTGACTTGCAATTTTTAAAAAGTTTTTCACAAGACTGTCCTCAATAGAATGGAAAGTAACCACACATAAGTTTCCATTTTTTTTTAAATATTGTAATGCATAATTAAGGCCTGAATGCAATTCTTCTATTTCGTTATTAATATAGATCCTTATAGCTTGAAAAGTTTTAGTCGCAGGATGTTTTTTATAATATTTATTTGAAAAACACTTTTTGATAATTTCTGCTAATTCTAAAGTTGTTTCAATTTTTTTTGATTTACGATAAGTTTCAATTTCTCGAGCAATCCTCCTGGAGTTTCTCTCGTCACCGTAATAATAAATGATATCAGCTAATTCTTCATGAGTTTTTGAATTAACTATATCATAAGCAGTTGTCCCTTCTTGACCCATTCGCATGTCTAATGGACCCTCTTTCATAAAAGAAAAACCTCTTTTTGGATAATCTAATTGCATTGATGAAACTCCTATATCAAATACGAAACCGTCAATTTTTTTTTCCTGGGTTTTTTCGATAATTTCATTAATTTTGCTAAATTCAGAATGAAAAAAATCAAACCGTTTGCCATATTTCTTTTTAAATTCTTTAGCAATCTGATAAGCATGTGGATCCCTATCAATCGCAATGATATTACAGTTACTAAACTCAAGAAATTCTTTTGAGTACCCACCATTTCCAAATGTTGCATCGAAGTATGTCTCATTATCTTTAGGCTCAGTTAACTTTATTATCTCCTTTATAAGAACTGGCTTATGAGCCAATTCTTTATTAGTCATTTACTTTGTCTTCTAAGGAAAGAAGGAATTTCTAGTAAATCCTGATCAGTTTCACTTTCTTCAGTTATTTCTTCATCTTTAGCATCATTCATGTCGTCTAATTGATGAATATTTTGACCACTAAATAGATCAGGTGAATCCAGCTCACTATTTTCTCTATTAGC
>CABZLP010000004.1 GCA_902526565.1 uncultured Pelagibacteraceae bacterium | reverse complement strand
CTAAATATTTTCTGAGATCTAATGCTAAATATATAAAGCAGATGCCCATGATAGATGACAATGTTCCAAAGAATAATGAATAGTAGTAACTCATTAGAAGTGTTACAGGTAAGAGTGTTAATGAATAAGCTATAATTAAACTAACTGTTTTCTTATTTCCAACGACCAGTGGCATCATTGGAATGCCTGCCCTTTTATAGTCATCAGATTTATAGAGTGCGAGTGCCCAAAAATGCGGCGGGGTCCATAAAAAAATTAAAATAAAAAGCAGGATGATTTCAGGAGATATGCTGCCAGTAACAGCTGTCCATCCAATAATTGGGGGGAACGCTCCAGCGGCACCGCCAATAACAATATTTTGTGGAGTTCTTTTCTTTAGCCATATTGTATAGACAAAAATATAATAGAGTATCGTTAGAAGAAGAATTGAAGCAGACAGTAAGTTTGCAGCATAGTATAAAAGATAAATTGAAAATACTGACAAAGTAATTCCGTAAATAAGGGCTCCATTCGCACTAATAAGTCCCATAGGCAATACTCTACTCTTAGTTCTTTCCATTAAGAGGTCAGTTTTTCTTTCATACCACATGTTTAATGCACCGGATGCACCGGATCCGATTGAGATCGCTAAAATTATCAGAGCTCCCTCATAGATAGTTATAAATCCTGGAGCAATGATCATGCCTACAAAGCTGGTAAAAATAGATAGAGACATAACTCTTGGTTTTAATAAAGAGATATAGAAACCAATCTTTGAAAACAATGAATTGATCCCAATTTCTTGTTTATCAGAAACTGAAGTTACATTTACCATTCGACCTAACTACTTTACTTCTGGTAGCTCCTCAAATTGATGGAAAGGTGGTGGAGATGATAACGTCCATTCTAGAGTAGTTGCACCTTCACCCCACGGATTATCAGCTGATTGTTTCTTTCTCACAAGAGCATGAACAAGCATTATGAAGAATACAGCTAATCCAATCAACGTAACAAATGAGCCAATTGAAGATATATAGTTCCAACCAGCGTAAGCATCGGGATAATCTACATACCTCCTTGGCATACCTGCAAGACCCAAGAAATGCTGAGGGAAAAAGATCAAATTAACTCCTATAAATGTTAACCAAAAGTGTAATTTACCCAATAGTTCAGAGTAATCACTTCCAAACATTTTACCAAACCAGTAATAAAACCCACTAAAGATTGCAAACACTGCGCCCATTGATAATACGTAATGGAAATGAGCTACAACATAGTATGTGTCATGTAAAGAGTGATCAATACCTGCATTTGCCAGAACAACTCCGGTAACTCCACCCACAGTAAATAGAAAAATAAATCCTATTGCCCACAACATAGGAGTCTTAAGCTCTACTGAACCACCCCACATCGTAGCAATCCATGAAAATACTTTGATGCCAGTAGGAACTGCAATCACCATTGTTGCAAAAATATAGTATGCCTTAACATCTGCATCCATGCCGACAGTATACATATGGTGAGCCCAAACAATAAACCCGAGGAAACCAATTGAAACCATCGCGTAAGCCATACCAAGATAACCAAACACAGGTTTCTTAGAAAATGTTGCTACAACATGACTCACTATTCCAAAGCCAGGTAAAATTAGAATGTAGACTTCAGGATGCCCAAAAAACCAGAATAAGTGCTGGAATAAAACAGGATCTCCACCCTCAGCAGCACTAAAAAATGCAGTGCCAAAGTTCCTATCTGTAAGGAGCATTGTTATTGCTCCAGCCAATACAGGAAGAGATAATAGTAATAAAACAGCAGTGACAAGAATGGACCATACAAAGAGAGGCATTTTGTGTAAAGTCATGCCTGGCGCTCTCATATTAAAGATTGTCGTTATAAAATTTATCGCGCCAAGAATTGAGGATGCTCCCGCTAAGTGAAGAGAAAAAATTGCTAAATCAACAGCGGGACCTGGCGAGCCTAAATTTGCAGAAAGCGGTGGATAAATTGTCCAACCACCTCCAACGCCTGGGCCACCGGATGTGCCATCAACAAAAAGTGAAGCTATTAATAAGATTAGGGAAGCTGGCAATAACCAAAAAGAGATATTATTCATTCTTGGAAAAGCCATATCTGGAGCACCAATCATTAGAGGAACTATCCAGTTACCAAATCCTCCAATCATAGCCGGCATCACCATAAAGAATATCATTAACAAGCCATGACTTGTAACCAGAACGTTATAAAGATTGTGATCACCGCCTAATATTCCATCACCAGGATACATCAACTCCATTCGCATTAAAACTGACATACCAGTCCCGACTAAACCCGCAATAATTGCGAAGATTAAGTATAAGGTTCCTATATCTTTATGATTTGTAGAATATAGATACCTTCTCCATCCCGTTGGGTGATGATCATGACTTCCTACTTGATCAGCTGTTATGTCCGCCATTTTTATTTTCTCCTTCTAAACTGAATTACCTAGTTTTTTGCAAGTTCAAATGTTTCACTTGAATAGTCTATTCCAGACGATGCGTATTCTTCCTTTGCAAAGTCTAGCCAATCGTCAAATTCACTTTCTGATACAACCTTAACATTAATAGGCATGAATGCATGCTTAGCGCCGCATAGCTCTGAACATTGACCGTAATAAATGCCTTCCTTATTAGCCTTAAACCATGTTTCATTCAATCTACCTGGCACTGCGTCCATTTTTACTCCAAAAGCAGGAATGGTCCATGCATGAAGTACATCTGCAGATGTGATTTGAAGTTTAACTACCTTGTTTACAGGTACAACAATCTGGGTATCTGTCTCTAAGAGTCTCAACTTAGGATCTGATAGTTCGTTTTCTAAAAGCATATTTGCGTCGAATGCGATGTCTTCATAATCGGGATATTCGTAGGTCCAATACCATTGATTGCCTATTGCCTTAATGGTCAAGTCAGCTTTTGGAATTGTTTCTGAAACATACAATAGTCTAAAAGATGGTATGGCTATAATTATTAAAAGTATTACTGGGATCACAGTCCATAGTATTTCTATCACTGTGTTATGCGTTGTCGTAGATGCAACTACATTTCTATTACTATTAAATCTGAACATTATGTAAAGAAGCAAACCTAAGACGAGCAAAGAAATACCAGTTATAATCGGCATAAGAATGTAGCTATGGAAAGAAATAATATCTGACATCAAATCAGTTGCTGGCTCTTGAAAGCTAAGTTGCCAGTTTTCTGATTTACCCTCTTTAGCAAAAGCTGTGAAAGGTAAAAAAACTAATATAGAAACTCTTAAGATTATGTTCATCATTTAAGTAGATATTGAAAATACGGGTGTTAACATTAATTACTAATATATACTGTTTAAATTCTCAGAAACTATGAGTAATTTTGCGACAGTTTGACGCAATTTTTATTAGTTTTTAGGGTTTTTTTAGTATAAATTTAAAAAATTGGAGTAATTTCATCGAGCATTTGAATATGAGCAAGGACATAAAGAATCAATCTACTGATAGCCTATTCTTCTCTAGAAGCACTCTGGACAATAGCAGTGTTGATAAAATAGTTTCAAACGCCCTTCACAAGGCAGATGATGGTGAACTATTCATGGAATTTTGTGAAAGTGAAAGCTTTGTGTACGATGATCAAAGATTAAAAAGTGCCTCTTTTGATACATCGAAAGGTTTTGGTTTAAGAGCTGTTGCAGGTGAAAGTTCTGGCTATGCTCATTCATCTGACATAGATGAAAAGTCCCTTAAAAGAGCATCTAATACAGTAAATTTTGTCACTAAAGACAACAACGCAAATTTTAATACTGCGTTTTCTAAGACTAATAAAAAGCTATACAACGAAACAAACCCTATTAATGAAACAGAATTTTCTGAAAAAGTTAATGTATTAAAAGATATCGATGAATATGCACGTTCAAAAAATTCCAAGGTTAAACAAGTCTCCGCATCTTTAAATGGTGAGTGGCAAGCAGTTCGTATCTACAGACCAGGTGGAATTGTTATAGAAGATTTAAGGCCATTAGTCAGATTGTATATTTCAATTGTATTAGAGAAAGATGGTAGACAAGAAAATGGAAGCAGGGGTTCAGGTGGCAGAGTCGATTATTCATCTTTTCTAGATCCAAGTCATTGGAAGCAACAAGTAGACGATGCCATTAATCAAGCAGAGATAAATTTAACTTCGGTAGATACACCTGCAGGTGAAATGGATGTGGTACTTGGTCCAGGATATCCGGGAGTACTTCTTCATGAAGCGATTGGACATGGACTTGAAGGAGATTTTAATAGAAAAAAAACATCTGCATTCTCCAATTTACTTGGAGAGAAAATTGCTGATGAAGCAGTAACTGTAGTTGATGATGGCACTATTGACTCAAGAAGAGGATCTCTAAGTATAGATGATGAGGGAACACCCACGAGTTGTACTACTTTAATTGAGAAAGGAATTTTGACGGGGTATATGCAAGACCGACTCAATTCAAGATTGATGGGAGTTAGTCCAACAGGAAATGGACGAAGAGAAAGTTACGCACATTTGCCAATGCCGAGAATGACTAATACTCACATGTTGTCTGGAAACAGAGATCCAAAAGAAATTCTAAAGTCAGTAAAAAATGGATTGTACGCAGTAGATTTTGGTGGTGGTCAAGTAGATATTACAAGTGGAAAGTTTGTATTCACCTGCACAGAAGCTTATAAAATTGAAAATGGCGTTGTTACAAATCCTGTCAAGGGAGCTACTTTGATAGGTAATGGACCAGACGTGCTTAAAAGAGTAAAGATGGTCGGCAACGACTCAAAAATGGATAGTGGTATAGGAACTTGCGGTAAAGACGGCCAGAGTGTACCTGTAGGTGTTGGTCAGCCAACTATGTTAATTGAAAACTTAACTGTCGGTGGTACTGCTACTGCTTAACTTACTTGTCGATCCTGATCTTTCCAGTACGGTTCACGTAATACTTTTTTAAGAACTTTACCACTTGCATTTCTAGGAACTTCATCGATAAAATCAACTGACTGAGGTTTTTTATAGCTTGCAATTCTGTCTTTACAAAAATTGATTACATCTTCCTCGGTCAAATCGGAATCTTCTTTTTTTACAATACAAGCTTTAACAACTTCACCATATTTTTCATTAGGTACACCAATGACGGCAGCGTCAATAATATCTGGATGAGCAAACAAGGCTGCTTCTACTTCTGTTGAATAAATATTCTCACCACCCGATACTATCATGTCTTTTATTCTATCTTGGATATAAACAAATCCCTCTTCATCCATTCGTCCAGCATCGCCTGTGTGCATCCATCCTCCCATTAATGCCTTTTCTGTTTCTTCTTTTTTATTCCAATACCCTTTCATAATCTGAGGACCTTTTGCACAAATCTGTCCTATCTCTCCAACAGGTAGTGGATTTTCATTTTCATCTCTAATTTCAACTTGAGTATCTATAGCCGGTCTTCCACAAGATTTTAAAAGATCAGGTTTTTCTTCGATTGCACGGATGTGTTCTTCAGGTGTCATTAAGCAGATTACAGCTACTGTTTCTGTCATTCCAAAACCTTGTCCAAATTTACACTTAAAAACATCCATTGCCTTTTTGAGTGTTTCTGGAGCGATTGGTGAGGCGCCATAATGTATCTGATCCAAATCATTATATTCATTCCTTGCGACATTTGGCACTGACACTAAGCAAGCTTGGATCATCGCAGGGACGAGCACTGTATGTGTGATTTTTTCATTTGCTAGACAATCTACTACATCTTGAGGAATAAAATCCTCTTGAATAACAATTGTTCCGCCTATTGCAATGCACCCGCACATATTAATCATTGCGGCAGCATGATACATCGGTGCGACTAAAAGAGTTCTTGATGGCCTAGGTAAAGTTAAACTATTTAAATACTGTCTAATATTAGCTGAAACATTTCTCTGCAAAAGAACGGCACCTTTTGGATGACCCGTAGTACCACTCGTATACATTTGATATACGTCGTCATTTTTATGGATTTTTAAAGTTGGTTTTTCATTCGAACTATCTGAAAGCCAATCATAAAAATTATGAAATTTTTCAATACTGTTGTCAACCGATACAGAAATATATTTTTTTATATTTTTTAATTCTGATGAAATTTGATTTATTCTGTCCGAATACTCAATTCCTCTAACTATTATAAGTTTTGCTTCAGAGTCATTTATTATGTATGCCCATTCTTGGTCTGCTAAACGATAATTTAATGGAACAGGAACAACGCCAACTTTTGATGCAGCGTAGTACATAATTGCCATTTCAGTGCAATTTTTTGCAAGAAATGCAAATCTATCTCCAATTTCCAAACCCTCTGAAACGAATTTATTAGCTAATTGATTGCTTAATAAATTTGCTTCCTGATAAGAAAGTGAATTTCCTTCAAATTCGGCGAAGGGAAAATTAGGATTTTTATCGGCTCCGTTTTCTAAGTGCTCATGTAATAACATGTGAAAATTTTATATAATTATTTTTTTTCTACAAGCTCAATTAAAGAACGTATCTTTGAGCTTCTCGCTTGCAAATAAATTAATTTGATCATCATAGTGCGGGGAACCCATGTTCATTGTAGCACTTCCGAATTGATGAATACTTTTTGATACCTGTCTTTTATCTTCATCCCATTTAACATAGATATAGAGGCCATCTCCAGCGACAGCTTTAAGTATGCCATCATCACTTCGAGGAGCATAAATTGCCCGTAAAACATCTGGCCCTCCTTGAATGTGTACTAAGCTTGACCCTCTTTCTAATAAATTAATATCACTCCATTTTACGCTTAATGTGCCAAAGTTTTTTTCAAATTCGTCAATACAATTTATGAAGATTTCGATTGGATCAGGACGAGGCTTTCTTGTTATCTCGGCTAACCATTCAGGAGACAAAATGCAAACTCCAAAAGCTGCATGTAAATTATTTGTGTCAGTGCCTAAATTCCAATCTTTTAAAAATTCTTGAGCATTTTTTAATTTATTTTCAGAAAATTCATGATTGAAAATTTCTTCCATGAATTTGTATTGTCTTGAATTATAGGAGAACTTGTTGTCATGTTTGTATTTATCAAGTTCGCTGAATGATATTGATTTATCGGCATCAAGGAGTTCATATGCTCTATACGCTCTATTCGTTGTTCGTGTTTGAAAACCCATGGTTGGATTGAAGTTAGATAAAGATAGGTTATCTTCCTTCGCAGTAACAAAAAAGGGATTTTGATTAGTGCTAAAAATATATCCGGAACTTGGGTTTAAGATCTGAGGTAAACTTTCAAAAGGGTGAAAATCTCTCCAGATTAAATCACTTTTGTTTCCAGGCACTACTTGTTTCCAATTATAATTTGGATCTCTTACTGGCGACTTGGCATTATGAACAAAAAAGATATTATCATCTTTATCAGCGTAAACTAAATTTAAACTAGGTAGCTGTTCCATTCTTAAGGCATCAAGCCACTCATCGATATTTTTGGATTTATTCATTTTGAGCCATGCAGTTGAATGGTTGACATCATTCATTCCAACAAACCTTAAGGCATAGGCTTTATTACCGTCTTTTAAAACTGGCCCATGCACTGAATGGTACATTTTTATAGGATATGAAATATTAAAAGGTCCAAACAATTTGACTTTAAAATTTTGATCAATTTCGGTGAAGTTTACCCATTCATCATCTAGTTCATACTGATTATTATTCTTTGGATTAAGTTTTATTTCATAAATATCAGATAAATCTGGCTGATTCACTGTAGCACCCCATCCGAGATGTTCATTAAAGCCAACATGTACAAATGGTGATCCCGGAAAAGTACCACCCATGATATTTAGCCCTTCTCCACTTTTTATATGTATTTCATACCAAGCAACTGGACCCGTTAATGGCTGGTGTGAATTAATTACAAGCATTGTCTCATTGTCTTGTGATCTGCTTTTGGAAACAGCAAATGCATTTGAGCCTGATGGTTTAAAGTATGTATTTATGCTTGCAACTATTGGATTATCAGACAGTGCGTTCATATTCATTACAACTTCCTCTTCTTTACTATCCATTAAATTAATGAGTTCAGCGATTGAATGGTCTATGCCATAAAATAATGGCATTCGAAAGGTCATTCCAGCAACTAAATCACTCACAGTAGCTGGATATAAAGATTGATCAACTAAGTTCGGATTTTTTGCTGCATAATAGTTAAGTCCATCGGCATAACCATTAATATAGTTAATTGTCTCCTCTGGAATTTCTGAGATTTTCTTATTAACAGTTTCATGAACATTAAAAAACTTAAATAAGTAATCTAATTCTACTCCTTCAATTGCATCTAGGTTTTCCATAATATCACCATCGTTGGTAATAAGTGAATAAAGGGCTGAGAATGTCTTCGAATTGAAATTTAAATTTGAAAGCTCTCCACGAGACATTTTAATCATCATCTCTACATGCTTTAAATCATCCTCTGCTTGCGCATAAGCAAATGCGAATGCCGCATCTTTGTCAGTATCCCCATAAACATGAGGAACTCCGAACTGATCTCTTTCGATTTTATAAGAATATTTTTTTTCTATTTCTAAAAAACTAGTATGTGCAAAATTTCTAGTATTATATTGATTAACAAATACAATTGTTAGAACAAATAATAGAGCTATTCCGAGAATTGAAAATAATAATTTATTCAAAATTATGCAGCGTTTTTATCTTTATAGTTTACGTGCTGTGGTGGAAGAAATTCATTGCCAAGAATATGATCAGAAATTTTGTCAGCTATCATAATTGTTGGTGCGTTTGTGTTTCCACCAATAAGGGTTGGCATTACAGACGCATCAATTACTCTTAAACTTTCGATACCTCTAACTCTTAATTTGTCATCTACGACTGCAAATTCATCACTGCCCATTTTGCAGGTTCCAACTGGATGATAAATTGTTTCGGCGGCATTTCTGATAAATTCCTCTATTTCCTCATCTGTTTGAATGTGAATACCTGGAGTTATTTCTTTACCTCGAAACTCATCAAACGCAGACTGACTTACTATTTCTCGAGACATTTTTACGCCTTTAATAAGAGTATCTCGATCTTTTTGAGTTGCAAAATAGTTTGGTTGTATAATTGGAGGCACTTTAGGATCCAATGATTTTAAAGCAATATAGCCTCTACTCTCTGGTCTGAGCTGACATACATGATTACTAAACGCATGAGAATCAGGTCTTGTTTTTCCATGATCTTTTAAAAGTGATCCAACAAAATGCATTTGTATGTCTGGTAGGTCAAGTGTGTCATCTGTCTTTAAAAATGATACACCAGACAAACCAATATCATTTCCAGGGCCTTTTTTTGTTATCATCCATTGAGCCAAGATAGCGGCCATTCTAAATACAGCAAGTCCACCAGCTGTATATTTTGCTTCCGTTACTGGCTGTGTGCACTCATAGTGAGATAATACATCTAGATGGTCTTGTAAGTTTTCACCTACTCCTGGAAGATCAGCTACAACTTTTAATCCCCATTTTTTTATGTAATCCCCTTTACCTATTCCTGAGAGTTGTAAAATTTGTGGTGAATTAATAGCGCCTCCACATACAATTACTTCTCTTTCAGCATAAGCTTTTATTACTTCTTTTCCTTTTAGGTATTCAAGCCCAACACATTTAGTGCCCTCGAATAATAGTTTGTTAGTTGTTGAGTTAGTTGCTATCATCAAATTTTTTCTTTCTTTAATTGGATTTAAAAATGAAAAACTTGTACTTGCTCTGTAGCCTTTTGAAATCGTTTGAGGACATGGTCCAAAACCCTCATTGTCATATTGATTAATGTCTTCAATGTATTTATAACCTGCTTCTTTACCAGCATTTAAAAAGCAACGATGTAGAGGATTATTTGCAAAAACTGGATTTTGAACACTTAGCTCTCCATTGCTTCCATGAAATTCTGATGATCCATTTTCATTTTTTTCAGCTCTTTTAAAATAAGGCAAAACTTCTTCATAAGACCATCCTTCATTTCCAAGCTGCCTCCATATATCATAATCACGTGAGTGACCTCTTACATATAGCATTCCATTAATATTGCTTGAGCCGCCCAAGCCTTTACCTCTTGGGAAGAAAAGTTTTCTATTATTTAGATGTGGTTGACCATCTGTCCAATATCCATAATTATAAAATTTACCTGCACCTTCGCCAGATATTAGCTCGAGTACACCAGCTGGCATTTTAACAAATGGATGCCATGTGGTTCCGCCTGCCTCGATTAAAAGTACCTTTGTATCAGGATCTTTAGAAAGTCTGTTCGCCAAAACGCAACCTGCTGAACCTGCTCCAGCTATTATGTAGTCGAAAGTATTCATGCAATATTGTCTTCTTTTAAATTTTCTTTAAATTTTTTCATATTTTCAACGTAGTGCAAAGCACTTAATTCAATTATCTTTTTTTCCATATCTGTCAACTCTCGTTTCACTTTTGCGGGTGAGCCGACAATTAGTGAATTATCTGGAAACTCTTTTCCTTCAGTAACCAGGGAATTCGCTCCCAAAAGACAATTATTTCCAATTTTTGCTTTATTTAAAACAGTAGACCCCATGCCGATTAGAGAGTTATTACCCACAGTACAACTATGAAGAATAACTTTATGGCCTACAGTTACATTATCACCTATGGTAAGAGGCATGCCATCGTCTGTGTGGCAAACAGAATTATCTTGAATATTAGAATTTTCTCCTAAAATAATTGGATCATTGTCACCTCTTAATATGGCACCAAACCATACGCTTGCATTTTTTTTAAGTGTTACATCACCAATTATCGCCGCATTAGGAGCTACCCAAAAATCCAAATTATCTCTATTTAATTGTCTATCTCCAAGTGAGTAAATCATAGGTTTTTATTTAATAAAATGTCGTTTAAATATATAGTATCTTTTATCGACAAAAACTGAAGAAAATTATGGTTGCATTAGAAACTCCTATTTGTGATTTTGGTTGGATCGCACCAGACTTTAATTTACTTGGCACAGACAATAAAAATTACAAATTTGGTGATATTAAAGGGACTAACGGCACCTTGGTTATGTTTATTTGCAATCATTGCCCTTACGTGAAATCAGTAATTGGAAGAATAGTTGAGGACTGCAATTTTATAAAAGATAAGGGTATTGGCGTGATTGCAATCATGTCTAATGACGTCAATGATCCTAAATACGGGGCTGAAGACTCATTTGAAAATATGAAACTTTTTGCGAAAATTAATAAATTTTCTTTTCCTTATGTATATGACGAAACGCAAGATACTGGTAAAATGTATGATGCAGTATGTACCCCTGACTTTTTTGGTTTCAATGATAAAAATGAACTTCAGTATCGAGGTAGGCTTGAAGCTTCACAACAACAACTTATTCCGAACGTTAAAAAAGAACTTCTGGAGGCGATGATACAAATAGCTGAAACAGGCATAGGGCCAAAAGTTCAAACACCTAGCATTGGCTGTTCGATTAAGTGGAAACAATAAAATTTCATCTGTGATAATAATCACTACACAATGTTTTGCTCCTAAAATTGGAGGTATTGAATCCTTGATGACAGGTATGGCAGAAGCAATGAGTAATGCTGGTAAGAATGTATTAGTCCTAGCTGATGGGAAAAAAGAGTCTGAAGATAGTAAACAGAAATATAAGATCATTAGATTTCACGGCTGGAAGCCACTTAGAAGAAGGCGAAAAGCTAGGTATTTAAAAAAATATTTAAAAAAATACGAAGTTGAAGCGATCTACGCAGACTCATGGAAAAGTGTAGAGTATCTAAATAATATAACTAAAAAAATAATTGCACTTGCTCATGGAACTGAAATACCAAAAAAATATTTTGATAGTTTTTATGGCTACTTCAATGTAAAAAAAAGAAGGATAATTAACTCTTATAAAAATTGTAATATCATTGCTGCTAACTCCACTTATACAAGAGACTTGATGATAGCTTCGTTAAGAATGTCTACTGATAAAATTACAATTATTCACCCAGGAATTGATGTATATGAGGACTTTATACAAGACGAGGATCGAGATAGTGTTCGCTCTATTATTGGTAAATCAAACCCAATTATCTCTACTCTAGCACGAGTTGAAAAAAGAAAAGGACATAAGTTTGTAATCAATGCTGTAGCAAAACTAAAATCTAAGTTTCCAAATATGATTTATCTCGTCGCTGGAAGGGGTCCGTATCTTGAGGAAATTAAGAGGTATGTAAAAAGTTTATGCTTGGAGGAATATGTAATTTTTCTAGGCTGGATTACAGAACCAGAAAAGTCATTAGTCTTACAAAACTCTGACGTATTCATAATGACACCAAGCACTGTTGGTGAGTCTGTTGAGGGATTTGGTATGGTTTTTATTGATGCTGCCTTTCATGGTATTGCTAGTATTGGAACTACCAGTGGGGGAATATCAGATGCAATAATTGACAATAAAACAGGATTGCTCTGTGAAGAAGGTAATCAAGATAATATTACAAAAAACATTGATATATTGCTTAGCAACGAAAAGTTAAGAAATCAATTGGGAGAAAATGGAAGAGTAAGAGCTAGAAAGGAATATTCTTGGGAATTAAAAGTTCTTGAATATTTAAAATTATAATATAGTTGAATTTAGTTTGGTAGCGGGAGAGGGATTTGAACCCCCGACCTAAGGATTATGATTCCTCCGCTCTAACCAACTGAGCTACCCCGCCAAAGAATGACATAATATACGAATTAATTATTTTGTCGACTGGATCCACCCACCGCCCAAGAGACGTGTTCCATATTCATCTTTGTTATAAAAGACACATGCTTGACCAGGAGAAACTGCTTCTTCTGGTTTTGATAAATTTACTATTGCTTTATTATCTGATTGAATATCTATTTCTGATTTTAATAAACTTCCAGTAGACCTTACTCTTACATATATATTGAGATTACGGATGTCCGAAAGAAGATTTAATTTACCAACAGTTAAAGTTGAGGATTTTACTTCCTCTTTTGCAGCGACTATAACTCGATTTTTTTCTGCAATTATTTCTTTAACATATAAAGGATTTTTCTCTGAAACTCCCAAACCTCTTCTTTGTCCAACTGTAAAGTTATGAATACCTTCATGTGAATTAAGTACTCTGCCCTCGGTATCAACAATATCTCCTCTTGAACCTTTAACACTGCCTTTAATAAAATTTTTATAATTGCCATCCGGAATAAAACAAATATCCTGGCTATCTTTTTTGTCATATAAATGAAAATCTAAATTCTTTGCTATATTTCTTATTTCATCTTTCTTATGATAACCAAGTGGAAAATCTAAAAAATCAAGATCCTTTTTTTTTGTTGTGAATAAAAAATAAGATTGATCACGGTCAATGTCCGCTGGAATATACAATCTCCACTCATCTTTTACTCTAATTTTTTTTATATAGTGACCGGTTACTAAACTCTTTGCATTTAAACTTTTTGCAAATTCAATAAGATCTAAAAATTTAACTTTTTCATTGCAATTAATGCATGGAATAGGTGTGTGACCTTTTTCATAGTCGTTAATAAAAGGCTGTATTACGTTTTTTCTAAATATTTCCTCATAGTCTAATACGTAATGTGGGATAGCAATATCATTAGCAATCTTCTTAGCGTCTATTATATCTACACCCGAACAACAGGACTTTGATTTGGAAATTTTCTTTTCGTCATATAACCTTAATGTAACTCCAATAACATTATCGTTCTCTTTCTTCATTAAGGCTGCTGCAACGGAAGAGTCTACACCTCCTGACATGGCTACCACTGTAGGCTTTTTATTTCTTATTTCAGATGTTGTACTTTGCATAATAGTTATTAGATTCAATTGGTATGTATAATATATTTGTCATATTGTCTAATCTTCAAAAACTAGTTAAAAATGATTATAGACGATAATAAATCCCAAATATTAATTACTTTGGCATTTAATGCAGGACAGGAAATTGTAAGAATTTACAATAAAAAAGTTACAAAAAAGCTTAAATCAGATAATAGCCCTGTGACTAACGCTGATTTAAAAGCAAACGCTATAATATGCAAAGGATTAAAAAAGTATTTTCCAAAAATTCCTATTGTTTCAGAGGAATTGGATAATAGTCAAATTAGAAATAAAAAAATCTTTTGGCTTGTTGACCCACTAGACGGAACCAAAGAATTTCTTAAGGGTAATGGCGAATTTACAGTAAATATTGCCCTAGTTATTAATAAAGTACCTATTTATGGTTTAATCTACATGCCTGCTAAGAATAAATTTTATTATACTAAGAATAAAAAATCATATTTTGCTAAGTTTGATCAAAAGGGGAAACTAAAAAATATAAAAATTATTAAGGTTAAAAAAAGAAAGAAGAATATTTTGGTATTTAGCCGCTCTCATGGCTTATCAAAAGAGAAAATACTGGAAGCCAAGAAGACAGTATTCAAGAAATTTAATGCTAATAAGATCATAAGAACAGGTAGTTCAATTAAATTATGCTATATCGCAGATGGCACTGCTAATATTTATCCAAGATATGGCAGGACTATGGAATGGGACATTGCTGCTGGTGATGCAATTTTAAGATATGCTGGAGGTCGCATAAAAACACTCGATAGAAAAATAATGAAATATGGTAAACCTAGTTTTAAAAATTCGTCGTTTATAGCTAAAAGTTAATTAAACTCTATTGGCTTGCCATAAACATTTTTTATAATTTTATTATTCCAAAAAACTTTTTCTCCATTAACAATTGTACCTATAGGCCAACCGATTAATTTTACTCCGTGAAAAGGTGACCAGCCACATTTACTTTTCATATCTTTATTAAGTACTTTCTTTTCTTTATTTAAATCAACAATGGTAATATCTGCATCAAATCCAACTTTAATTAAACCTTTATTCTTAATTTTGAAGATTTTTCTTGGATTAAAACTAGTCATTTTAACGACATCCATAATAGAGATCATTTTTTTTGAAACTTCATTTAATAAAATAGGTAATAGTGTTTGTACGCCCGGCATTCCTGAGGGACTATTAGGATAAGATTTATTCTTTTCAGATTTTAAATGAGGAGCATGATCAGAACCAATCACATCAATTTTGCCTTCTTTGAGAGTCTTTCTTAGATATGCCCTATGCTTATTTCCTCTAATTGGTGGATTCATCTGCGCATATGTACCAATTTTTTTGTAACAATCAGGCGACGACAATACTAAATGCTGAGGGGTCACCTCGAAAGTTATATATTTTCTATTTCTTAGAAGTAATTTTACTTCATCAGCAGTTGTAATATGTAAAATATGAATTTTCTTTTTTGTTATATTT
This sequence comes from uncultured Pelagibacteraceae bacterium, assembly GCA_902526565.1. Classification (GTDB taxonomy): domain Bacteria; phylum Pseudomonadota; class Alphaproteobacteria; order Pelagibacterales; family AG-422-B15; genus CACNXQ01. Next base: position 65,108 of record CABZLP010000004.1, on the reverse strand, counting down.
GCAGATTTAATTAGATTTTTTGTCGATTTAATTGCAGTCTCAACATTTCTCCATACTTGATGTGAACTAGGCTGGAGGTTTTTAATATATTTCTTTCTTATATTTAATAGATCTTCATCTTCAGAATGGAATGAAATCATTTTCTTAGTATTTTTCATTATATTTTGAATGTCTTTATGGTTTGATACTAGTAATGTACCCGTGGAAGATCCTACAAATACTTTTATACCACAACATCCTCTGAGTTTCTCAACTTTTTTAATTTCAGCGATATTGTCTTTCTCCGCTCCAAAGTAAAAGGCATAATTACAAACCATTCTATTTTTTGCCATTCCTAATTTTTTTGTAAATAATGACTTTGTCGTAATACTCGGCTTATTGTTAGGCATATCAAATACAGATGTAACGCCCCCGGCAACAGCTGCGAAGCTACCTGATTTTAAGTCTTCTTTTTTTGTGTTTCCTGGCTCTCTAAAGTGTACTTGAGTATCAAAAACACCTGGTAAAATATGGAGTCCTGAGGCGTTAAATCTTTCTTTTGACTTTTCTTTACTCAAGTTGCCGATCTTGAATATTTTTCCATTTTTTATTGCTATGTCAGTATTACTAACTTTATTGTGCGATACAACTTTTCCATTCTCTAGAATAAGATCAATCATCATATTTCTTTCTTAATTATATTTAGTACTTTTTCAACAGATAAATTAAGAGGATCATCAGTTGCTGGATAATCATGTGATTTGATAATTTTGTGATCTCCCCACGGTCCGTAAACAATTTCGTTTGTGGGTCCAAAAAGAGCGAATGTTTTGCATTTTGTTGACGCAGCGAGATGCATAAGTCCACTGTCACTTCCAATAAAGAAATTACATTTTTTGAAGATAGGTATCATATGTCGCAAATTTCCCCAATCAAATAAATTGATAATACTTAGTGATGGATCGTTCATTAATTTATTAAATTTTTCGATATTTGGAATATCTTTTGATATGCCTGTTAATATCAGAGTATAATTTTTAAAAAAGTCGTTTTTAAATAATTCTATATACTTTTCGATTGACCAATCTTTTTGTCTCCAATTTGAATATGGCGCTACTGCTATAAAAGGACCCTCATTTTTAATTTTATTATTACTTTCAGCTTCATCGATAGAGTCAGACCAAATTAAGGGGGAAATTTTTTTTGAAGTCTTTAGGAAATTTGTGAATTGAATTATTTTATGAGAATTATCATTACCCTTAAAAATTTTTCGAGATTTTGTGAACAATAAATAAGCTATAATTGATGACCTTAAATCAATAACTAAATCCCATTTTTTAAATATACAAGAACGCCAAATATTTAACCAATGTAGACCATATTTTTTTTTATTTATTACAATAATTTTTTCAAGATTAGGCATTTTTTCATAAAGATCTCTAGAAAATGGACTAGTAACAATAGTGAATTTAGAATTTTTATTTTGATCAATTAAGAAATTTATTATTGATGATGCTAAGATAGTATCTCCAATTCTTGTAGGTCCTATAAATAAAATATTCATAACTTAAGCTTATTTATATCATATCTTTATTTTGGTGCCGTCGGAGAGACTCGAACTCTCACGAACTATGTTCACTGATCCCTCAAACCAGCCTGTCTACCAATTCCAGCACGACGGCAAATTTCCCTGTTTTTTTAGGGATAAGTTGTGTTGTTGAAATATATACATTTAACTATAATTGTAATAATAGATAATAAAATAATAATATATGTTAAACGAAGAATTAAAATATCCCTCAAATTTTACTCCTGAAGTTCAAAATGCCACAGCTGAACTCTACAAAGGAGTTGAAAAAGTAATCCCTGCTGTGGAATGGCCATTTCATGCGCCGCTGATTCATGAGATCAATAAACTCAAAAAAGAAAAAAATATTGCTATTCTTACACATAACTATCAGACACCTGAAATATTTCATTGTGTTTCCGATATTGTAGGAGACTCCCTAAAGCTTGCTTATGAAGCTAGAGATTCAAAAGCTGAAACAATAATTGTTTGTGGAGTTCATTTTATGGCAGAAACTGCAAAAATTTTAAGCCCAAACAAAAATGTTCTAATACCGGATGCAAGGGCAGGATGTTCACTTGCAGATTCAATTACTGCTGAAGATATTAGATTATTAAAACAAAAATATCCTGGAGTTCCAGTCGTTACATATGTCAATACGTCTGCTGAAGTAAAAGCTGAAACAGATGTTTGTTGCACATCTGGTAACGCAAAGAAAGTAGTAGAAGCACTTGGAACAGATAGTGTTATATTTTTACCTGATGAATTTTTAGCGAAAAATGTCGCCGCACAAACAAATGTAAAAATTATTTCATGGAAAGGACGATGTGAAGTGCATGAAAGATTTACAGCACAAGAAATATTGGCCTATAAAGAACAACATAAAGACATCGTTGTGCTCGCTCATCCTGAGTGCTCTCCAGAAGTAGTGGCAGTTAGTGATTTTGCAGGATCTACAGCTGGCATGAGTAATTATGTAAAGGACAATCAACCACAAAAAGTAATAATGGTCACTGAATGCTCTATGAGTGATAATGTGGCCATTGAAAATCCTGATGTTGAGTTTGTAAGGCCGTGTAATCTATGCCCACATATGAAAAGAATCTCTCTAAAAAAAATATACGACGCAATTCGTTTTAATCAATTTCAAATAGAAGTAGATGAAGATATTATTAACCGAGCTCGCTTATCAATAGATCGAATGTTGGAAATTGGAAGAAGCTAATTATGGCTGACTCTATTTATAGACCAGATGTGGTTATTGTCGGTGGCGGAGTTGCTGGATTAACCGTAGCACTAAACCTAGCACCACGAAAAGTATGTGTTATAACAAAAAGTACTTTAGGCATGAATACCTCTAGTATATGGGCACAAGGTGGTATTGCTGCAGCAGTGGGAATTAACGACAGTGTTGAAAGTCATGTTGAAGATACCTTAACAACTGCAAAAGGTCTAGCTGACAAGAATGTCATTCTGAAGGTCGTCACTGAGGCAGAGAGTATTATAAATGATCTTGAGAACATTGGTGTAAACTTTGATAAAAATAATGACGGATCGTTTGACTTAGGACTTGAAGCTGCTCATAGCAGAAACCGAATATTAAGATCAAAAGGTGATAGTTCTGGTATTGAAATTATGAGAGGCTTAATAAAAAAAGTCAGTGAAAGTGATAATATTACTGTTTTAGAAAACGTCTCAATTGATAGAATTATGTCAGAAAATAACATGATACATGGAGTTATTGGAAGATTAGTTCAAGAAAATGTTCCAGATAATCATGTTGTTATCGAATGCTCAAATGTTGTGCTTGCTACTGGGGGACTTGGAGGAATATTTGCTAATACAACTAACCCAAGAAGTTCTTATGGTGAGGGAATAGCCCTTGCTGCACAAGCGGGTGCAGTGTTGACAGATATGGAATTTATTCAATTCCATCCAACAGGACTTGATTTCGGTTTGGACCCTACTCCACTTGCGACCGAAGCAATTAGAGGTGATGGAGCTTACCTAGTAAATCAAAATGAAGAGAGATTTATGCTCGGAGTTCATCCAGAAAATGAGTTGGCACCTAGAGACCTGGTTGCTCAAAATTTATTTAAGCAAATAGAGCAAGGAAACTCAGTCTTTCTTGATTGTCGTAAAGTCAGTAGTAAGTTTGAGGTAAAATACCCACAAGTTGCCTCATATTGTCAAGAAGCAGGACTTAATCCAAAAATAGATTTACTGCCAATACTTCCAGTTGCTCACTATCATATAGGAGGAGTTAAAACAGACTTGGACGGAAAAACTTCAGTAGAAGGGCTTTGGTGTTGTGGTGAAGTTGCGGCAACAGGCATACATGGCGCAAATCGTCTAGCTTCTAATTCACTACTTGAATCAATGGTATTTGGAAGAATTGTTGCAAAAAATATTAATAGTTCACCAATAAAAAAAATAAATAATATTAATCCTGATTTTATTAGAATGTATAAAGAAAAAACTAAAAATAAGATCAGAGCGAAGAAATATATATGGCAACTTCGTTCTTCAATGATGAGGAATGTCGGTATTGTAAGGAACCATAGCTCAATTATAAGAGGACTTCATGATATTCTTAAGATCGAAAGAGAATCGAAGGGGCTTTCTGCAAAACTAAATGATATGATACTCGTAAGTAAGTTTATTATTATTGGTGCTTATTTGAGAAAAGAAAGTAGAGGATGTCACTTAAGATCTGACTATCAAAATGCAGATGAGAATTATGTATTGCATTTTGATATAAAATTCTCAGATATAGACAACAAAATAAATGAAATATTAAATTTGGCAGATAATAAAAATCGTAAACAAATTGTTAACTAAAAAATATATAAATCAACTAGTACACTCTGCACTCTTGGAAGATGCAGGAAGAGAAGGTGATGTAACATCAAAAGTATTAATACCTAAATCCTCTTTGTCAAAAGCAACTATTGTCGTTAAAGAAAAGGCTGTTATATGTGGTACCAAATTTGCTAAGCAAGCCTTCGAAAAGTTAGATAAGTCGGTAAAAATTAGTATCCTGAAAAAAGACGGTGAACTGGCTAACAAGGGAGATAAAATAATTACAATTTCAGGAAAAACGCAAAACATTTTAACCGCAGAAAGAACTGCTCTTAACTTTTTAGGCTTAATGTCTGGCGTCGCGTCCAAAGCGAAAGAATTTTCAGATATAGCTAATCCATATGGCTCAAAAATATATTCTACACGTAAAACTATTCCTGGCATTCGTAAGCTTGAAAAATATGCACTAACAATTGGAGGGGCTTATGTTAATAGAGAAACACTGGATGATTTTTTTTTTATTAAAGACAATCATTTGAGTAAAAATGCTGACATTAAAGAGTGCATACGTAAACTCAGGCTGAAGAGTCGAAATAAAAAAATTACAGTTGAAGTAGATAATTTTAATCAACTTAAAGAAATAATTAATGAAAAAGTTGATGTAGTTTTATTAGATAACATGACCCCTGTCCAAGTAAAGACTTGTCTAAAAATAGTTAATGGTAGATTTGAATGTGAAGCATCAGGAAAAATAAATTTAAAGAACCTTTTATCTTACGCTAAGACGAAAGTGAACCGTATCTCTATAGGCCAACTTACTCACAGCATTAGTAATATAGATTTTGGATTAGATATCTAAATGTACAGCAGGCCGATTATCCCTGATGGATTTGATGCTCCAATCGAATACATAACTAAAAAATTTGTTTTACGCCAACTCACAATAGATTATGTAGATGAAGACTATGAAGTAGTAATGAGTAGCGTAGATCATCTTTATAAACGGATGGATAATAGTGAATGGCCAAAAGGTCTTACTCTAGAGGAAAATTTAATTGACCTCGGATGGCATCAAAGAGAATTTACCTTAGGTCATTCTTTTGCATATACTATTTTATCTCCAGAGAGTAATAAAATTATAGGTTGCTGTTATATTTATCCATCATCAAATCCTCGATATGAAGTTCAAGTATTTTACTGGATTAAAGAAAATCTTTTGAAAGACGGAGTTGAGTATGAATTGGGCATTACAATTAAAAGTTGGCTAGAGAAATCCTGGCCCTTCAAAAGGTTTGATTTTCCAGGAAGAAAGATTTAATTATTCAAAAATCTTTTGATACTCTTCTATAAGTTCTTTAATTGAGACTCTTTTTTGTTGCATGGTATCGCGATCTCTGATTGTTAAAGTTTCATTTTCCAGGGTTTCAAAGTCAACAGTTATGCATATTGGTGTACCAATTTCATCATGCCTTCTATAGCCTTTACCAATATTACCTGAGTTTTCTAAAATTACTCGACCCAATCCAAGTGATTGCAAATTTTTTTTTATTATTCTCGCTTTATTGACTAGCTCTTCATTGTTTCTTTTAAGTGGAATTACAGCAGCTTTAATAGGAGATAAATGTGGCTTGAGTGCTAATACAATACGCGTATTATCATTTTCTAACTTTTCTTCTCGGTAAGCTTCGTTTAACAATGCTAAGACCCCCCTGTCAACCCCTGCTGACGGCTCAATTACGTAAGGTATAAACCAATCTTTACTCTCAGAATTTTGAACAGCAAGTTTTGTAGTTGAATTTTTATTTTCCATAACTTCTGCAGAAATTTTAAATTCGCTCTGATTTTTTGTATGTGAACCTAAATCAAAATCCGTTCTATTGGCTATTCCCTCTAATTCTTCTAAGCCGTGAGGGAATTCATACATCAAATCTACTGTTGCTTTTGAGTAATGAGATAAATCTGTATTTTCAACATTTATTTTTTTTAGATTTTTTGGATCGATTCCTTGGTGAACCCACCAATCGTACCTTTGAGCAACCCAGTAGTCATGCCACGTTTCATCTTTTCCAGGTTCAACAAAAAATTCAAGCTCCATTTGCTCAAACTCTCGAACTCTAAAAATAAATTTTCCAGGAGTCACCTCATTTCTGAATGCTTTACCTATCTGTGCAATACCAAAAGGTACTATTTTATTCGTAGAGTCTAAAATATTTTTGAAATTAGTGAATATTTGTTGTGCAGTTTCAGGTCGTAAATATGCATAGTTACTGCCGTCATCAACCGGTCCAACTGCAGTTTTAAACATCAAATTGAAAGGCCTTGGATCAGTTAAATCTGTTGAACCGCACTGAGGACATTTATTATTATTATGTTGGTCAGCTCTAAATCTGTGATTACAACTTTTACAATCGACCAGTGGATCAGAAAATGTATCTTCGTGTCCAGAATGTTTAAGAACTTGCTTTCCTGTAAGGATAGATGCATCCAAGCCCTCAACATCGTCCCTTTCATAAATCATTGATTTCCACCAGGACAATTTAAGATTATTTTTTAATTCAACACCAAGTGGACCGTAATCATAAACTCCCTGAAGTCCTCCATAAATCTCATTTGATTGGAATATAAAGCCTCGTCTTTTACAAAGTGAAACAAGGTCTTCCATATTTTTAGAGACCATAACGACTCCAAAAAGAGTTTTCCTTAATTGATTGAATAATCTGATCAATAAGATCATCGGAACCAGATCTGCTATTGAATAAATTTTTTATAATTGATTTTTTTTCTTCAATATGTCTTATTTTTATATTCTTTCCATAATATTTTTCAAGATAGGTATTCAGATTTTCATTAGAGTCGACTAATCCAATATTTTTTCCTTGTTCTCCTGTCCAGAATTCACCATTGAAAACTTGAGCAGGCTTTATCTTCTTTTTTCTATTCTTTAGGACCAACTCTTTGAAATTTTCAAAAATACTATCTTGAACCTTTATTAATTTTGAAACATCTTTTTTTGATACTTCCTCAAAAGGATCTAAAAATGATTTACGATCTCCCTTAGTAAAAACTCTTCTTTTAATACCAACTTTATCAATAAGTTTTTTAAATCCAAAAGATGCACTAATCACTCCTATTGACCCGACAATTGAACTTTTATTTGCCAAGAGAATATCACCTGCACACATTAGCATGTAGCCTCCTGAAGCTGCGACATCCTCAGCGATGGTAATCACTTTTACTTTATTTTTGTTTGAAAGAGTTTTAATTTTATCATAAATCAACTCTGATTGAACTGGAGACCCTCCAGGGGAATTAATTTTGATAACAACAACGCTGGGTTTTTTGTAAGTAAAAGTTTTATCAAGTATGTTTGAACAATTTTCAAGGCTTAGTCCTTTTTGAAACCTTCCAAGGTCACCGATTACTCCTCTTAGGCCAACAATATTAATGCGAGTTTTAGTTGAAAAGATGCTCATATTCGAAATAATTTACCAGAAATCTATAACTTTTAATAATACGAGACTATATTATAACTACACCAAAATATAAAACAAAAACATTAGTTTATTAAATGAGTCATCCTATTAATGCCCTTTCAAAAACCTTAGAGTCTTCTTTGAAAAGAGTTAATAAGGAAATCAAAGACAATATAAAGGATGAGGAAAAACTCATAACTACAACTGCAGGGCACTTACTAAATTCGGACGGAAAGAAAATTCGACCACTCCTAACACTTATTATTTCCAGAATGCTTAAATATAAGGGCAGTGCTGATTTAACACTAGCTGTATGCATTGAATTTATCCATAACGCAACTTTATTGCACGATGACGTTATAGATACTGGAAAAATTCGAAGAGGTAAAAAAAGTGCTAATGAAATTTGGGGCAATAAAGTTAGTGTACTTGTGGGAGACTATCTTTTAAGTAAAGCATTTAAACTCATGGTCAAAAATAAATCACTTAAGCTTCTTGAAATCTTGTCACAAACCTCGCTAGTACTAGCGAGAGGTCAAATACAAGATGTTGGCAATACCCAAAACATAAAATTGAGTGAGAAAAAATACTTAGCAATTATTAATGCTAAAACTGCAGAGCTGTTTAGAGTATCTTGTTTTCTTCCAACCATAATTACACGTCAAAATAAAAAAATTCAAAAAATATTTAACGACTTTGGATATTATTTTGGAATGTCGTTCCAGTTATCAGATGATATTTTGGATTATTTTGGGCATTCAAATAAAATGGGTAAATCGATTGGGAAGGATTTTTATGAAGGAAAAGTTACATATCCTGTGATCCGATGCTTTAGAGACTCTGATCAGAAATCAAAAGTAATTATTGCAAAACTATTTCTTAAGAAAAAAAGAAATAAGAAAGATCTTGCCGTTTTGTTAAAATTAATGAAAGAAACTGGTGCGTATCAAAAGTCGATTGATTTTCTGCTCAAATATAATGAAAAAGCAAAGTCGAGTATTAATAAATTTGAAGATAATAGATATAAGGTGTATCTTACAAGTTTAGTAGATAACTTGGCAATTAGGGAAAAGTAAACCATGTCACATAATACATTTGGCAAATTGTTTCGTTTTACCACTTGGGGGGAGTCCCATGGTACAGCTATAGGCTGTGTTATAGACGGATGCCCTCCAATGATTCCTCTTAATGAAAGAGATATCCAAAAATATTTAGACATGAGAAAACCTGGAACTTCTCGTTTTGTAACTCAGAGAAAAGAAGATGATAAAGTTTCTATTCTCTCCGGTGTTTTTGAAGGCAAAACAACTGGTACACCTATTTTACTCCTAATCTGGAACAAGGATCAAAAATCAAAAGATTATTCTGAAATAATGAATAAATTTAGACCTGGCCATGCGGACATTACTTACTTTCTTAAATATGGAATAAGAGACTATCGCGGAGGTGGTCGCTCATCTGCTCGAGAAACGGCTAGTCGTGTTGCAGCAGGAGCTGTAGCCAGAAAAGTTATTGGTCATATTTCAAAGAACAAGATATTGATACAAGGGGCAGTGATACAAATTGGTAAGATGAGCATAAACCCGAAACATTTCAACTGGAATGAAGTTCGTAAAAATAGTTTCTTTTGTCCTGACAAAAAGATCATATCAACATGGGAAGAGTATCTAGATGTGACGCGTAAAAATGGAACTTCTTTAGGTGCAAAAATACTCGTAAATGCAAAGAATGTTCCTTCAGGACTTGGTGAGCCTATATATGGCAAATTAGATGCTGAATTAGCATCTGCAATGATGAGCATCAACGCAATCAAAGGAGTTGAGATTGGTTTAGGAAATGAAGCAGTTGAAATATCTGGTGAAGAAAATTCAGACGAAATTAGAGTTAAAAATAAAAAAATTTCCTTTTCGTCGAATAATTCTGGAGGAATTTTAGGAGGTATTTCGAGCGGTCAAGATATTAATATAAGTATTGCAGTGAAACCAACATCTTCAATCTTAAAAACAAAAAAAACAATTAATAATAAATTAAAAAATACGACCATATCCACAAAAGGAAGGCACGATCCATGCGTGGGTTTAAGAGCAGTTCCTATTGCTGAAGCAATGACAGCATGTGTGATAGCCGACCATATCATGCGTAACAAAGCTCAGTGTGGTTAAACTTTAAGATCTAATAAAAATTCAATAAGTAAATAGGTTTTCTTATTTTTAAGATGTATTTTTTTGAAAGTTGAAAAAATTTTTTTAGAAAGTTTTAATTTGTAATTCTCTAGAAACTTTTTATTTTTTACAGGCATATCTGGAAAGTCCTCAAAATCGTCATTTATTTGAAAAATTTCACCGATATACATTCCTATATCAGCAAGAGATTTCTCAATTTTTTTACTTTTTCCAGCACATATTGCCACTGACTGACAGCAGAATGACATTAACATTCCTGTTTTCAGTTGATTAAGTTCAATTCTTTCTTCTAATTTTGTATTTGAAGAGCTCAAATCAATATATTGTCCTAGCAATAAACCTTTTTCTCCTGAAAATTCACTCAATAGCTGTATCAATTTTATTTTTTTATCTTCGCTTAAATTAAATTTCTTGCTAGCTATAGTTAAATAAGATTTTGTCAGAAGTCCACAGCCAGCAAGAACAGCTGTAAATTCATTATACTTGTAATGCGTTGTTTTCTTTCCCCTCCTATATTTATCATTGTCCATAGATGGCAAGTCATCATGCACTAATGAATAATTGTGCAACATTTCAATAGCTGAACCTAAATTAAAAATTATATTTTTTGGTAATTGAAATTCTTTACCAAATACATTAACCAAATATGGCCTGAATCTTTTACCTCCAGAATTTATCGAATATTTTATTGATTGATTTAAAGTATTATTGTCTAAAATAAATTTACTTTTTAGAAATGGATTAAACTCTTTACTGAAATTTCTCAAATCTTGTTTAATAGTCTGATGCCTCATTCACTTTTTTTTTGAAATTTTTCCATCAGGCATTACTTTAATTTCGTCAAGCTTAAGAACTGCCTCATCTAATTTCTTTTGACAATGAGATTTAAGGTGTGATCCTCTAGTATAATACTCGATAGATTTTTCTAAATCTATATTACCACTTTCAAGATTCTCTACAATTTCAGATAGTTCTTCCATCGCTTTTTCAAAAGATAGTTTGTTGATGTCCTCTGGAATTTTACTCATTTTTGAAGCTCACTTAGATGCGTAATCATTGAATTTTCTAGAGCTTTTATATCATAGCCACCTTCAAGCATCGATATTATTTTTCCACCACAATATTTATTGGCAATTTCTTTTAACTTACTCGTAATTAGCCCAAAATCATTTTCAACAAGATCCAGCGAGGCAAGAGGATCTTTTGTATGTGCATCAAATCCAGCAGAAATTAGTAAGAAATCTGGTCTTTGCTCTTCTAATTTTTTTACAATTCTTTCATCAAATATCCTCTGATACTTATCTGAATTTGTTCCAGATGTAAGTGGAACATTAACAATATTACCTAATCCTATTTCATTTACATCACCTGTACCGGGATATAGTGGATACTGATGTGTTGAGTAATATGTAACTTTTAAATTGTTATAAAATATATCCTGAGTACCATTTCCATGATGAACATCAAAATCAATAATGGCTATATTTTTAAACTTATACTTATTGATTAGATAATGTGCAGCAATTGCAACATTATTAAAAACACAAAAACCCATTGATCGATCATAACAGGCGTGGTGACCAGGTGGCCTGACAATACAAAAGGCATTGTGACTATTATTACTCATTATAGCATCTACAGCATCTATGCCAGCTCCAGCAGCCTTTAAAGTTGCATCCAGAGAACCTTTTGATACTGGAGTTTCTTGGTCTAAAAAAACTATTTTATCGTCAGATGGAAATCTTGCTAGAGTTTCCCTAACAAATTTCTCTTCATGGGCAGCATAAATAAGTGATTGCTCTATTTTATTAGGTTGTTTAATTATAATATTTTTAAACTCTTCTTTATTTATAAGTTCAATGATATTTTGAACACGTTCGGAAGACTCTGGATAATTCAGAGATTGGACGTGATCTTTAAAACAGTCGTCAAAATATACAAAAGTTTGAGCCATAAATGAATTCAAAAAAAGTTATTAAAGCTAATATAAACTCTATTAAATTAGCTGCAAGAAGTCTACTGAATGGTAAAACAATAATTATACCTACGGACACTGTTTATGGTATTGCGGCAGATGCAACGAATGAATTAGGAGTTGAAAATATTTTTAAAATTAAGAAAAGACCAAAAACCTACCCTCTTATTTTATTTGTAAAGTCAATAAAAGAAGCAAAAAAATATGCATATTTCAATGATATTGAAGAATTCCTAGCAACACATTACTGGCCTGGGCCCCTTACGCTTATTCTTAGAAAAAAAAATCGTAATATCTACAACGGTGATAAAAGGCTTTCAAAAATTGGTATTCGTATTCCAAAAAATAAAGATGTTATGAATTTGCTTAAAACTGTTAATAAACCGCTCGCTACTACTAGTGCGAATATCCATCAGGAAAAAAATAGTAATAATATCAATCATAATAGCCTACTTCATTATGATGAAGTTAAGCATGCTATAAGCAGTCGTGATAGAATGAGCTTTGCAGAATCAACCCTAGTTGAAGTGAATAAAAATAAGATTAAACTCTTAAGAAAAGGTTCTATTTCAAAAAAATCAATTGAACATAATTTAAAAAAAAATTTTTTACTTGATTAAGACTTATGCATCAACAAATGCATTAAAGGAAAAACACCTTCTTTCACCATCCCCTCTAAAAGGGTGAACGTCATGCATCAGAAATGATGGAAATATATATAAATCTCCCACTCTAGGCTTAAACGTTTCTCTGTGTTTAACTAAAGGTGGGCTATTTCTTGGAAGAGACACTCGACCATCAAAGAAAGAAATTAAACCAGCTAAATCTTTTTCTTTGTTACGTTTAATTGAATTTGGTATCTTTAAATACCCTACTCCACTAATATTGCCTCTATGTAAATGAGGTGGATTAAAATCTCCGGCGAATTGGCTTACGATCCACGCCTTTTCAATCCTTATCTTTTTAACTTTAATATTAAGCGTTTTATTATAATAATCTTTTACAGATTTAATAATTTGTTTTTCAATTCCAGTTTTCAAGATTTTTGAAGGTATCCTAAATTGCTGTTTCATACTTCCTACTAATCTGTGGTCATAATCATATATTTTTGAGAGCCTTTTATTATTAGACACCTGTTCAGCAAATTTATTTAAGCGCGCGACTGCACTTAAAGTCAGTTTTGTTTTTCCAATTGTTGGTCCAAATGGTTTGTATATCTTCATATTTTCTTGGTGCGCCCAGAAGGATTCGAACCCTCAACCCTCAGATCCGAAGTCTGATGCTCTATCCAGTTGAGCTATGGACGCATCTATATTATTATTTCAAGTAACATGCTTTTACTTAAGATACTAGAAAAATTAGGTAGGAAAAAGGTTGTAATGGATAGAGGTCCATCTCATCCTGAATATTACTTGGCAAAGCCTTGGACAGCAAGATATTATCTCTTATTCAGAAAAAGACCCCGTTGGTTTCCTTTTAATATATTAATACATCATATTTTAGATGATGATCATGGTGTGGGCCTTCATAATCATCCTTTTCCATATATAACAATTATTGTTAGCGGTGGGTACTGGGAAACAGATAAAAATAAAAATAAAACCTGGAGAGGAAGATTCTATGTTGGATTTAGAAGTGCTGATAACCTGCACAGAGTTGACTTAGAGCCTGGGATCAAACCTGTTACTATTTATATTGCTGGTCCATACGGACTAAGAAAAAAAGGACGAAGCAATTATGGTATTTCAAATTAATTTATTTCTTAGCTGAGATCTTAATGGTCTATCTTTTTTTAAGTGTGCCTCTCTTCTCATTGCTTCTGATTTAGAGGATAACTCCTCTTGATATAATAATTTCCATTTAGATCCTCTTGTATACTTTGCTCCTTTAGAATCATTATGTGCTTTAATTCTTTTTTTAATATCGTTACTCCAACCTACATATGTTCGTACTTTTGGGTATTTTGTTCCGATGACATAGACAAAGAATCTCATATTTTTTGATATATTAATTGTATTTGGCATTGAAATAAATATAGTATTTATGAATCAAAAGGAGAATAAGCATGCGTACTACTCTTACAGTTTTAGCTTTTAGTTTCATGATTTCGGCTTGTACTACTTTACAAAGTATAAATGAGACAATTAAGGGCGACGGTGTTCCTTATATTCCAGGAATATAAAGATATTTAACTGGCCTCATTATGGGGTCAGTTACACCTTGTAATAATCAGTTAAAAAAGTTAATTGCCATAATCAGTTTCCATTAAGTATACTTATTATTATGTTTAAAGTACAAATCTCGGGTACTGGACTATACACACCCAAAGAAAAAATTTCTAACGAAGAATTAGTTAACTCTTACAATAAGTATGTGGATGAATATAATTTATCAAACTCTAGTAATATAAATAATGGAAGTGTTGAACCACTTGAAAAATCTAGCTCAGAGTTTATTGAAAAAGCATCAGGTATAAAATCTAGATATGTTCAAAATAAATCAGGAATTTTGGATACATCCTTTATGCGTCCAAGACTTATTGAAAGATCTGAGGATCAAATATCTAATCTTGCAGAAATGGGAGTAATTGCAGCAAAAGAAGCTATAAAAAATTCCCAAGTCGATATTAAAGATGTAGATGCTGTAATTGTTGCATGTTCAAATTTAGAACGTGCCTACCCAGCTATAGCTATTGAAATCCAAAATGAATTAGGTATCGAGGGATTTGCATTTGACATGAATGTTGCTTGTTCCTCAGCTACTTTTGGCATTCAAGCAATTTATAACATGATAAAAAGTGGAAGTATTAAATCAGCCTTAATGGTCAACCCAGAAATTTGTACTGGTCATTTAAATTTCAAAGATAGGGATTGTCATTTTATATTTGGTGACGTTGCAACAGCTGTAGTTTTAGAAAGAATGAATAGGGAAATTCATAAAAACAATTCTTATGAAATACTTGGGACAAAGCTACTTACAGAGTTTTCTAATAATATAAGAAATAATTATGGATTTTTGAATAGTTCTTCTCCTGAAGGTATCGGTAAGGCAGACAAACTGTTCCATCAAAATGGAAGAAAAGTATTCAAAGAAGTCATCCCTAAAGTTTCTGATTTAATAAAGGATCATTTAGAAGAAAATAAACTTTCCGCCGAAGATTTAAAGGGAATGTATTTGCATCAAGCAAATGAAAATATGAATGTTCTTATTTCTAAATATGTACTAGGCAAAGTAGCGTCTAGAGATTTAGCGCCCGTCGTTCTTGATGAATATGCTAATACAAGTTCTGCAGGTTCAATAATTGCTTTTCATAAACATAACAATTCGCTAAAAAAAGATGATCTTGCAATTATTTGCTCTTTCGGAGCAGGTTATTCTGTGGGAAATGTTATTGTGAGAAAGATTGCTTAAAAATTTGGCTCCTTAGAGAAAAGCTTCCTTACTTTTGGTTCAAAATATTCAAGAGAATAGGATTCATAATCTGGATCAAATGATTTTTGATCCCACTTTTCACAAAAATCCACTGCATCTTGATAGTAAGGATGATCTTTGAATTTTTCTCTAGCATTACGATCCCTTCCTATGTGATGAGCATAGTAATATTCTTGAAAAATCCCGTGATGAAGCATAATCCAATATACTTTTTCAGAAACATACGGCCTTAAAACTGAGGCAACAAGTTGACTATGATTATATGGGGCAAGATTATCTCCAATATCATGTATAAGAGTTGCCACCACCATTTCTTCATCTGCGCCATCTTTTTCAGCTCGAGTTGCTGATTGAAGTGAATGCTCTAACCTTGTTACTTGATAACCATCAACTGAACTATCTAGATTTCTCAAAGCGTCTAATATTCTATCAGGAAGATCTTTTGAAAACTTTTCTTCATACTTACTTAAAAGTTCATAATCTTCTTTTGTGCCATCTTTCATCTGAGTAAATTTTACTTTTTCCATTTATATTTCCTCTGATAGTAATTTAAACTTACTTTCTGCGGAATCATGGTCTATATATAATCCCTGCAGCCATCTATTGCCTTCAGCTGTATTATAACTTGTTCTGCCATGAAGTGTTCGATAATTATTCATAATAATTAAGTCTCCAGGTTCTAAGCGAAACTTAAATATATATTTAGAAGAATTTATCATTTTGTGCATCACTCTTTTTGACGCATAAAATTCATCAAGCTTTTTAGGGTCTTGATAAAAAACAAAATCCAGTCTGTTGCTATACTTAATTTGCTTTATCTCTCCTCGTTCACTTAACTTGATGATCTTACCTGTTTTTTCCAGTATGGCATCTTTGTCTTTAAATTTAAAATTGATAAGAGTATTCGAAAGAGTATTAAACGCATTTGGATTTTCATTTTTTAAGTCTTCTGCAACCTTAAATCCATCAACAATTGTTGAGTCGCCTCCTTGGCAACTATTATGAATACAAAAAAGAAATTGAATAGAAGGTACTGGTTTTCGATATGGATTATCAGTATGAGACTCTAATTTAATGGATGTATATGCTAAATCGTTTGGTTGTTTTTGAGACTTAACGTTAAACAATTTTCCAAAATTAGTTTCTCTTATATATCCAATTTTTTTCGCAAAATTTATAATCTCACCATCTTCAGGTTTGAGTTTGCTTACAATTGCAAATCCGTATCTATGGTAATATTCTAATATCTCATAAATTTGTTTATTTTCATTCGTATTATAATCAAATTTAAACTTTCTAAGAGAGATACTGTCTTTATTCCAAAAAACTTTATCAGGAAGTCCTTTAGCTCTCTTTATCTCTTTAATTAGGTTTTTTATGCAATATTTAGCTACATGATTATCTGAGAATTTAATTAATAGTTTATCTTCGTCTAACTTATTTACTTCTTTGATTTCTAAATTTTCAGTGATTTTCTCTGGGTCATATAGTCGTTGTAGTGAATTTTGATCGACTGCTCCTTCTTCTAATGACCGTTCTCTCATCCATAAAGGATGAAGCTTATATTGCTCTTCTCCAATAAAAAACCTTATTTCTTTTGAGTCATAATTAAAATCCATAAAAAAATATAAAACTAATTTTTTAATTCTTCAATATTTTCATATTCCGATAAACAAGCAGGATTGGCTAAGGCCTCTAAATTCTTTATTTTCATGCCATTGATTATATCCCTCACAGTAATTTCTGCTATTTTGCCACTTCTTGTTCTAGGTATATCACTTACTTTAATAATTTTTGCGGGTACATGTCTTATGGAATTAGAAGATCTAATATTATATTTAATTTTATCAATAATAACTTGATTAAGTTCAATATCATTTTGAAGTTTAACAAATAAAATAATTCTTGTGTCATTGCTCCAAGACTGATCAACTACGATAGATTCAACAATTTCATCTATTTTCTCGACAGACCTATATATTTCAGCAGTTCCAATTCTAATTCCACCAGGATTTAATGTTGAGTCTGACCGTCCATAAATGACTATTCCATTATTTTGAGATATTTTAGCGTAATCACCTTGTGTCCATACATTCTTAAATTTTGAAAAGTATGATTTAATATATTTCTCTTTATTTAAGTCATTCCAAAATCCAATCGGCATAGATGGAAGCGGTGATTTGCATACCAGCTCACCTTTTTGAGGCGTAACACGACCTTTTTCATCAAAGACATCTACATCAACCCCAAGACACTTACTTTGTATTTCACCAGAGTAAACTGGCAACATTGGATTGCCACCTACAAAGCAAGAAACAATGTCTGTCCCTCCACTAATGGACGCGAGATGTATATCTTTTTTAATGAATTCGTACACATACTCAAAACTCTCACTTATAAGTGGTGACCCTGTGCTTAATATTGATTGAAGTCTTCCTAAATTATATTTTTCTAAAATATTTACCTTATTATTTCTTAAAGCATCAATAAATTTTGCACTTGTTCCAAAACACGTAATTTCTTCTTCTTCAGCAATTTTAAAAAGGGTTTCTTGCTCTGGATAAAATGGGGATCCATCATAAAGCACTAATGAAACTCCTGACGCTAAGCCTGTAATAAGCCAATTCCACATCATCCATCCACAGGTTGTATAATAAAATAATTTGTCACCTATTTTAAGATCACAGTGAAGCTGTTGCTCCTTTATATGTTGTAAAAGTGGTCCACCAGTATTATGAACTATGCATTTAGGTTTTCCAGTTGTTCCACTAGAATAAAGAATATACATTGGGTCATTAAATAAGTTTTCTTCAAAAATAATTTTTTCTTGGTAAGTTTCTTTTTGAAAAATTGAATTTAAGCTTATTTTATCTATTTCTTTATCCAGTTTCTTGTCTGGATAATTAATGCAAATGGTATGTTCAAGTGTTTTGATATTATTAATCACATTTTTTATTTTCTTTTCAATATCAAATTTTTTTCCACCATATAAATAAATTTTAGAATATAATAATACTTTTGGTTTTATTTGATTAAAACGATCTAAAATAGCTACCTCACCAAAATCTGGCGAGCAAGATGACCAAATCGCCCCGATAGAGTTCACTGCTAAAAATGCAATTAATGTCTCAGCACTGTTTACTGCAACAGCCGCAATCCGATCTCCTTTTTTAATCCCTATAGATCTAAAATAGTTAGCTAATGTTGACGTTTTTGATACTAAATCTTCCTTATAATAACTTTTCTTGAAACCAAGTTCATTGATAAAGGTAATCGGACATGAGTTAAGATTAGATAAAATATTTTCGGCATAATTAACTTTAATATTTTTAAAAAATTCTTGATTGTATATAAATTTATCCTTTTCAATAACTGGGCTAGAGCTTCCTTTATACTGTATGCCTAAATAATCTATTAAGCTCAACCAAAATTCAGCAGGATGACTAATGCTCCAGGACCAGAGTTTACTATAATCAAAACTTAATTGAATTTTGTTTTTTTCTTTTAAAAAAATAAAATAATTATATAGGTTTGTTTTTTTTACTCTTTCCTTAGATGGGCTCCAAAGCAACCTTGGCATATCATAAAATTTTATTATTCCTTAAGCAATGTGAAGTGCTTTAGTTTCTAGGTAATCTTCTAGCCCCATGTCTCCACCTTCTCGGCCATTGCCAGATTCTTTATATCCCCCAAAAGGTGAACCATAATTATAGCCACCACCATTAACATGAATACCACCTGCTCTTAATTGCCTTGAGACACGTTCAGCTCTTTCTTTATCTCCCGTTTGCAGATAGGCTGCAAGACCATAAGGAGTATCATTTGCTATTCTGATTGCCTCATCCTCGTCATCAAAAGGAATTATCACTAGTACCGGACCAAATATTTCTTCTTGAGCAATTCTCATATTATTCTTTACATCATAAAAAATTGTTGGCTTTACAAACCATCCTTTTTCGTGACCATCAGGCTTTCCAAGGCCCCCTGCTAGTAATTTTGCCCCCTCATCAATACCAACTTGAATCATATTTTGAACTCGATCAAATTGTATTTTATCAAAGAGTGGTCCCAGATGGTCACCATCTAGTGTTGGATCGCCTACCTTAATTTCTTTAGCAGTTTTTTTTGCAATATCAATTACATCATCGTAGCATTTTTTTTCTACCAGTAACCTTGTAGGAGCATCACAAGATTGTCCAGTGTTAAACATACATTCATTTACTGAATCTTTTACTTTTTCCTCTAAGTCACAATCCGCAAATACAATGTTAGGTGATTTGCCGCCTAATTCTAATGTTACTTTTTTTACAGTCTCAGCAGATTCAATGGTAACTGACTTACCTCCTCTTTTTGAACCAGTAAATGACATCATTTCTATATCTGGATGCCGAGACATCGACACGCCTACCCCCTCTCCATCTCCATGTACTAAATTAAATACGCCATCAGGAACTCCAGCCTCATCAAGAATTTCAGCATAAACTATCGCTGATAAAGGTGTATGCTCAGATGGCTTTAAAATACATGTACATCCTGTAGCAATCACAGGAAGTACCTTCAATGTAATTTGATTAATTGGCCAGTTCCAGGGAGTAATTAAACCACAAACTCCTATTGGCTCTTTTAAAAGTACATCTGTATTAGAAAGAACAATTTTTTCTTCATGCTTTTTTAATGCATCAATAAACCCATCTAAATGTCCTATCGCTGCATCTGCCTGTGCATCTCTAGCCATTCTATGAGGAGCTCCCATTTCAGATGTCATTGCATCTGCAAGATCTTCAAACCTTTTTTCAGAAATCTGCCTAATGTTATTAAGTAATTCTAAACGATCACTCTTAGAAGTTTTAGAAAAGCTATTAAATGCATTTTTTGCAGCACTCACGGCAATATCTACATCTTTAGAATTACCGAGGATTATCTCACCTATCAAATCTTCAGTTGCAGGGTTGAGAACCGCCATTGTTTTAGTTGAATCAGGTATTACCCATTTACCGTTAATATAAAATTTTTGAAGATTTTCCATTTTGTTTTTTATTACATACTATACTATTCAAATTGTAAATTCTTTTTAATATTGTAACTTCATAATCTTATGAATAAAAATGTTATAATTTCTTGTGCAGTTACTGGATCAGGAGACTCTGTTGGAAAGCATCCTAATATTCCTGTTACTCCTGAACAAATAGCAAACGCGTCTATTGAGGCTGCTAATGCTGGAGCTGCCATAGCCCATATTCATGTTCGAAATCCTGAAACTGGACAGGGATCCCGGGATAATGAACTTTACAAAGAAGTTATAAGCCGAATTAAAGATAGCGGAACCAATGTGATAATTAATCTTACAAGTGGAATGGGAGGAGATATAGAAATTGGTCCAGAAGATGATTTGTTAAACTTTGGTTCTAATACTGATTTTGTAAATGCACTTGAAAGACTCAGTCATGTTGAAGAACTACTGCCTGATATATGTTCCTTAGATTGTGGAACTCTAAATTTTGGTGACGGAAATATGATCTATGTTGGAACTCCTGAACAATTAAGAATAGGTGCTAAGAGAATTCAAGAATTAGGAGTAAAACCTGAACTAGAAGTCTTTGATACAGGTCATCTATGGTTTGCAAATCAAATGTTAGAAGAGGGCTTACTAGATCAGCCGTCATTGTTTCAAATTTGTTTAGGTATACCTTACGGTGCGCCTGCAACCACTGGGTCAATGAAAAACATGGTTGATATGATACCTAAAGGCAGTAACTGGGGCGCATTTGGAATCGGAATTAATCAAATGCCGATGGTAGCACAAGCTGTTTTATTAGGAGGCAATGTTAGAGTTGGACTTGAGGACAATCTTTATTTAGAAAAAGGTGTTTATGCTACGAATGGATCGCTTGTTGAAAAAGCTGCTACAATAATTAATAATTTAGGTTCAAATGTAATGAGTCCTGATGAAGCAAGAATACATCTTGGATTAAAAAGTTGAAAAAAAAAATTGTTTCGATTATTGGAACAGGTGTAATTGGTGCTGGATGGGTGGCACGATTTCTTGCTAAAGGCTATATTGTTAAAGCTTATGACCCAAATATTGACTCACTTGAGAAATTAAAAAAAAATGTTCACTTTGCATTTAAAAGTCTTAAAAAGATAGGTTTAAACAAAAATGCTTCGTTGAAGAAACTTAAAGTTTTTACTAACATAGATGACGCTTTACATGAAACAACCTTCGTTCAGGAAAACGTACCTGAGAATGAAAAAATTAAAAAAAATATTCTAAAAAAAATTGATAATGTCATTCCAAAAAATATTATAATTGCATCCAGTTCCTCTGGATTACTACCATCAAAAATTCAATCTACATGTAAATTTCCTGAAAGGGTATTAATTGGACATCCATTTAATCCAGTATACTTGTTACCGCTTGTTGAGATTGTAGCTGGTAAAAAGACTAGTCATACAAATGTAAAAAAATTAAAAAAAATATATGAACATATTGGAATGCGACCCCTTGTTGTTCGAAAAGAGATAGAAGGATACATTTCAGATAGACTTCAAGAAGCTTTATGGCGTGAGGCCTTGCATATAATAAATGATGGCGTAGCATCAACTGAAGAAGTTGATGACGCTATTGTGTACGGGCCTGGATTAAGATGGGCTTTTATGGGGGTATGTT
Source organism: uncultured Pelagibacteraceae bacterium (assembly GCA_902526565.1). GTDB lineage: Bacteria > Pseudomonadota > Alphaproteobacteria > Pelagibacterales > AG-422-B15 > CACNXQ01. The sequence goes on along the minus strand of CABZLP010000004.1, from coordinate 43,030 downwards.
TAACATTTCATTTAGCTGGTGGAGAAACGGGAATGAAACATATGTTAGAGCAGTTTGGTCCTGCTCTAAAGCTGCCTTGGACTAAATTGAAAGCACCTGAATTATCTAGTAAACTAAAAGAATCAATGATTTCTGGCACGAAAAAACAGGCTGGAAAATTTAGCATCAAAGAGCTTGAGGAGCAAAGAGATTTATTTTTGATTGAAATTATGAAAACTTTAAATAAAAATCAAAAGAATAAGTTTCCAAATTGGGACAAAAAATATAACAAATTTAAATAAGCTATGAGTCAAAATCCATCTATTGCATCATTGAAACGGAATGGAAAATCAATTCTAGTTGATTGGAGCGATGGTGAACAAAGTAAATTTAATTTTTTATGGCTGAGAGATAATTGTCCATCGGAAGTTCATCCAACCGCAAGAGAGAGAACTTTTAACCTTTTAACGGTTACAGATGATATTCATCCAAAGTCTTATAAGATAAATGATAAAGGGGCGCTTGAGATTGAATGGAGTGAAGGTGATCATACAAGCTACTATGATAGCGATTGGCTAAGACATAATTGCTATACACTTAAAAGTAAAAAAAAGTATATTTCGCCATATTTTCTGTGGGATCATAGTATAGAAAGTAATTTTGAGGACATTCAAATAGACTATAAAGAAATTATTAGTGGAGATGATGGAATTAAAAAGTGGCTTGAGCAACTTCACTACAAAGGTATTTCTATTGTTAAGAATGCACCTACGGATAAGGAATCCGGTTTTGATGTTATTGCTAATATTAGTCATCATAGAGAAACATTTTTTAAAACACCTTTTGAGGTTATTGATATTCCTAATCCTAACAATTCAGCTTATACCGCAGCTGCATTAAGGAACCATTTAGATCTTCCATACTATGAAATAGCACCAGGATATCAATTCTTGCATTGCTTGATCAATAATGCTTCTGGAGGCGAGTCGGTCGCAGTAGATGGGTTCAAAGTTGCTAGTTACATGAAAGAAAATTTTACAGAATATTTTGAAACTCTCTTAGAGACTCCTGTAAAATTTGTAAATAGAGATTATACTTCAAATGCTATAAGGGTAATGCATAAACCTCTATTTTCTTTAGATCACAATAATGATTTTAACGATATAAGGTTTAGTGTTGCTTATATGGGAGTTATGGACTGTAACCCCAACCAAATGGATAAGTTTTACCAAGCCTACCGAAAACTAATCGCTTTACTCCACGATCCTAAATTTGAAATAAATTTCAGACTTAAAGCTGGGGATATATTCAGCTTTAACAATAGACGAGTACTTCACGGTCGAAAAGAATACGATGCCAATTCTGGTGAGAGGCACTTACAGGGATATTATATCGATAGAGATGAAATAATAGGAAGACTAAATTATTTGAATAATTTAAATCCTTAATTTTTAAGAATATCGGCAACATTATTTCTTGAGATTGAGCCTACGAATTTGTTCTTATCATCAAATACATTTAATTCATGCTCGCTTTCAAGTATTTTTGGCAAACAGCTTTCTATATTGTCATCTAGTTTTACAAAAGCATCAGAATTATTCTGTACTCCTGAAAAATTCATAATTGATTTTATTTTTAAAACTTTAGCTCTATTAACGTCTTTTACAAAGTTTTTGACGTACTCATCAGCTGGACTCATTAATATGTCCTCAGCAGTGCCATCTTGAACAAGTTTCCCGCCGTTAAGTATTGAAATACGATCACCTAATTTTAATGCCTCATCAAGGTCATGGGTTATAAACATAATAGTTTTTTTTAAATTTTTTTGTAACTCTAATAGCTGGTCTTGCATATCAGTTCTGATTAGTGGATCAAGAGCACTAAAAGCCTCGTCCATCAGCAGGATATCTGGATCAGTTGCAAGAGCTCTTGCTAAGCCGACCCTTTGTTGCATTCCTCCTGATAACTGATTAGGAAACTTATATTCAAAACCATTTAAGCCCACTTTATCAATCCAGAACTTTGCTTTGTCATTTGATTCTGCTTTTTCTATATTTTTTATACTGAGACCAAATTTAACATTATCAATAATATTCTGATGAGGAAAAAGAGCAAACCTCTGAAAGACCATACCAGTTCGATTTCTTCTGAATTCAAGTAATTCAGAGTTATTCAGTTTTGTAATATCTTGATCATCAATTAATACACTTCCCTCCGTTGGTTCAATCAATCTGTTTATATGTCTTATTAATGTTGACTTGCCTGACCCAGATAAACCCATGACTACCTGTATAGATTGTTCAGCAACATTCAAATTGATGTCATCTAAACCTAATACATGATTATATTTAGTAAGTAGTTCATCTTTTGACATACCGTTACGTACTTTTGGAATATATTTTTTAGAGTTATTGCCAAAAATTTTATAAAGGTTAGATATTTTGATCTTCGTCTTATTCACGAGAACCTGACCTATGTTGTTGTAATCTTTTTCCAAAAGATTGAGAAACTCGATCAAATATTATTGCTAATGCGACAATAGCAAGTCCATTAAGTAATCCCATAGTAAAATACTGGTTGGTAATTGCCTTTAATACTGGCTGACCAAGACCCTTAACTCCAATCATCGAGGCTATGACAACCATTGCTAGTGCCATCATTATAGTTTGGTTAATTCCTGCAAATATAGTAGGTAAAGCAAGTGGCAATTGAACTCTAAATAACTTTTGCCTCTTATTTGCGCCAAAAGCATCTGCCGCTTCAAGAACTTCCTTATCAACTTCTCTAATTCCTAAGTCAGTTAGTCTAATAATGGGGGGGATGGCATAAATAATAACTGCAAGTAAACCTGGGATTTTTCCAATTCCTAAAAGCATTACGACTGGAATCAAATATACAAATGAAGGCATAGTTTGCATAACATCAAGAATAGGGGTAATGGCGGCTCGAGCTCGGTCAGAGTTTGACATTGCAATGCCAATTGGTATTCCAAGACCTATAGACATGAAAGTACATACGCCAATGATACTGACAGTTGACATTGTATCTTCCCACATACCAAAGTAGCCTATAAGAAGTAGTGCAAATAACGATCCAATTGTTAGATAGATACTTCTGCTGCCTAAATAAACTAGTATAAGAATTACTAAAATTACTAATGGCCAAGGTGAGTTTTGTAATAGTTTTTCAAACCAAACTAAAAAATATAATACAGGATCAAATACAGCTTCAATTGCATCGCCATATTCTCTTGAGAAGTTCCTATAAGCCCCATCTATGGACTTTTTAAATATCCGAAGACTTTCCTTACTCATTTCAGGAAAAGTAATAAAAAATTCTGATAAACTCATTGAATATAATGCGGGCTAATTATTAGCCCGCAATATTATTATTTTATAAAGCTGCTTCTACTTTTGAACGTGCACTACTGTCTACCCAGTCATGCCATTCAGTGTAATTTTCTAAGAAGTAAATTGCAGTGTCTTCACCAGTTGCCTGATTATCATCTTTCCAAGCAAGCAAAGCATTTACAGTTGAGTTAGGAAGTGCTCGTTTTGAGATATATTCCATACCCGTTGCTGACTCATTTTTGAAGTTGTCAGTCACAACTGTATAAACTTCAGATACAACCCATGCGTTAGGTTTTGGATTTGCACATCCGTCTTGAGAAGTACAATTGTCCCACTCTTCTTTACTGTGTTCTACTCCAAAGCTAAGTTTTTTCATTGGGTATTTTCCCAATACAGCTGTTGGTGCCCAGTAATATCCAAGCCATCCCTCGCCTTTGTTATAAGCTTCAGCAATTGCTCCAGCAAGAGCACCACCAGAACCAGGATCTACAAGCCTAAAACCTTTAGCTTCCATTCCATATGCATTAAACAAATTACCAGTACTTATTTGACAATTCCAACCTGAGGGACAAGTATAAATTGCACCATTTCCTCCTTCAGGATGAGGAAATAATTCAGGACGTTCTAGTACATCATATACAGTTTGAATGTCGGGGTTAGCATCGGCCATATATTGAGGAATCCACCAGCCTTCTTCACCAGTGTCAGATAAAACTTCAGCTGCGTAATGTAATCTTCCTTCGCTCGTTGCTGCATCAAGTGCAACTCTAACAGCATTTATCCATAATTCAGGAGCTACATCTGGCTCACCTTTTTCCATCATAGATGTCGCGGTTGGCATAGTATCACCTGGAACAAGCTCTACATCACAACCATAACCATTTTCAAGAATCATCTTATCGACATGCGCAAACATTTCAGCAGATGCCCAGTTCATTTCAGCAACTGTTATTGTGCCGCAAGCATTGGCTGTCGAACTAAGAGATCCGAAGCTTACTGCAAAGACAGCAGCAAAAAAAATTCTCTTAAAAAAATTCATTATTTTCTCCAATTTGTTTTATTATTAATAGATTGAAACATATAACTAGGTCTCTATCTAGGTAAAAAAAGTATAATTTTTTTTTAAATATTTATAAACGCTAAACTACTGATTTATATAATTTATTTCCAGCATAAATTTCAATCAATGGAGCGCTCATAACAAATACCGCGCCAATAAATTCTCGCATCGTAATAATTTCATTGGCTAAAAGATATGCAGATATAATGCCAATAACAACTTCGAACATAAGTAAAATTCCAGCTCTACCTGGATCTACTTGATCTTGGCCGAAAGTGATAAGCCAGTATCCAGGAAGCAACCAAATGAAAGCGAAAATGAGAATGATAATGTAAGTATTATACATTATTTCAGAATTGAAACCTATAAGTACTTGTCCATTAGGTAAAAGTGTCGCAATAATAACAAATAATCCACCAATGAGAATAAAGATTGAAGTTCCAAAGTTAACGTCCAATTCCTTATTAATTCTTATTATAGTTGCACAAACTGACCACAAAAAACCTGAGGCGATGCCAAATATATCGGCAAGAGAACTTGGCAAAATATTACCTTTATCTAACCCTGTTATAATAAAAAGACCCGTGAAACCTGCTGCTATGGAAAAAGCCCTATGTATAGTTAAAGGAGTTCTTAAAAATACAATTTCAATAATTGTACTCCAAACAGCTGTAAGGTAAAAAAATATTAAAATCCTTGCAACATTACCACGTAACAGTCCCTCATTATATAGGCACATTGCAGCCGCACCAGCAGTCGCTGCAATTATTGTAAGAATTATATTTTTTTTGGTAAGTAAATGTACGTTTCGTAGTGAAAAACTTAGAAGAAAAACACCAGCAAGCATAAAGCTTAATGTTAGAGGTATTGCATTATTGCTTGCATACTCATTTAACAAACGAAGAGGATACCACCATGTTCCCCAAAGCAGAGTAGATAATACTATTGCTAAACTTGGATTTAAGTTTTTTAACATTATCTAATGTTGTACTATAAATACAATGTTTGATAAAATCATTTCATGAAATTAAATAACTTTGATTATATTATAATTGGAGCTGGTAGCGCTGGTTGTGTACTAGCTAATCGCCTTTCAGCAAATACCTCTATTAATGTCCTACTTATAGAATCGGGACCTTCAGACAAGACATGGAAAACTGCAATGCCTGCAGCACTGCTTTATACAATGCACGATCCAAAATATAACTATCTTTATGAATCAGAGCCAGAACCATTTATGCATAATAGGACTATGTTCTGTCCCAGAGGTAAGATGTTGGGAGGAAGTTCCTCGCACAATGGAATGGTTCATGTTAGAGGCAATGCAAAAGATTTTGATAACTGGGGCCAGTTAGGTTTAACAGATTGGACTTACGAAAAAGTTTTGCCCTATTTTAAAAAATCTGAGTCAGTTGAGGGCTTGGACTCAAATTTTCGAGGAGATTCAGGACCTTTGAAACTGTCAAGATCCACAAATGGTAATATTCTTAGTCAAGTTTATTTAAATGCCGCGCAACAAGCTGGGTATCAAATAAATAATGATATGAATGGTAAAGAACAAGAAGGTTTTGGTTTAATGGATACAACTATTTTTAATGGAAAGAGACAAAGTACAAGCGTTACATATCTTCATCCAATAAAGCACAGATCAAACTTGGAGATATTAACTAACGTAACTGTAAATAAGATACTATTTGAAAATAAAAAAGCTGTTGGAGTTGAATGCAAAGCGAATGGTAAAAATAATAAGTATTTTTCAACTAAAGAGGTCCTTCTTTCTGCTGGAGCTATAAATTCACCTCAATTACTCATGCTTTCTGGAATTGGTCCAGAGAATGAATTATCAAAACATAACATTGAGCCAGTAGAGTGTTTAGAGGGAGTTGGTAAAAATTTACAAGATCATCTTGAAACCTATGTTCAATATAAATGTAAGAAGCCTGTAACATTGCACAGTGCTCAGAACCCATTAAAAATGGCATTGATAGGTGCCGAATGGTTTTTGTTTAAAACAGGTGTTGCAGCGCACTCTAATCTAGAAACAGGTGGCTTTGTGAAAAGCAATGAAATGTCTGATTATCCAAATATACAATTTCATTTTTTTCCATCTTTAGTTTTAGATCATGGTAGAGAGAGTTCTACCTACCATGCTTTTCAAGCACATGTTGGACCGATGCGACCTACTAGCAGAGGAACGGTAAAATTAAAATCAAACAATCCAAACGATACACCTTCCATCCAATTCAATTATATGCAAACCGAACATGATCTTAGAGAAATGCGAGAGGGAATAAAAATTGCAAGGGAGATATTTAATCAAAAGGAATTCGATGAATATAGAGGAGATGAAATCTCACCAGGAAGCAATATAAATAATGATGAAGATCTTAATAATTTTATAAGACATAAAGGAGATACTGCATACCACCCATCATGTACGTGTAAAATGGGAAAGGATGATCGATCAGTGGTAGACGAAGAACTCAGAGTATACGGAATAGATAGTCTAAGAGTCATAGATGCATCAATTATGCCTAATATCATTACTGGTAATTTAAATGCATCAACTGTAATGATTGCTGAAAAAGCATCTGATTTAATTGCAAATAATTAATTGATTTTTGTAATAATCTGGTTTTTCTTAGAGTCGTAAATATATACTGGACCATCAAAACATTTGATCAATATTTTTTGATCTTCAAGTTTAATGACATCTTCAATGCCTGATGTTCCACATGTGCTATGAAATTCAGTATCATTAGTGTTTTCGAAAAACTCAACATTTTTCGATCTTTCAATTACAGTTGTAATAACCACAGTTGTTCCAACAATAATAAAAAATCCTAAAAGAATAACTATGAATAGTAAAATTCTCTGGTTCATTTAAAATACTATTAATGATCTATGAATATAAAGTCAATAATATCAAGTATAGCGGGCTAAGACTTGACAAATATATTTCATTAGAACTCTCTCATCTGAGCCGATCAAAAATTAAGCTTTTAATAAATAATAAAATGGTACTTGTGAATGGTAAAAGGCAAGATCCAGACTATAAAATTTCTTTTAAGGATAAAATTAAAGTTACAGAAGAAATTAAAAATGAGACTTCTTTGAAAAGTGAAAAAATAGATCTTAATGTTATTTATGAGGATGAAGATCTAATTGTAATTGATAAACCTGCTGGAATTGTAATGCACCCGGGTGCTGGCAATAAATCAGGTACAATTGTAAATGCTTTAATTAATCATTGTGGAAACAGTTTAAAATTTGTAGGAGACTCACAAAGACCTGGGATAGTTCATCGAATAGATAAAGATACAAGTGGACTCGTTGTTGTGGCAAAAAATGATTTCTGTCATCAATACCTTTCGCTTCAATTTGCTGATCATTCGATTAAAAGAGAATACTTTGCTGTCTGTTGGGGAATAATAAAGCCCGCAAATGGAAAAATATCATCTTTTATTTCAAGAAGTAATAAGAATAGAACAAAAATGATGAGCTCTAAGATAAAAGGTAAAGAAGCAATAACGAATTATAAAACCATTGAAAACTTAAAAACCAGTAAAGGAAATACAATTGCAAGCGTAATTGAATGTAAGCTTCATACTGGTAGAACTCATCAAATTAGAGTGCATATGACTGATAAGGGGCATCCTCTCATAGGGGATAAGAAGTATGGAAGATCGCCTCAAGGAAAACTAAAACAACTATCTAGTAGAGCAATTTCCGCAATTAATGAATTGCCAGGGCAAGCTCTGCATGCAAAAAGTCTTGGTTTCATTCATCCAAAAACAGAAAAAGTGCAATTATTTCAGTCTGTTATCCCAGATTACTTGAGCAATCTCATAAATTCTATTAAAAGCTGAGCATTGAAAATAAGCATATAACTACCATATTTAATATATGATCAATAATAACAAGTTACCTGTATTGTCAAATGAAGGCAGCCTTACTCACTACCTTCAGCAAATTAAAAAGTTCCCAATGTTAACTGAGAAGCAAGAAGTTAGCCTTGCCAAGAAATGGAGAGACAAAGGAGATACGGGTGCAGCTCATGAATTGGTTACTAGCCATCTAAGGTTAGTTGCAAAAATAGCAATGGGATACAGAGGATATGGACTTCCAGTTACAGAATTAATTTCTGAAGGCAATATTGGCTTAATGCAGGCAGTAAAGAAGTATGACCCAGACAAAGGTTTTCGTTTAGCAACATATGCGATGTGGTGGATTAGAGCGGCTATACAAGAATATGTTTTAAAGTCATGGAGTCTAGTTAAGATCGGTACAACTGCAGCACAAAAAAAGTTATTTTTCAATCTTAAGAAATTAAAAGGCAAACTCAGTGATTATAACGAAGGCTCATTAAAACCTCATCAGGTAAGTGAAATTGCGAGTCAATTGAATGTTTCAGAAAAAGAAGTCTCTGAAATGGAAGGAAGAATGTCAGGAAATGATTACTCACTTAATGCAGTTGTCAGTGCTGATGGTGAAGAAGAGTGGCAAGAATGGCTAGTAGACGAAGATGCAGATCATGAAGTTAAGATTGCAGAAAAAGAAGAAGTAACGAAACGAAAAGCACTCTTGTCTAAAGCTATTGATGTACTGAATGAAAGAGAAAAATATATAATTCAAGGAAGAAAGTTATCAGAAGATCCTAAAACTCTTGAGGAACTTAGCAAAGAATACAATATCAGCAGAGAACGCATTAGGCAGATTGAAGAGAGAGCATTTCAAAAATTACAATCTGAAATGTTAAATCTAGCTAGAGATACGAAGTTAATCCAAGCCTAATCAAATAATTCATTTATCAAGATTGTATCTTCGCGACGAGGACTTGTTGATATTAGGTCAATTTTTGTGTTTGTGAGTGCGGCAATACGTTCAATATATTTTTTAGCATTTACAGGAAGATCGTCATAATTATTAATTCCCGTCGTCTTACTTAGCCAGCCTTTAAAGGTCTCATAAATTGGCTCCAATTCCTCTTGATCTTGTTCTGAACTCGGGTAAAAATCAATATCTTCACCTTTTAATTTATAGCCAATACACATCTGTATTTCTTCAAAATGATCTAAAACGTCAATTTTTGTAAGAGCAATACCTGTTGCGCCTGATTGAGTCAGCGCCTGGCGAACCAACACTGCATCAAACCAACCACATCTTCTCTTTCTGTTTGTAACAGTTCCAAATTCGTGACCAATTTCACCCAGTTTATTGCCAACTTCATTATTCTGTTCAGTTGGAAAAGGCCCATTTCCTACCCTTGTAGTATAAGCTTTAGTTATTGCTAATACATGATTAACTACTTTTGGGCTCAAGCCACTACCAATTGAAGCATAACTTGCATGAACATTAGATGATGTGACAAATGGATATGTTCCATGATCAATATCTAGCAGAAATCCCTGGGCTCCCTCAAATAGTATCTTTTCATTATTGTCTTTAATGGTGCCAAGAATTTCATTGATTGTTTTTGCAAACGGTTTAGCAAACTGCCCTAGTTCATAAATCTCATCAAGTATATCTACAACTTTGTACTCCTCGTTGCCTAATCCTCTCATTATTGCATTATGATGATTCAATAATACGTCAATTTTCGTTATTAATTTTTCTTTATCAAATAAATCGCACAATCTAATTGCTCTTCTTCCAACTTTATCTTCATAGGCTGGCCCTATTCCTCTTTTTGTTGTTCCTATTTTTATAAGATTATTATTTTCTCTTATAGCGTCTAGTTTTTGATGGATAGGCAATATAATTGTTGCCCTATCAGAAATAAAAAGATTATGTGGAGAGATTTTTACACCTCTGTCAACTAAACTTGTTATTTCTTTTTTAAGAGCAGATAAATCAAGAACAACCCCATTGCCAATAATTGAAATTTTATCTTCACGCAAAATGCCTGACGGTAATATATTTAACTTGTATGTCTCATTATTAATTACAAGGGTATGGCCAGCATTGTGACCACCCTGAAATCGGATTACAAGGTCAGCTTGGCTCGATAGCCAATCTACAATCTTTCCTTTCCCCTCATCGCCCCATTGGGATCCAACAACTACAACACCCGTCATTTTTTATCCTAGATATTAAGAAAAATATTTAGTAACGTTTTTAGTTAATTCATCAATTTTGTTCTGACTTTTACACTCTATCATAACTCTCAAAAGTGGTTCAGTACCAGACATTCTAACAATGATTCTACCTTCACCAGCAACTTCTTCCTCGCACTTTTTAATAAAATTCTTAGTTTCATCATTTTCCAAAACATTCTTAGTTTTAATTTCAAAATTAATAAGTTTTTGAGGATGCGGAGTAAATAAATTAAAAATTTCACTAGCCTGCTTTTTATTTTGCATGATAATAGCAAGTACTTGTAGGGCAACAATAATACCATCGCCAGAGGATGTGTAATCCCTCATGATAATATGACCTGATTGCTCTCCACCTAAATTTAGATTTTCATGGATCATTTTTTCTTTGACATACCTATCACCAACATTTGCTCTAACTAATTCAATATTATTCTTATTGAGTAGATTTTCTAATCCTATATTGGCCATCGAGGTCCCAACAACTTTATTTTTTTGGAGTAAGTTTTTTTTGCTCATATGTAAAGCTAATAACGCAAGAATTTGGTCGCCATTAATGACATTTCCTTTTTCATCAACTATTGCTAACCGGTCTCCATCTCCGTCTAATGCAATGCCTATATCAGCTTTTTTTTCTATTACAGTTTTTGCTAATAAATCAGTATTTGTGGAGCCGCATTTATTATTGATATTTATTCCATTTGGCTGAGTTCCAATTTGAGTTACCTCTGCTCCTAACTCCCATAAGATAAGAGGAGCTGATATATATGAGGCACCATGAGCGCAATCAACAACTATTTTTAATCCATCAAGACGTTGGGTCTTTGGAAATGTGTTTTTCAAATATTCTATGTACCTTCCGTTTGCATCTTCTAATCTTTGAGCTCTTCCTATGTTTTCAGGCTTAACTAGAGACTCTTCAAGTTTACTTTCCATTAGATTTTCTATCTCTAGTTCTGTCTCGTCAGAGAGCTTGTTACCGAGTCTATCAAATATCTTCAAGCCATTATCTTGATATTGATTATGTGAGGCTGTAATCATAATTCCAAGGTCAGCTCGCATTGACCTTGTTAGCATTGAAACTGCAGGAGTAGGAATTGGACCAAATAAAAAAACATCCATGCCCATTGAAAGTAAGCCGGATGTTAAAGCCTGTTCGATCATGTAACCTGAAAGCCTGGTATCTTTTCCAATAACAACTTTATGTCTGTGATCTCCTTTGGTAAAATATTTTCCAAGTGCCATCCCTAGATTAATTAGGGTGGGTCCATTTAATTTGTCGCTGTTTGAGCTTGCACGAATACCATCTGTTCCAAAATATTTTTTTTTCATGTTAATTTCGAATAGACTTTTATTGCTTGGTTTGTCTCATATACGTCATGCACTCTAAATATTTGAATACCTTGAGACAGACCGTATAGAACTGAAGCTATCGATCCCCCTTTACGATCATCGTATAATTCATTTTTTTGTATCTTTCCAATAAAACTTTTACGAGAACTGCCTAACATTACTGGCAGACCGAGTGAGTGCAGTAAACTAATCTTTTTTATAAGTGTCAAATTTTGTTTCAGAGTCTTACCGAAGCCAATGCCCGGATCGATTATAATTTTGTTTTCAGATATGCCTTTTGATTTACATTTTTTTATTTGCTTTTCTAAAAAGTCATAAACATCAAGCAAAACATCTTTATATTTAATTGATTTTTGCATTTTCGCAGGATTAGAAATTGAATGCATTATAATGAAAGGAATTTTAGATTTATTTAAGAAACTAATAGCTTTACTATCATATCTTAATCCCGAGACATCATTGATAAAATCAATATTATATTTCATTACAGCTTTCATTACTGTAGATTTTCTTGTATCAACTGAAACTAAAGTACTTTTTGAACTGCCTTTAATTTTGTCAATAACCGGCATTATTCTCTGAAGTTCTTTTTTAGCTGGAACTGTCTTTGAACCTGGTCGTGTAGACTCACCTCCAATATCAACTATTGCAGAGCCCTCTTTCTTTAACTTTTTATATTGTGCAAGCGCGTCATTAACCGATAAAAATTCTCCTCCATCAGAAAAGCTATCTGGAGTGACGTTTAATATTCCCATTATTAAAGGTTTATTAAAATTTAGATTTTTGATTTTCTTTCTAGTTTTTGTTATTTTTTTTAGTTGAATATTGATGATCTTACAAATGTCTCTTGACAGTCCATTGACCTCTTTTAAATGAAGATATTTTGATGAAATATTTTTACCATCTCTTTTTATTAATTCAATTCTATCAAAATAGAGTTTGGAAGAGCCAAGATTTAGAGAATCTTTATTTTTAATATTATTTAGTATGGGTCTAACGTAATACTTAACAAGTTTACGCGAAGCGGTCATATTTAATTCAGTTTAACTAGTCTGTGGTTTGGGCTTGAAACCAGGAACAACTGTTGAAGGTTTTCCACTTTTAGGTACGGATGGACCAGCATTGCTAATTTCCTCTTCTGGGTTTGGTCTGTCAATTTTCCCATCCTTAAGTAACGATAATATTTCGTCTCCATTCAAAGTTTCGTATTCAATTAAGCCTTTTGCAAGAGCATGAAGATCGTTAATTTTATCAGTAAGGATCTTTCTAGCAAGATCATAACATGAATCAACAATTATTCTAATCTCAGAGTCAATCAATCTCGCTGTGTCTTCTGAGACATTTTGATGTTTTTGAACTGATCTACCTAAGAAAACTTCTTCCTCGTTTTCACTGTACTGAAGTGGTCCGAGTTTTTCACTCATTCCGTATTTAGTGACCATATTTCTTGCCATCTTAGTTGCCATTTCAATATCAGAAGATGCACCTGATGTTACCTTATCATCACCAAAAATTATTTCTTCTGCTACTCTTCCTCCCATAGCAACAGTGATATCAGCAAGCATTTTTTCTCTCGCCATTGATAACTGATCTCGCTCAGGCAGTCTCATTACCATGCCTAAAGCTCTACCACGCGGTATGATTGTTGCCTTATGAATTGGATCTGATGCAGGTTGGTTTAGAGCCACGATAGCGTGGCCACCTTCATGATAAGCTGTTAATTCTTTTTCTTGCTGACTCATAACAAGTGATCTTCTTTCCGAACCCATCATCACTTTGTCTTTTGCTTCTTCGAAGTCTACCATCGTCACAATTTTTTTATTTTTTCTTGCTGCAAGTAGTGCAGATTCATTGACTATATTAGCTAAATCCGCTCCCGAAAAACCAGGAGTTCCCCTTGCAATTGTTCTGATATCTACATCAGGAGCAACGGATATTTTTTTTATATGAACTTTAAGAATCGCTTCTCTGCCCATAATGTCTGGATTTGGGACAACAACTTGTCTATCAAATCTACCCGGCCTTAATAGGGCTGGGTCTAATACGTCTGGTCTATTCGTTGCAGCAACTAATATAATGCCTTCTTGAGTATCAAAACCATCCATTTCAACAAGAATTTGGTTTAGGGTCTGCTCTCTTTCATCATTTCCGCCACCGAGTCCTGCTCCACGACTTCTTCCAACTGCATCGATTTCATCAATAAATATTATACACGGAGAATTCCTTCTTCCTTGCTCAAACATATCTCTCACTCTTGAAGCCCCCACACCTACAAACATTTCTACAAAATCTGAACCAGAAATTGTAAAAAATGGGACGCCGGCCTCACCCGCGACAGCTCTTGCTAAAAGAGTTTTTCCTGTTCCAGGAGGGCCTATTAGTAAAGCTCCTTTTGGAATTCTTCCGCCAAGTTTTTGAAATTTTCTTGGATCTTTTAAAAAATCAACAATCTCTACAAGCTCCTCCTTGGCCTCGTCAATACCTGCAACATCGTTAAAAGTTACTTTATTTTTGTTCTCAGTTAAAAGCTTAGCTTTTGACCTACCAAAGCCCATTGCTCCACCTCTACCGCCTTGCATTTGTCTCATAAAAAAGATCCATACACCTATAAGCAATAACATAGGAAACCACGAAATTAGTACCCCAAGTAGTGAAGGATAACCATCATCAAGAGGAGCTGCAGAAATATTAACACCTCTATCATTTAATCTGTCTACGAGAATAGGGTCATTTGCAGCATAAGTCTTAAAAGACCGCCCGTCATCAAAAGCCCCATTAATATTATTACCTCTTATGACTACATCTTTGACTGACCCAGCTTCTACCTCATCTAGAAATTGAGAATATGTAAGATCCATTACATTTCTTTCACCACTTGTGTTGCTGAAAAGATTAAATAGACCGAAAACGATCAGGGCAATAAATACCCATAGTGTGATATTTCTGAAATTCATTTTTTAATATACTCTCCATATTAAATAATTACTATTTTGCGTCATGCAAGAAAAGAAGGCATAAATTTTAACGATATATATCAATTGCTTAACTCTAATAATGCTCTATTAAATCTGGCCAATTCTTATTTTTAAGAATAACTTTGAAATTCTGCCCTGATAGTGAGCTTACTCTTTTTTCTTTTGATATTAAAATTTCCTCACTATTTGACATAAATATACATCCATTTAAAGTATGACTTTTAAGATTCCCAGCGTTAATTTTTTCAATAAGACCTTGAAGCGACTTAGATCTGGGTACTTTATGATTATTGCCTACTAGACGACACAATTTATTGATAATTCGATATTGTATTTCAACTGGTGCCTTTTTAAACTTTTTATTATTAAACTTTAAAGTGCTATTCCTACCAAGTGAAATACATTTTTTTAAATAATTATTAACTGACACTGTAATTGCCTCATCTGCTTTTTTTAAATTTTGTATAACATCGAGAATTCTTTTCTTATCCAACCCCTCATTAATTAAATTTTCAGCAATAGCTCTTATACGAGACCTATCATACTTCATATCTTGATTTGTGTTATCATAAATATAGGATTGTTTTATTTTTGCTAAATACTTAATCAAACTTTTTTTTGAATATTTCAATAATGGTCTGACAATACTAATCTCTCCTCCTTTATACTTAGATACTGGCCTTAAAGATGATAGGCCTTTTATTCCACTTCCTCTAATTAACCTCATCAAAAATGTTTCAATTTCATCATCTAAATGATGGGCAGTTAATAAATACTTAAATTTATTTTTTTTACAAACATCGGTTAATAATTCATACCTATATTTTCTAGCTGTTGATAGTGTATTAGAACTACTTATTTTTTTAGTAACTTTTTTTGAAACAAAACTTACTTTTTCTTTTCGCATGATCTTCCTTATCCACTCAATCTCTTTTGATGAATCTAAACGCAACTTATGGTCTATTGAAACAGCTACAAATTTTAAATTATTTTTTTTTACAAAATTTTTAGCTAGATATAATAATGCTAAACTATCCGGACCACCTGAAAGAGCGATAACAAAATTAGAATTAATACCAAGCAACTTGAGTTGTTCTTCAAAATCTGTATCGGTGATCTTTTCTATATTTCTATAATTAATTGGCTTAACTAATTTCACAACCATTTTTTTTAAATTCTAGGTTGCTTCTATCAATTATTGAAGGATCGGCTTCAGGGTATGACTCTTGCAATTGCATAAATGTTATGCATCCCTGTTCTTTTTGTTGCATGTTTACTAATGAGATTCCAAGCTTCAAAAGAGCATTTGGTGCTTTGTTGGCATTTGGAAACGTTTGATAGAGATTTAAATAATTTTTAGCTGCATCCTTGAAATTTTCCCTTACATAATAAGTTTCAGCTAGCCAAAAATGCGAATTACTTAAATAATTTCTGTCACTTCCAATGGTTATAAATTCTGTGAATGCTCTTTCTGCTGTTTTATAGTCACCCTGCTTAAGTAAATTAAAGGCATATTCATACTGATCTTTTTCATCACTCTGCGGTAGTATTGTTAAAGGTTTTTTTTGTTCCCCAAGCGATACAATATTATCTTGAGATATTGTATTTATAATTTGTTGTTCCTCTTCTTCATTAGTAATTTTTACTTCAAAAGGTGAATTTTCTTCTTCAGGTATGCCAGTTATATTTATAGTTCCGAGTGACTTTGGCTCTAAATCTAAGCTATCTTCATTAGCTATAAACATTTCACTTTGCATTACACTTAAAGTCTGTGGTTTAGTGTTATTTTGAACTTTTTCTATATTCTTGGCTTTAGTATTTAAATCAGTAAATCTAAACTCTGCATCCTCTTTAAACGTATTAAAATTATTTACTGTAGATTGCATTGTGAAAATCATTTCTTCAATTTGAGCCGTTAAAGATTGAATTTCATTTTGAAGTTCAGCTATTTGAATAGATTGTTTTGTAATAATTGATTGATAATTATCAAGATTTAAATTATTTGCTTGGCCTGAAGTTGTGTTATTAAAAGTTGCTTTTTCAAGAACTTTAATTCTACTTTCGATAGTTTCTATCTTTAGAAGAAGTTTGTCTAATGGAATTTCCTCAGCATTGAGAAGTGGACTAAATGATGAAAGAGTTACCAGAGTAGCACAAAAATATAGACAAAACTTGTTGGTCATAAAAATAAATATTTTTTTTAATTTAGACAAATCTTTTGTCTAAATAAAGGCATGAATATCTAAATATCTATTTAATTTGTTCTTACAGTTACTGATCTTCTATTTTGCGCCCAGGCTTTTTTATTTGAGCCACTATTCACAGGTCTTTCCTTACCAAAACTGATAGTAGTAACCCTGCTAGAACTAATCCCTTTTGTCATCAAATAGTCTTTAGCAGCGTTAGCTCTGCGATCTCCAAGTGCTAAGTTGTATTCCCTAGTTCCTCTTTCATCAGCATGGCCTTCAATCGCTATTGTAGCTGATCCATTTGCTTTTAACCATTTAGCCTGTTTTTCTAATGTATTTTGAGCAGCTTTAGTAAGTGTATAGCTGTCGTATGCAAAAAATATTCTATCAGGAACATCGACCGCTAACATTTCAACAGTATCTGATCCAACGTAAACACCATCCATAATTTCTACAGCTGTGGTTGATGATGATGTAGTTGAAGTTGCAGTATCTTTTGGTACAGTTTCACAAGCTGCCAAAAATAAAGCAAATAATACAATTACTAAATATCTAGTATAATTCTGAAAGGTTGAAACCATTTTAATAAACTCCCGTAATATTTTCAAAGCCGTGAATACTCTATTAACTTAACTTGCACAAGTCTAGGATAAAGTTAGTACATATTCCTTAAAATATGTCTAATTTACAGTCAAAATTGAGCTTATTGTATTAATTTTGACCAAGATGGGTCAGACGCATCAACTGGTGTAATAATTTTTCTCTCGTTAAACCCAGTCAGATCAATGGACCAAATGGATGAGGAATGGCCGTCCCCCGCATCGTTTGCTTTTGTCTCACGATAAAATATTAATACCCTTCCATTAGATGACCATGATGGCGCTTCTTGATACCAATTTTCAGTTAGTAATCTCTCACCACTTCCATCCGTTCTCATAACTCCAATAAAATATTGACCCTGATAAAACTTCGTAAAAGCAATAAGATCGCCTCTTGGAGACCAAACAGGAGTTGCGTAGTTCCCTCCTTGTTTTGAAATTCTTTTTTGATTTCGTCCATTGCTGTCCATTACATAAATTTGTTGGGAACCACCTCTATCCGAATTAAATGTAATTCTTTTACCATCAGGTGAATAACTTGGGGATGTATCGATTGCTGGACTGTCAGTTAGTCGTTCAACAACGCGAGTTGTTAAATCCATGACATACAAATCAGAGTTACCTTCTCTTGCTAAGCTCATAATAATTTTTCCTCCATCTGGAGAAAATCGAGGTGCAAAGGTCATACCCGGAAAATCGCCAACAACTTCTTGTATTCCTGTTTGTATATTTAATAAGTAAACTCTGGGCAGATTTTTAAAATATGAGAGATATGTAATCTCTTGTCTTACAGGATTAAATCTAGGAGTTAATACTAATTCTTTTCCACTCGTTAAAAATTTATGGTTAGCTCCATCTTGATCCATGATTGCTAGTTTTTTTATTCTTTTGTTTTTCGGACCTTCTTCGGCTACATAAACTATCCTTGTATCAAAATAACCTTCCTCACCTGTAAGTCTCTCATATATTTTGTCTGCGATCATATGACTAATTCTTCTCCAATTATCAATTGTTGTAATAAGAACTAATCCTTCTATTTCTTTTTCTGCAAATGTATCCCATAAACGAAATTCTACTTTTAGCCTATCCTCTTCAATGGCAAGTTCTCCTGTAAGCAACCCTTGAGCTTTTATTAATCTCCAATCCGCAAATCTTGGTTTTAAATGCATGGCACGATTATTTTGAATAAATGCCTTATTATCTATTGATGAGAACAATCCACTTCTTTCAAGGTCATCAGAGATTACTGTTCTAATATTTTCTGTTATTTTCTTATTTATAATTTCAGGGTTATTATCGTGAAAGAACTCACTTATAGCAAGAGGAAGAGGTTCTCGATTACCCTCGGTGATATCAATTTCAATTAACGCATATGAAATATTAGTAAATAATATTAAAGGAACTAAGTATAGCAATAATTTTCTCATAATTAACCTCTTAGTATCTCCCTTGGATCAAAATTCAACTGTAAATTTTTCCAATTATCATAGCGCTCTGCTTCAGGCGCTTTAATTGGGTCACATCGTCTTACTGCCCTAAGAGCACTCTCTGCAAGTGTTCTAAAATATTTTTCACCCGGCTTGTTCATCCGTTCGTGTTGAACAACTTCTGGTGGCTTTAAAAGTGATCCATCTGTATTTAAAAATATTTTAATTTTCACAATCATAGTTTCATCATACGGGATTCCAAGGGGTATACTCCAACATTGCATGAATTGTGCTCTAATTGCATCTTCCTCACTTAGAGTTAATCGTTTATCTAGACTCGGTGTTGAATCGAGAGCTTCATAATCCTTTTCAACAATATCTTCTGGATTTGTTTGCTTTGTGTCTTTTTGCTTGTCAATTAACTCGGCTAACTTGAGAGGATCAAATTTATCTTTCTTTTTTATTTCTGGCTTCTTAACTGGCATATTTTGAATCATTTTTTCCTCAATTTTTCTTGTTTCAATTTTTTCTTCTGTAGATGGATCTTTCACTTTTTCATTTGATTTTGCTTCTTTTGGCTTTTGAATTGGTTGATTTAATTTTTGTTCCTCTTTTTTATTTTCTTTTTCTGGTTTCTTATCCTCTTTCTTTTTACTAATTTGAGGCACATTTGTTTTTTCTGCTATTTCTATCAGTTCAACTTGAATGATAGGTGGCATCTCAAGTTCGTTATTATTAAATAAGGGAAGTGAAACTAATGTAAAAAAAAGGATGAATGAGTGAAGCAATACTGATCCTACAACTGAAATTCTCATATTTGAGTCCCATTAATTAATCACTTACAGGTTTTGTAATTAAAGAAACTTTTGAAAAGCCTGATCCAGATAACTCCCCAAGCACTCTCATCACTTTTCCGTAATCAATTGCTTCATCTCCTCTAACATATATCTTTATATCTAATCTATTATCAGTGATTGCTTTTATTTTAGGAATTAATTCACGCAGTGCTATTTCTGTTTCTTGAATATAGATTGTACCAGCCTCATTGATTGTTACTTCCATTGGCTCATCATCAGACTGAAGTGAGTCAGCATTACTCTCAGGAAGATCTACTTGCACACCTACTGTTAATAATGGAGCAGTAACCATAAAAATTATCAGCAGAACTAACATTACATCAACAAAAGGTGTAACATTTATATCGCTAAAAGGTTTTGAATGAGTATTTCTAGTCACTTAAAAAATCATGTTTTTATTTTGCACTAAGTCCTCTAGAAAAAATGACATTAAAATGCTCTTTAAATCTATACATTCGGGCATTCTCATCATTCACCTGACTTGTGAAAATATTGTAGGCAATTACAGCTGGTATTGCGGCTAAGAGTCCTAGAGCTGTTGCAAAAAGAGCTTCTGCTATTCCTGGTGCTACTACTGCTAAGGACGTATTTCTTGATATAGCAATTGACTGAAAAGAATTCATTATTCCCCAAACGGTGCCAAAAAGGCCTATAAAAGGTGTGGTTGAGCCTATAGTTGCAAGATAGCTAAAGTATAGTGAGAGTTTTTCATTTTGATAATCAATTGCAGCTTCCATTATTCTATTAATTCTATCGATAATGTTCTCAATATTTTTTTTGCCATCTTTATTAGACTTTTCAATTTCATCTACTGCCTCGAGAAAAACATACTTTATAGGACTCTCTGAAAGATGGTGTGTAGTAGATGCAATTTCTTTAATGGAACGTCCTGACCAAAATTCTTCCTCAAATTGTTTACTGATTTTTTTTAAAGATCTAAAAAGTCTTATTTTGTGAATAATAATTGTCCATGAAAATATTGATGCAGCAAATAATATTAAAATTACTAATTTCACTACTAAATCTGCCCTAAAGAAAAGAGACATTAATGTGAACTCATCATTAATTTGACTTGTATTTATTAAATCTTCATTTTCCATGTTATTAATCTAAAGCTAAAAATTGTCTTAAATAGGGCATCATGTGTCAGTCTTCTTACTTTCAAGAAGTATTTTATAAAGTTCCATAAAGTCATCTAATCTTAAAACACACAATGAATTACCAGTTGTTTCCCTATTTCTTCTAGTAATTACCACGGGAAATGAGTCTGATTTAGACGTTTCAAGATTTTCTTCGACTTGCTTGATAGACTCATGGATTTTAAATTTTTCAGTTCTCTTTGCCTCAACGTAAATATGAGGGGTGTTTTTTAAATCACTTCCTCCTGATGATTTTATTGCTCCACCACCAGACAGTGGCATTCGTTGTACAAGATCATCTCCACCAAAAACTTTTTCGTTAAAATATTTAGCTAACTCTCTTTCATATCCATCACCTTTTCTTTTTGGAGAGCTACCTGGCATAAAAACGAATCAAATTTATCAATTCATGTAAGACTAATTAATATATTAAGATTTTAAAAGTTAATTAATCAAGCAATTCTAATTAATTCTTTATCGCTTGCCTCAAAATTTGAAAATATATGCTGAACATCCTCGTCACTATCAAGCTCGTTTATTAAATTTATAAGTGATTTCAACCTATCACCTTCAACTTTAACTAATATATTTGGTCTCCACTGAAAACCAGATGAGACTGGCTCACCATATTTAGAAGCTAACAAGTCATAAAACTTTGACAATGCATCAGGTAAACATACCGTTTCATATTCATCCTCTTCTAAGAAACAATCTTCCGCGCCATTTTCAATTGAAAAGTTAAAAAACTCATCCTCAGTAGTAATGTCCTTATTGAATTTCAGAAAACCATAATGTTTAAATGCATGAGAAACCGAACCTGTTTCACCTAACGATCCACCAAACTTTTGAAACGTTGATCTGACATTAGATGCCGTTCTGTTTCTATTATCAGTCAGTGCCTCAACAATTATAGACGTACCTGCTGGGCCAAATCCTTCATATCTCATTTGATCATAATTAATAGTATCTTTCTCTAAAGACTTTTTAATAGCACGGTCAATATTCTCTTTTGGAAAACTCGATGCCTTTGCAAGTTGAATGGCCGATCTTAATCTGGCATTTTGATCAGGGTCTGACGAACCTAACTTTGCTGCAACAGTTATTTCTTTAGATAACTTAGAAAATAGTCCTGCTCTTTTTTTGTCTTGCGCTCCTTTTCGGTATTGAATATTTTTAAACTTAGAGTGGCCTGCCATTTAATTTCCTATTTTCCCCCCAATACGAATTGATTGAATATTTTTAGCAAGAAAATTGTCATGTTGCGATTCTATGATTACTCCACATAATGTACCTACCCCATCGGCAGGTGGTACTCTTTTTCTTTCAGTGTCTTGAGTTGCAAATTTTCTTACAAATTCTTGTTTTTTTGTTCCGATAACTGAATCGTAATCACCACACATACCTGCATCTGTTTGATAAGCCGTCCCATGTTCCATAATAGTAGCATCAGCTGTTGGAACGTGCGTATGCGTCCCTACTACCGCGGTTACGCGTCCATCAAGATGATGACCCATGGCCATCTTTTCACTCGATGCTTCAGCATGAAAATCTACAAAAATGAATGATAAATCTTTTACATCAATTTTATGCAATACCTCTTCGATTTTGAAAAAAGCATTGTCACAGGAACGCATAAATAAGTTGCCCATTATATTAATAACTGCAATTTTTTCCTTATTGTCCAGCTCATAAATGTTAAAGCCTAGTCCAGGAGATCCTTCTGCAAAATTATAAGGTTTTAATAGATTTTGATCCTTATCGATGTAATTGGTTATTTCTTTTTGATCCCATAAATGATTTCCTGTGGTAATGACATTAACTCCGTATGAATACAATTCATTACATATATTTTCAGTAATACCAAAACCACCTGCAGCGTTTTCACCATTTGCTATTACGAAATCAATATTATTGTCAATGATCACCTGTGGCAGATGATCTCTTAAGGAATGCCTACCAGATCTACCCATTACATCGCCTAGGAATAAAATTTTCATATTACTTTATATAAATAACTCTCTGTTAAAATCCAATCAAGTTTTTGGTCATGCCCTTCAATTGGAATTTCATAAACATTTTGAAAAGAAAATCCCAATCCTACTTTAACAATGTCTTTTTCTTCTTGGAAAGAGAAATATTTATCATAAAAACCTCCCCCATATCCTAGTCTAAAACCACTTCTGGTAAATGCTAGTAAAGGCACTAAGACTAGTTTTGGAAAAATAATTTCATTAGTTATCTCAGGTTCTAAAATATTATATTTATTTTTAATTAATTTAGTTCCAGTACTATACTTAAAGTAATTAATTTCATTAGTTTGATAATCAATTTTAGGTAAGCAAATATTAAAATTTTTTTTAATCAAATATTTATGTAGAGCATTAGTACTTAATTCAGAATTATAATCGATATATGAACCTACATAGTCACTATTCATATTAGTTAATAATGGACGCAAGTGAACGTGAGACATATTTTTTTCTTCATAGCCTCTTGATAGATGTTTTCTTCTATTGATTAAAAATTTACGTAATATTCTTTTTTCTAGATGATGCTCTGTATTAATCATTAATATTAATGATTAGAAATTTCTTAACTTGCCTGTGAAAGCTTAGATAGTAAGTCTGTTAATTTTTCATTATTAGTTTCAATGTATTTTTGACTTTCCATTTGTTGTTGGTCTAAAATTTTTTCTTTTGCACTAATACTTGTTTGAAGCTCTTCAATTTTTGTCAAATTTGAACTTAATTTTTGATTAAGATCGTGTATCTCATCAGCAATCAACAAGGAAGCCATTACCATTAACCTAGTTTCACCTATTTTTCCAAATCTTTTAGTCAATTCTCTGACTTTAAAGTCTATTCGCGAACTAAGTTGCTTTAGGTGATTTTCTTCTCCCGGATCGCAAACTATCGCATAATCTTGATCATTAATATTTACAACTATTTCAGGCATCAATTATGAATCCAATATGTCTTTAATTGTATAAATATTTTCATCAAGCTGAGATGAAATATTTCCGGCAATGTTTTTGAGCTCTAGAAAATCAGATTTTAAAATTTTAATTTCATTTTCAAGATGGTTATTTTCGCTTAGAAGTTTTGCATTTTCATTTTCTAGAGATGGAACTTTTTTTGCTTCTTGTGACAATTTTTCAATTTCTCTACCAAGATTAGCGATAGTATTACTGAACTGATCTTTAGTATCTTGATATGTTGACATTTCGCACCCTTAATCTTTAGAGCGAGTTTAACTGTCTTTTTTATTCCCAGTCAACTTTTAAAATAATAAAAAAAATTAAATTTTTTTTGTGAATAAGATATTATAATTTAAGACTCTTTCTACTTTATTGCTTATATTAGGCTCATTATTGGTATTATAGATAAATGTCTCAAAACTTAAATCCTTCTTCTATCCCTCACGAGAATATGGCAAATGCCATTAGATTCTTATCAATTGACGCGGTGGAGAAAGCAAAGAGCGGACACCCGGGATTGCCAATGGGTATGGCTGATGTTGCCACTATTCTTTTTACTAAATTTCTGAAATTTAATTCTGCTGCTCCCAAGTGGCATGATAGAGATAGATTTGTATTGTCTGCTGGCCACGGCTCGATGCTTCTGTATTCGCTACTGTATCTCACTGGTTACCGAGATATGACCATAAAGGATATCAAAAGATTTAGACAACTTGATAGTAAATGTGCAGGTCATCCAGAATATGGACATGCTCAAGGTATTGAAACAACTACTGGCCCTCTAGGTCAAGGAATAGGCAATGCCGTAGGAATGGCATTAGCTGAAAAAATACTGAGCAGCCAATTTGGAGATAAGATTATCGATCACTATACTTACGTAATAGCCAGTGATGGTGACTTGATGGAAGGCATATCTCATGAGGTCGCTTCATTTGCGGGTCATTTGAAGTTAAATAAGCTAATTGTTTTTTTTGATGATAATGGAATTTCAATTGATGGACCTGTTAAACTCTCGAATTCTGAAAATACAAGTTACCGTTTTAAGGCCTATGGATGGAATACGATAAAAATTAATGGTCATAATATAGATGAAATTATAAAAGCGATAACAAAAGCTAAGAAATCAAAAAAACCCACTCTAATTTCTTGTAAAACAAAAATTGGCTTCGGCTCACCTAACAAGCAAGGCAAATCTTCCTCTCATGGCAGTCCACTTGGGGAAGAAGAAGTAACCTTAACTAGATCTAAACTAAAGTGGCCCCATAAGCCCTTTTCGGTTCCAATAGATGTATTAAATGAATGGAAAAAGTCTGGCAAGAGATCAACTGACGTATATAAAAAATGGAAAATAGATTTTGAAAAACTGTCTAAAAAGAAAAGAGATGAATTTGAAAGAAGAATTAGTGGAAATATTCCAAAAAAAGTTAATCTGCTTTTAAGCAAGTTTAAAAAAGGCTCAATTAAGAAACCAATTGATATAGCAACGCGACAAGCCTCTGAGATGGTGATAAACCTAATTGCACCCATTATGCCAGAATTAGTTGGTGGATCTGCAGATCTTACCGGCTCAAACAATACTAAAGGTAACAAAGTGGATGTTGTAAATTCAAAAAATTACCGAGGTAATTATATCTATTATGGAATAAGAGAGCATGGAATGGCAGCCATTATGAATGGCTTATCATTACATAGGGGCATTATACCATTTGGAGGAACATTTTTAATATTTCTAGATTACTGTAAGCCTTCTCTTAGACTTGCGGCTCTTATGAAGCAGAGGGCCATTTATATTTTAACACACGACTCAATTGGGTTGGGTGAAGATGGCCCTACTCATCAACCAATTGAACAACTGGCATCGCTAAGGGCAACACCAAATGTAAAAGTATTCCGGCCTGCTGATGTTATTGAAACAGCTGAAGCTTGGGAATTGGCTTTATCAAATCAAAAAGGTCCTTCTGTTATTGCCCTAACTAGACAAAAGCTGCCTATGCTTAGAAGGAAATATTACACAAAAAATATTAGTTCTCAGGGCGCATATGAAATTAAAAGTAACTCTAAAAATCCAGATATTTCAATCTATGCCTCTGGTTCTGAGGTAGAAATAGGGATTCAACTAATGGGTTTACTAGAAAAAAAGAAAAAAATGTAAGAGTGATTTCAGTGCCGTGCATGGAGATATTTAAAATTCAAAATAAGAAATATCAAAAAAAGATCAGAGGTAATTCTAAGTTAAATATATCAATTGAAGCAGGCTCAAGTTTTGGGTGGAGTGAGATTTGTGGAGGAAATACAGTTAATATATGCATGAAAGATTTTGGAGCCAGCGCTCCTTACCAAAAACTTTATGATTACTATGGCTTCACAGCAAAAAAAATATTAAAGCAAGTAATTAAAAAAATATAGGAGTTATCAAAATGGCAGTAAATGTTGCGATTAGTGGGTTTGGAAGGATTGGTAGATTAGTTCTCAGATCAATTATAGAGAGTAAACGTAAGGATATTAATGTTATTGCAATAAATGACTTAGCGCCTGTTGATACAAACGCATTCTTACTTGCGAATGATACAGTGCATGGACCTTTAAACGAAAAGATTTCTGTAAAGAAAAACAAAATGACCATTGGAAGAAAAACTATTTCAGTACTTAATGAAAGAGATCCACAAAAACTGCCATGGAAAAAAATGAAAATTGATGTAGCTCTTGAATGTACTGGTTTATTTACCTCGAAAGAAAAAGCATCTATGCATATCAAAGCTGGAGCAAAAAAAGTTCTTGTCTCTGCACCCTGCTCTGAAGCTGATAAAACAATAGTATATGGGGTAAACGAACAAGAAATAACTCGCAATGATCTAGTTGTTTCGAATGCATCTTGTACTACGAACTGTTTGGCACCAGTAGTGAAAGTTCTTCATGAAAAATTTGGAATTGTTCACGGATATATGACTACCATTCATGCATTTACAGGTGACCAAAGTGTTTTGGATACATTTCATCCTGATTTAAGAAGAGCTAGAGCTGCTTCTATGTCAATGATACCTACATCAACAGGTGCCGCTAAAGCAGTTGGGTTAGTGTTGCCAGAATTATTAGGAAAACTAGATGGAACAGCAATTAGAGTACCAACTCCCAATGTATCACTTATCGATTTTAAATTTGTATCAAAAAAAATAATGAAAGTTGATAGCTTAAATAAAGCCATGACTGCTGCGTCACGATCCAATAAATTGAAAGGCATACTTAACGTTAATTCGGAGCCACTGGTTTCATCAGATTTTAATCATAATCCTGCTTCATCAAATTTTGACCTTACTCAAACACAAGTTATTGATGGAAAGTTTGGAAGAGTTTTAAGTTGGTATGATAATGAGTGGGGTTTTTCAAATAGAATGTGTGATACTGCTGTAGCAATGAAAAGATCAAAATAGTAATGCTGAATGCCTCTAATCTAAAAAAGATTACTGAGAAAAATAAAACTGTATTAATAAGATTTGATCTTAACGTACCACTAAATTCTATTGACGAATATATAAGTGATAGAATAATCAGAATTAAAAAACCTATTTTAAATCTGTTAAATGGAAATAATAAAGTCATTATTTTATCTCACTTAGGTAGACCAAAAGGAGAAATAAAGAACGAACTATCATTGCAACAGGTAGTTCCTCAGCTAGAAAAAGTTCTTGAAAAAAAAATAAATTTCTTACCAGATTGCATTGGAAATGAGATAAAAGACAAAATTAATTCGTTTGAAAATGGAACAGTTATTTTATTAGAAAACTGTAGATTCTACAAAGAAGAGGAAGAGAATGACCATGACTTTGCAAAACAGTTATCCGAGTTAGCTGATGTTTATATAAATGATGCATTCGCCTGTTCGCACCGCGCACATGCATCAATAGAGGCAATATCACATTTCATGCCCTCATATTGCGGCGATCTTCTTGAAGAAGAAATGATTAATTTGCAAGAAGTGATTCATGAACCTCTCAGCCCAGCTCTCACAATAATAGGAGGTTCTAAAATATCTACAAAAATTACTATTCTTAAAAATTTATCAAAAAAAATGGACACCATTGTCATAGCTGGCGGTATGGCAAATAACTTTTTGAAATATCATGGGTATAATATCCAGAAATCATTGCATGAGGAAAATGTCGACCACTTAATTTCAGAAATATTGGATTTTTCTTCAAAAAATAATTGTAGGTTAGTTTTGCCAATTGATGTGGTAACGGCAGATAAAATTTCAGACAAGGCAGACACTAAAGAGTCTAATATTGATAATATTGAAAAGCAAAATATGATTCTGGATATAGGTAAAAAAACATTGGCGTTAATAAAAAATGAAATTAGTAAATCTAAAACTGTATTTTGGAATGGTCCGCTTGGAGTTTTTGAAACTTCTCCATTTGACAGGGGCACTGTAGAAATTGCAAATTTCATTGGCACTCTAACCGAAAATAATAAAATTAGGTCATTTGCTGGTGGAGGTGATACAATTTCTGCATTGGACTTAGCCCGTGTAAAAGATAAATTTTCTTATGTTTCTACTGGCGGTGGTGCATTACTTGAGCTAATAGAAGGTAAGAAATTACCAGGCCTAGTCGCATTAGGAATTTTATAATAGGAGATTAAAATGATACCAAAAACTTTAGAAGAGATAGCAAGCTATATTGTAAAGGACGGTAAAGGAATACTTGCAGCTGACGAAAGCACTGGGACAATAGAAAAAAGGTTCAATTCAATTA
The DNA here is from genome assembly GCA_902526565.1 of uncultured Pelagibacteraceae bacterium. Classification (GTDB taxonomy): domain Bacteria; phylum Pseudomonadota; class Alphaproteobacteria; order Pelagibacterales; family AG-422-B15; genus CACNXQ01. Next base: position 14,279 of record CABZLP010000004.1, on the reverse strand, counting down.
ACGTTGAATCAACTGAAGATAATAGAAGAAAATATAGAGAAATGCTTTTTCGATCTCCTGCTATGGCAGAGGCTATCGGCGGGGTAATTTTATTTGATGAGACTCTAAGACAAAAAGCACAAGATGGATCATATTTAAGAGATGTAATTTTAAACCATGGGTCACTTCCTGGAATTAAAGTAGACCAAGGAGTAAAAGAGCTGGAAGATAACTCTAACGAAAAAATCACAACTGGATTAGATGGACTAAATGAACGTTGTAGAGAATATGATGCATTGGGTGCTAAGTTTACAAAATGGAGAGCGGTGATCAATATTAGTGATGGTATGCCATCTACAAAATGTATCAATGAAAATATGTTAGCTTTATCCGAGTACGCCCATATAGCTCAAAAAAATAATATGGTACCAATAGTAGAGCCTGAAGTCATTATGGATGGCCCGCATACAATTGATCAATGCTATGACGTTACTAAGAATACATTATCTGTACTTTTTGAAATGCTTGATAAAAAAAATATAAATATTAAAGGCACCCTGTTAAAACCTAACATGGTAGTTTCTGGAACAGAAAATAGTCATCAAGCAAATTATAAGGAAGTTGCAGAAAAAACTCTTGATTGCCTCAATTCTTCTGTGCCTGAAGGACTGCCAGGTATTGTTTTTCTATCTGGTGGTCAATCTGATATTGATGCAACGGCACACTTAGATGAGATGAATAAAATTGGTGGGTTTAAATGGAAACTAAGCTTCTCTTATGGAAGGGCATTGCAGCAAGCTGCATTGAAAGCTTGGTCAGGTAATGACAGTAATCTAGAGCATGCACAAAAAGCATTTGGCCATCGTGCAATCATGAATATGAAAGCTTCCTTAGGTGAATGGAGCGAGTCACTTGAGGCTTAATTGAATGAAAATTAATGGAAATTCAGTAAAACCTGGCATGATTTTAGAGCATAAGGGTGAGTTGTGGACTGTCGCCAAATCACAATCAGTAAAACCAGGCAAGGGTGGAGCATTCAACCAGGTTGAAATGAAAAATATTAAAACTGGTTCAAAACTAAATGAGAGGTTCAGAGCCTCTGAGGAAGTAGAACGTGTACGGGTAAATGAAGAAAAGTACCAATATTTATATAAACAAGATAATAAACTTGTTTTTATGAATACGGACTCATACGAACAAATAGAACTGGACTCAGAAATTGCTGGAGATCGAGTGGTTTTAATGAGTGAAAATGACGAAGTTATAATTGAAATGTACAATGACAAAGCCATAGGCATACAACTTCCAAAGACACTTTCCTTTATTGTTAATGAAACGGAGGCGGTTGTTAAGGGTCAAACTGCTGCATCTTCAAATAAACCCGCAATATTAGAGAATGGTATAAGAGTGATGGTGCCACCGTTTATTGAACAAGGTGAGAAAATTGAAATCAATACAGAGGACTTAACCTATTCTAAAAGAACTGACTAATGAGTTACTCAGATCCTTATATAAATGCAATATTCCTTGCTTCAAGAAAAGTAAGTAAAAATCTCATACGAGACTTTGGAGAAGTTGAAAAATTACAGGTATCTTTAAAGGGAGTTTCTGATTTTGTTTCTTTAGCAGATACACGAGCAGAAAAGCAAATAATAAAAGAACTTATTTATTCATATCCTAAAATAAATATATTTGCTGAAGAAAATGGGACAATAAAAAACTCAGACGATAATATGAGATGGATAATCGATCCTCTTGATGGTACGAGTAATTTTGTTTTTAGTATCCCCCATTTTGCAATTTCAATTGCTCTAGAAAAAGACAATGAAATTATTGTAGGCGGAGTTTATCAGCCACTGACAGATGAATTTTTTTGGGCTGTAAAAGGTAGGGGCGCTTTTTGCAACAACCTAAGACTAAGAGTTTCATCGAGGGAAAACTTAGAAGACTGCATGATTGGAACAGGTATTCCTCACAAAGGAATGAAAGGACACGATGAGTATCTACCTGGACTTAAAACAGTAATGGAAAATGTATGTGGTGTTAGAAGATTGGGCGCTGCATCTTTGGATCTAGCATATGTTGCTGCTGGCAAGTATGATGGTTATTGGGAAAAAAACTTAAAGCTAGTTGATATCGCCGCAGGATCATTAATTGTAAAAGAGGCTGGTGGAAAAGTAACTGACTTTGAAGGAAGAGAGGAATATCTTAATTCAGGAAGAATTCTAGCAACTAACTTTAGAATTCATGATCAACTTCAAAAAGTAATTTAATTATATTTTTATACCAAATCTATTTAAAATTTTCTTTTCAAATTTCCAAAAATATTGGAATTGTCCAAAAGGAAGGGCAACTAATAATAATAATATTTGATATATAAAAAATAAAAGAATAATTCTAATCGGCCAAAATATAATTGGATTAAAGTTTTCCTCTTTCAAGCCGATGATTTCAAAAAATTCGACTGTTATATAAAGTGATACAGATCCTGTGATTGCAAATACTATCATTATCAATGTAAACTGCCAAAAACTAATAATATTGAGTCTTTTCATCATTGTATTAACTATTCTCATAAAAATTCACTAAATAAATATTGATAAGAATTATTATATAGTTTAATTAACCTTAAAATTAACTAAATAAAATGAAAAAAGATAAACATCCAAATTATCATACAATTAACGTTGTAATGACAGATGGTACAAAGTTTGAAACGAAGTCCACATGGGGAAAAGAAGGAGATACAATGTCTCTTGATATAGATCCTTTATCTCATCCTGCATGGACCGGTGGACAGCAAAAAATTCAAGATAAAGGTCAAGTAAGCAGATTTAAGAAGAGATTTAGCAATCTTAAAACTTAAACTTGAAACCTTGAAATCAAGATAATCATCACAATATATATTTTGCTGTTGGCAATAATGCATCAGCAAAAAATTGCCTAGCTTAATATAAGTAGGCTAAAACTTTTAATCGCTTAAGGAGGATTAAACTATGACTACATTTGACTTATCGCCATTACTGCGCTCAAGCGTAGGTTTTGACGCATTTGACAATATTTTTGACTCTGTCTTTAACATGAATGAGACTGGAAGTACTTACCCGCCTTACAATATTGTGAAATCAGGTAATAATTATACTATAACACTTGCAGTAGCTGGTTTTTCAATGTCTGACTTAGACATTTCTGCTCAAGAAAATGAGCTAATAATCAGTGGCAAGACCAATGATACCGAAAATAACGTTGAGTTCTTGCATAAAGGTATTGCTGGAAGAAGCTTTGAAAGAAAATTTCGACTAGCTGACACTATCAAAGTATCTGATGCAAATTATGAGAATGGTTTATTGCATGTATTTCTTGAAAGGGAAATTCCAGAACATCAAAAACCAAGAAAAATAGAAATTAATAATAAAATTAATTAATATTAATAAGGAGCTGCTAATAATATTTAGCAGCTCCTCTATATTTTTATGAAAGCAATCACTTTTGACAAATTTGGTGGCCCTGAAGTCCTATATATATCTGATAACATAGAGATACCAATTGTTAGTGATGAAGAAGTATTAATCAAAGTTCATGCAGCAGGGATAAATAGACCTGACATATTGCAACGCATGGGTCATTATCCACCTCCTAAAGGCGCTTCGGAGATACTTGGACTAGAGGTTTCAGGAAGTATTGTAGATTGTGGTAAAGGTATTGATAAAGAATTTCTAGACAAAAATGTTTGTGCTCTAGTAACAGGTGGTGGATATGCGGAATATGTGAAATGCCATAAATCAACAATACTAACTGTTCCCAAAGGAATTTCACTTAGTGATGCTTGCACTATTCCTGAAACTTTTTTTACAGTATGGACAAATTTATTTGACCTTGCGAAACTTAAAAGAAATGAAACACTGCTTATTCACGGTGGCGCAAGCGGTATTGGGTTAACCGCTGTTTCAATGGCAATGGCTTTTGGAGTGAAATGCATTGCGACAGTAGGATCTGATGAGAAAGAGAAGTATTTAAATTCTCTAAATATTGAACGAGTAATTAATTATAAGACTGATGATTTTGAAAAAATAATACTCAACGAGTACAAGGGTATTGATGTAATTCTGGATATGGTAGGAGGAAATTACTTCCAAAAAAATCTAAATATAATGAACCGTTTTGGAAGACTAATAAATATTGCTTATCTTCAGGGCTCAAAGATTGAAGCTAATCTTCTTCCAATTATGCTAAAGAGATTAGTTATTTCGGGATCTACCCTAAGAACAAGGACAAATAAAGAAAAGGCTGAAATAGCTGAAAATCTTAAAAAAAATATTTGGCCCTTAATAGAAAATAACAATATTAAACTTCATATTGACAAAAAATTTGATATTAGTGATGTCTCAAAAGCTCACCAATACATGGAAAATAATAAAAATATAGGTAAATTACTGCTAAATTTTGAGTAAAGCTTTTAAAAAATGATAAACTAACATATAAGGATTTTTTTAATTACAGATTATGAAAACAATAAAATTACCACTTATGCCAAAAGCTACTGCAATTTGGCTTGTAGATAACACTTCCCTCTCTTTCAGACAGATTGGAGATTTTTGTGGTATGCACGAATTGGAAATCAAAGGTATTGCTGACGGCGAAGTAGGTGCAGGTATTAAAGGATTAAATCCAATAACTAGTGGCCAATTAACTAAAGAAGAAATTGATAGATGTGCCGCATCCGAAGAAGAAGGGCTTCAAATTATTGAAAATGAAATCTCTGAAAAGACAGAACAATCAAAGAAGAAAAAGAAATATACACCGCTATCTAAAAGACAAGATCGACCAGATGCTGTCTATTGGTTGATTAGAAATCACCCTGAGTTAAAAGACTCTCAGGTAGCTCGTTTAGTAGGAAGTACAAAGAATACTATAGACGGAATAAGAAAGAGAACGCATTGGAATATGGCAAATATTAGACCTCAAGACCCAATCGGTCTTGGTCTATGTAGGCAAATAGAATTAGATGAAGCTCTTGAGAAAGCTGAGCGCTCAATAAAGCGTGCTGAAAAGAAAAAAGCAAAAGAAGAAAAGCTAAAATTAGAGGAAATGAATATTCAAAATAAAGAGAATCTTTCCTCTACAAATACAATTATAGACGAATAAGTTTTATTGATGAAAAGTTTGCCACTCGTTAGCATAATAATGGGAAGCCAATCAGATTGGTCAACAATGAAACATGCATCAAAAATTTTAACTACTTTTAAAATTAAACATGAAGTAAAAATTATTTCAGCTCACCGCACTCCCAAAAGGTTATTCACATATGCTGAGGGAGCTGAAAAAAGTGGCATTAAAGTAATAATTGCAGGAGCTGGGGGAGCTGCTCATCTTCCTGGCATGACTGCATCAATAAGTAATTTGCCTGTGCTGGGTGTTCCAGTTGAGTCTAAAAAATTAAAAGGATTGGATAGCTTGTTATCAATCGCTCAAATGCCTGCAGGTGTTCCTGTAGGATCACTCGCTGTGGGAGAATCCGGGGCAAAAAATGCTGCCTTGCTAGCAATCTCAATATTAAGTGGTGAAGATAAAATGCTTAAAAAAAAATATAAGAGTTGGCGTTTAAAGCAAACCCATTCAGTAAATATCAAGCCTAAAAAATGAGTTTAAAAGTTTCCACCGTAGGCATCATTGGTGGTGGACAGCTAGGTATGTTTTTAGCTCATTCATGTAATGAGTTAGGACTTAAAGTATTCGTTTACTCAGATAGCAAAAGAGTTCCAGCAGAAAAATATGCTGACAAGATGTTCTACGGATCATTTGAAAATGTTGAAAGTTTAAAAAATTTTAGTAGTGAAGTAGATCTTATAACCTACGAATTTGAAAATGTATCGACTAAAGCTCTAAAAAAATTAAAGAGAAAGAAAATATACCCACCTATTTCAGCTCTGACTATTAGTCAGGATAGAAAAAAAGAGAAACAATTCTTCTCAAAAAATAAAATTAACCATGCAGGGATAGGTCTTCTAAATAAAAAGAATAATTTGAAAAAACTAAAAACTTCAATTAGGTATCCTGTAATATTAAAAACAACCAGATTTGGCTACGATGGTAAAGGACAAGCATTAGTGAAAAATTTTGAAAATTTAGAAAGAAAATGGAAAGAGAATAGCTATCAGGACTGTATTATAGAAAGAAAGATTGATCTTAAAAAAGAAGTTTCGGTTATATGTGCCAGAGACATTAAACGAAATTTTTATTTTTATCCAACATTCACCAATGTACACAAAAACCATATACTTTGCGAAACAACATCTCCTAGTAGTATAGATGCAGAAATTGAGGGTAATCTATTAAAAATATCAAAAAAAATTATTACAAGGCTTAATTATATTGGATTATTAACGATTGAATTTTTCATTGATAAAGAGAATAATATTTTTGTAAATGAAATTGCTCCTAGGGTTCATAATTCCGGGCATATAACACTTGATAATGCAAATATAAGTCAATTTGAGTTGCATATAAAAGCCATTACAGGAAAAAAAATTCTTAAACCCAAAATACTTAAAAAAGGACTTATGAGAAATCTAATAGGCAATGAAATAAATAGAGTAAAAAGAATAAAATCTAAGATGAAGTATAAAAGCTACAAAAAAAACATTAAGTACGACTATGGCAAAAAGATCGTAAAAGGTGGCAGAAAGATGGGTCACATTAATTTTATCTCATAATTGAATATAATTTTATTTGGCTAGACAAAGGAATTCCAAGATGGTAAAAACCCACAAATTTGAAACGCTCTTAAGGAGGGCAGTACGATAGTTGAAGTAAGTGTAAAAGATAATAATGTTGAAGGAGCTTTACGCATCCTCAAGAAAAAAATGCAAAGAGAAGGTATATTTAAAGAAATGAAAATGAGAACTTACTTCGAAAAGCCCAGTCAAAAAAAATTAAGAGAAAAAGCAGAAAACATCCGTCGTTCTCGAAAAATGGCAAGAAGAAAATTATACGGCTAAGTAGATATAGCTACAAAGCCTTGACTATACCCTCAACCATTTTTTTAGCATCAGAGAAGAGCATCATTGTGTTGTCTCTATAAAACAATTCATTATCAACCCCGGCATAACCTAAGCCTCTACCCCGTTTAACAAATAAAACTGTATTAGCATTTTCCACATCAAGTATCGGCATTCCATAAATGGGTGAGGATGGGTCGGTTTTAGCTATAGGATTAGTAACGTCATTCGCTCCAATTACAAATGCTACATCTGCTTGAGAAAATTCTGAATTAATATCTTCTAATTCAAAAACATCGTCATACGGAACATTAGCCTCTGCTAATAAAACATTCATGTGACCAGGCATTCTTCCTGCAACTGGGTGAATTGCAAAAGTTACTTTAACTCCATTTTTTTTCAATGCATCAGTCATCTCTTTTAGAACGTGCTGAGCTTGTGCTACTGCCATTCCATAACCTGGTACGATAATCACAGATCCTGCATTTTTCATTATAAATGCGGCGTCATCAAAGCCTCCTTCTTTAACTGGCCGTTGCTCAACATCTTTATTAACTGCAATATCATCGCCCCCAAAACCACCTAATATAACACTTATAAATGATCTATTCATTGCGGCACACATTATATATGAGAGAATTGCACCAGATGATCCAACTAGTGCACCCGTAATTATTAGTGCAGTATTCCCAAGGGTAAATCCAATACCTGCTGCGGCCCATCCTGAATAAGAATTAAGCATAGATACAACTACTGGCATATCTGCTCCACCAATCGGAATAATAATTAAGAAACCTATTAAAAATGACAATGCGATAATTGTTAAATATATCTTTTGGTCTTGATTGAAGCAAAAATATACAATGCCTAGGATGATTACAATCCCAATTAGTAAATTGAGCATATGTTGGCCTTTAAATACTATCGGAGAACCAGACATTATTCCTTGCAGTTTCCCAAATGCAATGACAGAGCCAGAAAAAGTGATGGCACCTATCACTGCTCCCAAAGACATTTCAACTAAACTTAAAGTTTTTATATTTCCCAAAGTACCAATTTTAAATGCCTCAGGTGCATAAAATGCAGCCAGTGCAACAAATACTGCAGCTAAACCAACAAGGCTATGGAAACCAGCAACTAGCTGTGGCATATCTGTCATAGCAATTCTTTTCGCAATAATTGCCCCTACTATTCCACCAATTGCAATTGCAACTACAACAAATAGGATAGTTTGAATATCTGAGTTAAAAAAACTCACTGAGAATAAAGTTGCTAAAATAGCAATTACCATTCCTAAGATGCCAAAAATATTTCCTCTTCTGGAACTTTCTGGAGATGAGAGCCCTCTTAAGGCAATAATAAAAAATACACCAGATACAACATACGCAATGGCGACTAGATTTGTCAGCATTTAGTCTTTATCCTCTTTTTTTTGTTTTTTCTTATACATTGCAAGCATTCTCTGTGTTACTAGGAACCCACCGAATATGTTCACAGCAGCTAAAAGCACAGCAAGAAAACCAAAGCCTTTAGAGAGATTTCCTAAAAGCGATAGATCACTACTGAGAACTAGCGCAAATAATCCACCAACAATTATAACTGATGATATTGCATTAGTAACTGCCATCAAAGGCGTATGTAAGGCTGGCGTAACACTCCAGACGACGTAGTATCCAATAAAAATTGATAAAACAAATATTGTTAATCTAAAAATATTCGGATCAACCAATTCCATTATATGAACTCCTCATTGGTAATTTCTTTATTTTTTGTTACAAGTATACCTTTAATAATCTCATCTTCCCAATCAATACTTAACTCTTTTGTCTCACTATCAATCAACAAACCTAAAAAGTTTAAAATATTTTTAGAATAAAGGGACGAGGCGTCCTGAGAAATAGTTGATGTAATGTTTTTTACACCCACTACCTTTACTCCGTTTACGTTATTTGTTTCTCCAGCGATTGAGCATTCACAGTTACCTCCGCTTTCAGCAGCTAAATCAATAATTATTGATCCTGGCTTCATAGAATTAACTTGTTCCTTAGAAATTAATAGTGGAGCTTTTTTACCAGGTATCAAAGCTGTACATATAGCAATATCTTGTGAAGCCAATGTTTCAGAAATTAGATTTGCCTGCTTTAATTTAAATTCTTCACTCATTTCTTTTGCATATCCTTCAGATGTTTCGGCGTCTTGAACTTCATCATCTTCAACCATTACAAATTTGCCACCTAAGCTTTCGACCTGTTCTTTTGCAGCCATTCTGACATCAGTTGCAGAAACAATTGCTCCTAATCTTTTTGCTGTCGCAATGGCTTGCAATCCTGCAACACCAGCTCCAAACACCATCACTTTAGCAGGAGCTATTGTTCCAGCCGCTGTCATCATCATAGGCATTGCTTTATTAAATAGATAAGTAGCATCAATAACAGCTTTGTACCCTGCTAAATTTGATTGGGAAGAGAGTATATCCATTGATTGGGCTCGTGTTATTCTTGGCATTAATTCCATTGCAAACGATGTTACACCCTTATCCCTTAATTTATTTAGCGTCTCTTTACTGTTATAAGGATCCAGAGAACCAATGAATAAAGAGCCTTCTTTCATTGATGAAATTTCATCGTCAGTTGGCTTGTTAACTTTAATAATAATATCGGCATTTGAAATATCAGAGGTATTGTTAAAAATATCAGCTCCACTTGTTTTATAGCTCTCGTCTGAAAAGTTTGAATTTTGCCCAGCAGTTGTTTGTATATTTACCGATATACCTAACTCAACCATTTTCTTTACACTTTCTGGTGAAGCAGATACACGGAATTCCGAGTCACTTTCTTTTAAAATGTAAGCGCGCATAAATTAAGATAGTTAGATTAAAAAAATTGCCATCAAAACCAAAACAACGACGACACCGACGGAACCCCATAAAATTAGTTTGCCAAAGAAGCTATAAGTTTTTTTTTGTTCTGATATATCCATGACAAGCAGATAATATATTTCTAAATATCGAATTTAACAGTGTTTTTTTTAGTTAATATTAAATTACTAATGCCTATTTTATATATACATTACAGTGCTTTAGATGGCTTTGAATGATCCCAGTCAATAATCAATGATCTTAAGGCTGAAACGAGCGCTAAAGGTTGATCTACCATAATATGATGATGAGCTTCGGGTATGTTAATAATTGGTGATTTTTTATCCATTAGTTCATTCATGTATTTAGCGCTAAAACCCGGAAAGATAGATGATTTTTCTCCCCTGAATACTGCAACCCTACACTTAAGACCTTTGAGTGTTTTTCTTAAAACAGCTTGTCTTTCAGCAAAATTTTCACTTGTAAAAATATTCATATAACTTGGATCAAATTTCCAAGTCCAGCCACCCCTTACCTTCTTGATTGATTTTTCAGCAATGAAGCTCATTGCATATTCTAGGGCATCACTTTGAGATGGAACTAATCTAAAACGGTCAATAATATCTGACATTTTTTTATATACTTTATTAGCTCTTACTTTTAAATCAAACTTTGGTGGATTATCTGTTGGAGGCATTATTGCAGTATCAACTATAACTAAACCATATAGTTTCTTTTTCATTAAAGATGCTGCATAAACACCACACATTCCACCAAGACTGTGTCCTATAAAAATGGGTTTAGTTAACTTTTCTTTCTTACAAACTCCTACAATTTCTGCTCCCCATGATTCAACCGAATACTTTTTTTTCCAATCACTATCTCCCATGCCTCCTAAGTTCATGGCTATTACTCTATGTGTTTTAGCAAAATATGGAGCTATGAAACTCCACCACTCTGCATGCGCCATTCCACCATGTATAAAAATTAAACCTGGTTTAGATTTTTCTCCCCAAACATTATAAACAATTTTTGTTCCCTTGATTTTTACTGATCGTATTTCAGGCTTATTCAAAATTGTATTTTTAAACCAGCTGGGTATGTTTAATGTATTCATATTTATTTAAAAATTTTCTACGATATTTTTCACAAAATGTAAAAGACTTACATTGCTGTCATATAAAAAACTTTTAATACCAAATGACTTACCGCACCTTACATCAGACAATTTATCTCCAATCATAAAACTCTTACTTTTCTCAATTCTCCACTTATTATCTGCCAATTTAAGCATTCCATTGTTTGGCTTTCTTAAATTTGCTAAGTGATCATATTTATTCGAGACTCCATTTGGATGATAGGGAGAATAAAAAAAATCATGAATTTTAATATTATGTTGTTTTAATTCTTTATTTATGTACTTATGCAATTCATTTACATCATTTTCCGTGTAATACTCTCTTGCTATGCCTGATTGATTAGTCACAATAAATATATAGAAATTTTTGTTATATAAATATTTTAATGCTTCTATAGCATCTTTTGTCCAAATGAAATCTTTTGACTTGTAAACATAACCTTGATCAATATTTATTGTACCGTCACGATCTAAAAACGCAGCTGGTTTAGGTTTCATCATTTGATTTAAATTCTTTGATAGTTTTTTTGTACAAATCTTTTATTATATTGCATGTATTTTCAATATCCATATCTTGAACATACTTTCTCAGGTCAATTTTTTTATTATAATTAATTACATCAATAATATTTTTTGATAATTCGCTAGCTGTTGGTTCGCTTATTTTGCAACATTTTTCTCTATCCGCTATACAGGATAAATCACTAACATCTGTTGAAACAAAAGGAATATTACAGGCGAGTGCCTCTTTAATTGCATTTGGCCACCCTTCACTTTTAGAGGTTAATAAAATTAAATTACATGCATTTACATGAAGTGGTACATCCTCATATGAAACATTATTTACAATATGCAATTTTACATTCGATATTTTTTTTTTCACAAGCGATATAGCCTCTTTAGCAAGACTAAATCTTTTTACTGAGGCATTAATATTTGCGATGTTGAACATAATTAATGTTTTATCCAATCCTATGTTTAGTTTTTCTCTAGCAAGATCTTTATTTATTGGATAGAAGTCTTCCATTATAATTGGATAAGGTATTGAAGATACTTTCTTAAATGGAATAATCTTCTCTATTTCATTTTGCATTCTTTTTGAAACAGAAATTACATGGTCATAATGTATCATTGCCCTCAACGATAAAAATCTTGCTAATCTCGTATGAAAATTGTTAATTTCTATATTTCCAGCGTTGACGTTAAAATCGCTTCCATGTAAAGAAATAATTTTTGGTTTGTTCTTAATAAAAGATCCTATGTAAGAACACATTGAACCATATTGAGAATGAATAAGATCAAAGTTTTTTGATGCGTCTTTCAAATATTTTATTTTATTGTAAATATTACTTGTAGACCTTAAATTACCGAGATATTCGAGTTGTATTTCAATATCTAGTTTTTTGAATCCTTTAATAGAATTTAAAATTAAAGGAGGCAATCTATCTGGCTGCCAGTTATGTATCCACATTACCCTCATTTTAAGTTAAACTTACTTTTTGCGCCTAAATAAAAAATGAATACAAAAGAAATCCAAGCTGTATGAGATTGAAATGCTAATCCATTTGCGTTTGAGATTGTCATGTACATAATAATGAATGTGTATGCAAAAAATGTACCATGTCTATATGCGTTTAGAATTATTTTAAATATTAAGTATAAGTACAAAATAAAACCTACAATTCCTGTTTCTAATAAAAATTGGGCATTTATATTGTGAGGATCATTAATACCAGTTTCAAAAAAATAGCTATCCTTACCGTTGCCTATAAGTATTGAAAATGGATTAGTTATTAGATTAACAGCATATAAAGCAAAATCAAATCTAGTACTGAACGAACTCAGTCTATTTTCACCTAATGTCCTAAAATACAAAGTTTCTAGAAAATATATCACCGTATCATAAAAAATAATAAGTATTAGTAAAATTAAAAATGAAATTATTAATACTCTACCTAATAAAAAATATTTAATTATGTAAGAATAAAAAGAATATATAAATGTTGCTATAAAAAGTAGTATATACGAGACATATGCAGTTTTTTGCCCAAGCCCAATAGAAATAAATAAGAAAATAAGCAACAATAAAAACAAAATAGTATTGAAACTAAAATTTCTATTTTTTGTTGGATTCATCAAAAGGCCAAAAAAAAGAAATGATACAATACCTACATAGCTTCCAAGTGTGTTAACATTTATGAGGCTATAACAAAATAATGAAGTAATGCAGTACTCATCATTTGAATATTTTTCTGCAAAAATATATCTGCCATAATTTTCAACAAAATTCCAGTTTGCTATTTGACTAGCTACATAAATATCTACACAAATGAGTGTTAAAATTCCTAATATAAATGTGATAATTAATTTATGAAATTGATATGGATAATTTCTCAGAAAATCATAATAAACGATTAAAATCATAAGATATGATATATATTGTAAAAGGCTTACAGTATTATCTAGTGTAGTATTAATTATTAAATAAGAATTAACAACAGTTGAAACTAATTGAATAAATACGAAGATACCCAATACAAAAACAATATCTCGAATTTCTCTAAATGTGATAGAAATACTTCTGAAGTTTAAAAGAAAATATATAATTAATAGAAAATCTAAAATTGGGATCAGACCTATTTTGGGAGAAAGTGTGCTTGTGCCGACCGCTAGAAAAAATATATGTATGTAAATTATACATGAATTAAGTAAATTTTTTTTCATTATTGAGAGAAGAGCATTTCATACTCATTAATAATTTTTTCTATGTTGAACTTTTCAAGAAAGTCATAATTTTTTTTTGTAGAAGGTGTATGTTGAAGTGCTTGTTCTATCATTTTTGCCATCATATCATAATCACCTATAGGCACTAATTTGCCTGAACCCGAACCATTTATGATTTCTTTTGGACCATAATCACAATCAGTACTTATAACATACTTATTTAACATCACTGCCTGCAATAATGAGTTAGGAAGCCCTTCAGCAAATGATGAATGTACAAATATTTTGGCTCTAGAAATATAAAAAAAGGGATTTTTCAAAAAACCTGGCATAAAAACTCTTTCTTCCAAATTTAGTGAATAAATAAATTTTGTAAGCATATCTCTGTTTGAGCCCTCACCTAATATTAGCAAATTTGTTTTAAATTTATTTGAGATAATTTTGAATGCTTTAAGAAGAGTTATGAAATCTTTTTGTTTCTCAAGTCTAGCTACCGAAATAATATAATCCTCAGTAAAGAAAGATTTTTCTCTCTTGAGGCTGAGTTGATTAATTTTTTTTAAATCTATAGGATTATAAATAT
>CABZLP010000003.1 GCA_902526565.1 uncultured Pelagibacteraceae bacterium | reverse complement strand
TGAATTGTTTTTGCAAAGGTTAAAGCAGATCTTATTCCAGTAAAACTACCTGGTCCTGTAATAACAAAAATTGTGTTAATTTTTTTTATATTTATTTTTGCCTTATTAAAAATTTTTTCTATTTCTATGACCAATATTTCTGAAATATTTTTATTAGACTTAATCTCTTTTCTCAGCAAGAAATGCTTTCCAATTAAAGTTAATGATATATCAGTTGTGAAGTCTAAAAAAAGAAACATATAGTTGATATTTTAACCATATAGATTAAAAAATGAATTTGATGAATAAGTTTCTAATTTTTTATCCTAAATACCTGATTAAATTATTTCTTATAATTATTTTTTTAGGTATTCCTAGTTTTTCCTTTGCGGAAAATGAGTTAGGAGTATCGATTTTCATGTATCATAGATTTGGTGAAGATAGATACCCAACTACTAGTGTTACAAAGGAACAGTTCCAGTCGCATATAAAATATATAATTGAAAATAATATTGATGTTATAAGTTTAGATAAAATTGTTAGTAAATTAAAAAATAAGGAAAAATTTAAAGAGAAAAATATAGCTTTTTCAGTAGATGATGCATACTTATCTTTTTTCGAATATGCCTGGCCAATATTTAAAAAGCACGAAATACCTGTAACATTATTTGTTTCTACAGATATTGTTGATGGGAACACATCTGGGTATATGAGTTGGTCTCAAATAAACAAATTTATTAACGAAGGTGGCTCTGTTGGTCAGCATACTTCTACTCACCTTCATATGCCTTTAAACAGTAAGGAGCGTGTAAAAGAAGATTTAATAAGTTCACATAAAAGCTTCATGAAGAATATAGGTTTTGTGCCTAAGCTTTTTGCATACCCGTATGGTGAAACAAGCTTAGCTATTATAGAACTTTTAAAAGAACTCAATATTAGCCATGCATTTGGTCAGCATTCAGGTGTGATTTCAAGTCATGAAAACCATTACTATTTGCCTAGATTTTCCCTTAATCAAAATTATGGCACACCAGCTCGTTTTGAGTTTGCTGTAAATTCGTTGCCCTTACAAGTAGATCAATTTAGTCCTGATGATATGTTCTTAAAAAACAATAAGCGTCCGATAATTCAAATCACACTAATTGATAATATAAAAAATAATGAACTAAATTGTTACTCTAACCCTGGTGGAAATTGGAATTTACAAGAAATAATCAAAATAACTCCATATAAGTATCAAATAAAATTAAAAGAAGATTTTTTGTCTGGAAGAGGCAAACTAAACTGTACTTCAAAGATTGATGATAATTGGCACTGGTTTGGATACCAGTTCTTAATTAAATAATTTCACTTAATTTAATATTATTTTTCTTTTCTATTTCCAGATCCTCAAAGTCCTCAAATCTGTTTGTTTTAATTATATTTTTTATTTTATCTGAATAATCATCTTCAATGGAATAATTGTATAAGTACTTAGATAGAGTAATGCCATTTAAGGGAAGGTTGTTATTTCTCATATTGGATCGATTGAGTCTGAACTCAGAGTAGTGATGATTAGTATTTAAATTTTTCATATATGAAGCAACCGAGTCACTTAAATTATTAAACGATTTAATTTTATAATTTGCATCTAAGTCTCTATCTTCAGGAACGATCCCATTCTTATTTTTATCCCATATATATTGTCCAAACAAAGCATTGCCCTCAATAGCAAAACGAGAAGTTCCCCATCCACTCTCTATTGCTGCTTGAGCAAGAGCAAGTGAGACTGGAATTTTATCAACTCTTTGTATTAATTTATCTATAGAATACTCATCTAATTTATATTCCTTCATTTTACTTAATAGCCACCTAGCATCACTTCGAGAAATAAATTCAATTCTCTTTTTAAGATTTTTGATTTTATTATTTGTGTATAGTATTCTTTCATTTTCAAGAATAATTATTGGCAGGGCAATCTTTATAAAAAGAGTTTTTCTCTTTTGCGATGACTTAAGTGTTTTGATATCAGACGGTAATTTAGATATAATTATATTTGGTACTAAATTTGTTTCTAGAATCAACTCTAAATTAACATTCTTGCTTATATAATTTTCTTCTGTAAGCTTAGCCATATGAAGTTTGTCTAAACTTTGATCTAAGTTTTTGCTTTCAAAATTATTTGGATATAATACCTTCGTTTGTCTGTCGTAGACATTTTGACTAATCACTAAAGAGGTTAAAGTTGTTAGAACAAGTAATAATGCTATAAAGTAATAAATTTTAAATAAGAAAATTATAGCATTATCCTTAGTAATAAATAGATTTAGAATATTCATACATTTATAGGATTTGTTCAACTTTTTTAACTTCAGGAATATGATGTTTAAGCATATTTTCAACACCATTTTTAAGAGTTAATGTTGCGCTTGGACAGCCAGCGCAACTTCCCTGAAGAGTCAATGAAACAATACCTTCATCATATTTCTTAAATTTAATATCACCACCATCTTGCATAACAGCAGGCCGAATTTTTGATTTCAAAATATTATGAATATTTTTAACAACTTCTATATCTGCTTTATCAAATTCAACTGTATTAATTTCATCAACTTCATCGACTGAGTCTAGAAACGGAATTCCTGAACTAATAAAGTTAGATATTTCATGTAAGATTGTCGCCTTTAATTGGTCCCAAGTAAATTTGGTTTTATTAATTGAAATAAAATTTTTGTTAAATAGAACCTTGTCCACACCATCAATATGAAGTAATTTTTTTGCAAGCTTAGAGTTTATGTTTTTTTGTCCAATACTATATTCTAATGGCTCTGGACAAATCTCCTGATTGTCTAAGATAAACTTTAAAGAATTTGGGTTTGGCGTTGATTCGGTTTGTATAAACATAATAATGAATATTATATATATTCAGATTCTATTTATTTAAAGAATTCTGACGATAATTACATAAGTAATTGAATTTAATCAAATTTTTTAGTTAGTATCAGATGCTAAATCATCAATAATATCTTCAGTTAAGCCTTGCGGTATTACAACTATTGGAACAGGAAGTTTACCTGATTTTTGCCCAGCTAATAAAGTAACTAAGGGACCAGGTTGATCTGAGTCGGCGGCGGCTAAAACAAGAAACCTTATTGCATCATCAGACTCAAGTGTCTCAATAATTTTTTCGCTTGGAACTCCCTCTTTAACTATAACTTCAGGAACTATATCAACAAGATCATTAATAACTTTAGACCACCTTTGTAATTTTGCTTGAGCTTTATCAGTAGCCTCCTGACGAATTATCTCCTCAACAGATTGCCATTGTTGGGGATCAAATTGTTCTATAATGTTTAATAGAATAATACCCCCATTTGTACTTCGTGCCCTTTGAGCGGCAAATCTAATTGCTACACTTAACTCAACGGAGTCATCAACTATAACTAAAAATTTAGATCTATGCTTCATTTCTAACGAAACCAATTATATCATATGTTTCTTTTATTGTAATATTTGCTTTCTCAGAAGCTTTTTCAGCCCCACTTGAAATTACTTGATTTAAATAAGCTTTATCATTCATTAATTTATCAATTTCTCTCGATATTGGTTTAATGTTTTCAATTATTATTTCTGAAAGATTTTTTTTAAAGTTTGAAAAATTCTGCCCTTTATATTTCTCAATTAATCCAGGTTTATCTATTCCAGAAAAACCTGAAAATATATTTAATAAGTTATTTACTTCAAGTAACTTTGATACATCCTCAATATTATCTGGCATAGGTGTGTCTGCAGTTTTAGCCTTTTTTATTTTTTTTTCAATCTCATCTGCGCTATCAGTTAAACTAATTCTTGAGTAGTCTGATGGATCAGACTTGCTCATTTTAAGTTCACCATTTTTGAGTGACATTATTCTTGAAATATTTTTATCAATTATTGGTTCAGGAATCGGAAAAAAGTCATCACATTCAAAATCACGATTAAATTTTTGAGCTATGTCTCTTGTTAGTTCTAGGTGTTGCTTTTGATCGTCTCCAACAGGAACATGAGTTGCTTTGTAAAGTAATATATCCGCAGCCATTAAATTGGGGTAAATGAAAAGTCCTGGGCTAGCATTCTCTTTATCTTTTCCGGCTTTATCTTTGAATTGTGTCATTCTATTAAGCCATCCCATTCTTGTAATGCAATTAAATATCCAGGCTAGTTCTGAATGAGATGAAACATTACTTTGGTTAAAAATTACACTTTTGTCAGGATCGATTCCTGCAGCTAAATAAGTTGCGATTACCTCGTAAGTGTTATTCTTAAGAAGCTTCGGATCTTGTTTTACCGTGATTGCATGAAGATCAACTACACAAAAGAAACAATCGTACTCATTCTGCATTGATATAAAATTTTTTATTGCACCCAAGTAATTACCTATGTGCAAAGCTCCAGTAGGTTGAACTCCTGAAAGGGCTGTTTTGTTAATATTTTTCATTTTTTAAAAACTTTTTTGATTTCAGTATACGAAAAAGGCTTATAAAAAGATATTACAAATACATAAAGTAGCATTGAGGAAAAGACTAAAAATAAAAGAAATATAGTCTCACCAATATAAAAGCTAATAAATATTTCACCAAAATAATTTCTAAAAAAGTAAATATATATTCCTAGAACAAAAGAAGCTAGCAATACTAAAATAGTTGGTTTTAATATTTTTTTACTAAAAATAAAATAATGATTCTTTTGAAGATAATAATAAAGAACAACTACACTTATCCAAGCTGAAATACTTGTCGCGATCGCAATTCCTACAAAACCCATGTAGGTGAAAAGTATTATACTCAACACTGTATTCAAAACTAAATTAAAAAAAGTTATATAAAGCGTTGGTTTTACATTTTCATATGCAAAAAAAACAGGTGTAAATATTTTCATAAATATAAATGCAACCAAACCAAGGCTATAAAATTTTAGCGCCTGAGCTGTAAGTACTGTAGAGCCACTGTTAAACTCACCTCGCTCAAATAATATACTTACTATGAGTTCTGATAGAATAAAAATGCCTACAGCTGCTGGAAGTGATAATAATATAGCAAATTTTGTAGTTTCTTCGATTGTAGAATAAACCTCAGTTTTTGCGCTCTTCTGGATTTTTTTAGAGATAGATGGTAGCAATGCAATTCCAAGTGCAATTCCAATTAAAGCAAGGGGCAATTGATATATTCTATCGGCATAATATAAATATGAAATTGCGCCAGTTTCATATGAGGCAATTATAGTTCCTATAAAAATATTTATTTGGAGTAAGCCCGAGGAAAAAAAACTTGTAGAGAATAAACTAAGAAAACGTTTTGTATTTCTTGTTATTAGTGGTGAGAAATAAGTTATCTTAATTTTACTATTTTTAATTGAGGCTATTAAACAAATTATTTGAACTATACCCCCAAGAATTACAGACCAGGATAAAATTAGTAAAAAATTATTGCCTGATATATAAGAGTATAATATTCCCAATATCATAAAAAGATTTAAAATTATAGGAAGCGAAGCTGATAAGGCGAACTTATTATTTGCATTAAGAATAGATGAATAAATTGATCCAATACTAATGATAATTAAGAAAGGAAATATTATTCTTGATGTATTGATTAACTCATCAAGCTTTTCCTGATTAAAGGCAAAACCTGGTGCCAATAATAAAATAAAAGTTGGCATAAATATCTCAATAATAATAACAATAATTATTGTTATAGCTGAAAAGATAACAATTATATTTCCAGCAAACTTTTTAGCTTCATCTAAAAACTTTTCACTTATCAACTTAGAATAAACTGGAACAAATGCAGAATTAACTGCTCCTTCTGAAAATATTCTACGAAACGTATTCGGAAAACGGAAAGCTACGAAAAAAATATCTGCAAATATTCCCGTACCTAAAAAATTTGCAATAAGAATATCTCTTAAGAATCCAAATACTCGACTTACGGATGTAAAAAAAGAATAGATAAATGATGATCTTATTACATTCATATAATTGTTGTTTATTAATCTATTTTCATCTAAATATCGTCAAAATTAAGTATACTTTCTCATTTTATAGTTTTTGAATTTGAAACACAGATAAAAACCTATATAAATGGCCAAAAAGGGTTTTATGAAGAAAAAGGATAGAGCGGAGCATTTTAGTGAAAGGGAAGCTTTAGTTTTTCATGCTCAAGGAAAGCCAGGGAAAATTGAGATTAAAGCAACTAAACCTCTCGAAACTCAGAGGGATTTATCTTTAGCTTATTCTCCTGGAGTTGCAGCTCCAGTTAACGCAATTGCAGAAGACACCAGTACAGTCTACGACTACACCAGTAAAGGTAATATAGTTGCCGTTGTATCAAATGGAACTGCTATTCTTGGCCTCGGTAACTTAGGCGCGCATGCCTCAAAACCAGTGATGGAAGGTAAGTCTGTTTTATTTAAAAGGTTTTCAGACATTGATTCAATTGATCTCGAAATTGATACAGAAAATGCAGATGAGTTTATTAATTCTGTTAAATATTTAGGTCCATCTTTTGGAGGTATAAATTTAGAGGATATTAAAGCCCCAGAGTGTTTCATTATTGAAGACACATTAAGAGAGCTAATGGATATTCCGATATTTCATGATGATCAGCATGGGACAGCCATAATATCTACAGCAGCTCTTTTAAATGCACTAGATCTCAGTGGTAAAAAAATAAGTGAAGCGAAAATTGTCGTTAATGGTGCGGGAGCCGCTGGCATAGCTTGTTTAGAGCTTCTTAAAGCAATGGGAATGCCTAACAATCATGCGATACTTTGCGATACAAAAGGTGTTATTCACTCAGAAAGAAAAGAAAATATGAACCAGTGGAAGTCTGCTCATGCAATTAAAACTGATTGCAGAACATTGGAAGATGCATTAGTTGATGCAGATATTTTTTTTGGCTTGTCAGTTGGAAATATAATTACTCAAAAAATGGCTTTATCAATGGCTGATAATCCAATTATTTTTGCTATGGCAAATCCTGAACCAGAGATTACTCCTGAAAGTGTAAAGGAATGTAGATCTGATGCAATAATTGCAACTGGAAGATCTGACTATCCTAATCAGGTAAATAATGTTTTAGGTTTCCCATATATATTTAGGGGGGCGTTAGATGTTAGGGCTACAACAATTAACTTAGAAATGAAGATAGCTGCTGCAAAAGCAATAGCTAACTTAGCAAAAGAGGATGTACCTGACGAAGTTGCAAATGCGTACCCTGGGAAACGCCCACAGTATGGACCTGATTATATCATACCTTCTCCGTTTGATCCTCGACTTATTAGTAAAGTTCCACCAGCGGTTGCTATGGCTGCAATGGATACTGGAGTTGCACGCAAAGCAATTGTTGATATGGACAGATATTCTAATGAATTATCAGCAAGACTTAACCCTTCAGCTGGATTGTTACAAAAAATATTTCAAGAAGTAAAAGAAAACCCAAAACGCGTTATTTTTACTGAAGGCGAGGAAGAAGATATGATACGAGCTGCTGTAATATTCCTTAATAATGGAATGGGAACACCAATACTAATTGGTAGAGACGAAATAATTAAAAATAAAATGAAAGAAATGGGACTTGATTTTTTTGATAAGATAGAAATTCATAGTACCAGAAATAAAGCTGAACACGATAGGTACGCTGAGCATATTTATAACAGGCTTCAAAGAAAAGGTTTTTTGAGAAAAGATTGTCTGGATCTTCTCACCAAAGAAAGAAATGTATTTGCTGCCTGTATGGTATCGCTTGGTGAAGCTGATGCAATGGTTTGTGGTCTTACTCGAAGTTTTGCTGCTTCATTAGAAAGCATAGAATACGTGTTAGATCCTATTCCAAATAAAACAATTTTAGGAATGACTGTTATGTTATGTAACGGAAGAACGATATTTGTTGCAGACTCAAATGTTCATGATATGCCCAATGCAGCCCAGCTTGCAAACATAACACAGGAAAGTGCAGAAGTTGTAAAAGAAATATTTGGAATTGAACCAAGGGCTGCTTTAGTTTCTTATTCAAACTTTGGTAAGCCGTATACAGAGCGCTCTGTTTATATGAGAGATGCCATCAAAATACTTGATGAAAGAAAACTTGATTTTGAATACGACGGTGAAATGGGAGCAAATACTGCTTTGAATGAGAATTTGATGAATTTATATCCATTTTGCAAGCTTTCTGGTCCTGCTAATCTTTTGATTATGCCAGCAATTCACAGTGCGAGTATTTCCACTAAAATGTTACAAGAATTAGGCGGTGGAAATTTAGTTGGCCCTTATCTTGTAGGATTTAAAGAGAGTATTCAAATAGCTCCTTTAGGAGCAAATGTTTCTGACATTGTAAATCTTGCAGCGCTTGCAGCTTTTAAAAATTAGTTTTCTAAGAAATTTGAGATTTCTTGAACTGCCTTTTTTGACTCTGGTAAAAATCCAAAAATTTGCCAAACATGGGGTAGATTTTTATAAATACTCAACTTTACCCCATTGTTGTCATTTTTAAGTTTACTTGAAATCGCAATAGAATCACTGAGTAAGATTTCAATATCACTTACCTGAATTAATGTTTCAGGAAAATTTTTAAAATTTGCAAATACAGGTGATATCAGTGGATTTGTATAATCATGGTCTGGGGCATACCAATTTTCAACATTTTTTTTCATTGATTTAGATGTATTGAGCCAATCATCATATGACAAGTAGGGATCAGATAGTGAATTCTCTTTGATACTACTACCTTCTCCTGTTAAATCCGCCCATGGGGAAAGCAAGAAAACTTTAGATGGTAAAGGTTCTTTAATTTCTTGAAGTTTCAAAATAGTCACAATCGATAAGTTTCCCCCAGCAGAATCGCCTCCTATATATATATTTTGACTTTTATATCCTTTTCTTAATAAAACCTTATAACTTTCAACGGCATCATTTAACGCGGCTGGAAATGGCTTCTCGGGGGCCAATGAATAATCTATTGCATAGATTTTCAAATTAGTTGTTTCGGCAATACTTATTAGAAGGTTTTGATGTGTTTCAGGCGAACCAGCGACATATCCTCCTCCATGAAAATAAAGTATACATTTTTCATCATTAGAGTCATTGTATTCAAAAGAAAGTGTTCTGATGTTATCCAAATAAATTTCTTTGACATGAATTTTCGAATTCTTTTTAACAAATATCAATTTTTGCAAACTTTTATTTATAATTGAACTCGATTTATCTTCATAACCCTTTTGATTCATCATCTTTCTTGCTTCAAGATATGAACGATCTTCCACTGATGGTTGGACTTTCTTTACAAACTTTTTTAATACGTAATTTAATAATTGTGCTCTAATACTCATACAAAAAATAATTAAAAATTATTAGTCTAATTTATCAAAGATAATTTTTGCAACATCAATCTTATGAACTTTTTTTATCTCTTGAATACAAGTTGGTGAAGTAACATTAATTTCTGTCAGATAATTTCCTATTATATCTATACCTACAAAGAAGAGTTTTTCTCTCATTAATGTTTCTTTAATTATACTGCAGATTTTTCTATCATTTCGTGACAAACCAACAGCCACGCAATTTCCCCCAACATGAATATTTGATCTAAACTCATTTTTTTTTGGAATTCTCTTAAGTGCTGCTACTGGATCACCGTTAATAATAATTATTCTCTTGTCACCTTTAGTTATTTCTGGGAGGAACTTTTGAACTATAAAAGGAACATTTTCTTCATCAACAAACTTTTCAATAATTTGATTATAATTTTTGTCCCTTTTGTCTAACAAGTAGATACCTTGACCTCCGTTGCCATATAGTGGCTTAATAACAGATCTATTATATTTACCCATAAAATAATCTATTTCATTTTTGGATCTAGTGATTAATGTTGGCGGAATAATGTCTTTAAATTTTAGCATTAGTATTTTTTCTGGTGCATTTCTGATACCAGCTGGGTCATTAATGAATTTAATTTTTGAATTTAATTGCTCAAGTAAATGCATTGAAGATATATACTCCATGTTATATGGGGGGTCTTGTCGTATAAATATATAGCTTAACGAATTTAAATTTAATATTTTTTCTTTATTAGTAATATAGCTGCTTAATTTCTTGGTTTTGAATTTAATTTCCCTTGCTGTTACAAATATAGAGTTTTCTTTAAATGTAAGAGAACTAGGGGAAAAAATATAATTTTGATTTTTCCTCTTTTGAGATTCAAAGATCAATGGCAAAGTGCTGTCTGTATCTAAGTTTAGTGTCTGGACTGGATCCATTTGAAATCCAAATTTCATAAATCAAACTCCTATTCAGATTTAACAGTTATGTAGTCAACTACTTGCTCAACTCCGAATACTTCTCTTGAGAGATCTATGACTAATTGTTTTTCGTCATTCGAACTTGCTATTCCTATTACATAAACAATTTTATTTACGGTCTCAATGTTGTAATTTAGAGAATTTACATTTTCGTTAAGTGTTATTTTTGCAAGAACTTTGGTACTTATAACTAAATCATCGGCGAAATTTAATATACTATCACTATTGCTTATTTGAATTTCATTGATGACTGTTTGAACACCTTTTACTCCCCATGCAATTCGATTAGCTTCTATTCTTAAATCAATATTTTCTACTGTACCTGTTAATAATACTCTTCCTTGAGAGACTTCTACATCAACATTAAAAAATATATTTTCACTATTATCAAAATAAGCATTCTTCAAGAATACTTTTATTAGAGCATCGTCTACATATTCGCCAATACTTCGATCAGACTTCGAAACAGTTACTGCCTTAGTTGCCACTCCTGTAGCTACAGGAATAGTACAATTTGATAGCAAGAATATTAATATTAATAAAATTGGAGAAAAATTCGATTTATAAAGTTTCATATTTCAAAATTATATTAAATTTAACTTATTTCCTATTTTTTATTAATAACTGATAAATATCCCTTTTTGATATACTTAAATCTTTAGATATAACACGAGATACATCAGAAATACTCAAACCTTTATTGAGCAAATTATTGCCAAATTCAACAATTTCCTTTTCTGTAATTTTATTTGTTTTATTCAGTATAGGTTCAATAATGAAGGTAATTTCACCTAATATTTTTTCTTTCAAGCTCATTATCTTAATAAGATCAGAAATATTGGTATTAATAATTTCCTCATGTTTCTTACTTAACTCCCTTACAAAAGTTATTTTACAATTGCCACTTAAATTTAAAATTGCATTTAATGTTTTAATAATTCTCTTAGGTGACTCAAAATATATTTCAGGACAGTCACTTTTATTAAATCTTTCTAGTTGATTTTCTATTTGCTTATTTTGCCTTGGGAAAAAACCTCTAAAGGTAAAATTTTCAGATTGAAAAACTGATAGAACAAAACTAGCTATTGGAGCTGATGGACCTGGTAGAGAAAATACACTTAGGTTATTATTAAAGCATTCTTTCACAAGATCAGCTCCAGGATCTGAAATAAGAGGAGTTCCTGAGTCTGTTGTAAGTGCGATGGAAACATTGGATCTTATTTTTTTTATTATTCTTGGAATTTTATTTTTGGAATTGAATTTATGAAATGACTGAATCTTACATTTTATTCCGTATTTTGTAGTAAGTTTTTTTGTAACCCTTGTATCCTCACTTATCACAAGATCAGCAGACGACAGTATTTTTAATGATCTTATTGTTATATCAGATAAGTTTCCTAATGGCGTCGGAACAATATAAAGACCACTTTGAGGTTTCTCATAGTCCAATAACTTTGTAATATATGATAAATTTAAATTAGTTAGCATGTTTTATTTTAGAAATAAGTCTATAATTTTATCGATTCTTTTTTTTAGTCTATTTTTGAATAACTGCGAGACAAACCAATTACCGTCTAAGAAAACACTAACATACAATCAGACTCAATTGCTAGAAACTATTGAGAAGGATGAAGATCCAGATACTCAAGGAAGTAATTTAGAAGAAAAAAATAAAAAGATTTTCAAGGTTGGATTACTTTTGCCTTTATCTGGAGAATTTTATCAGATAGGTAAATCTTTACTCAATTCTGCACAATTAGCATTAGAAAAAACTAAAAATGAAAATTTAAAATTTTACTTGGTTGATACTGAAAATGAAGGTCAATTATATCAAAATATTTCGTATTTAATTAGTAATGAAATTGATTTAGTTCTTGGTCCCGTTTTTACAAATAATGTGATGAAGGTGAAAGAATACTTCAGTGATGAAGAAATTCCAATCATTACATTTTCAAATAATTCTGAAGTAGGTGAGCGCAATATTTATGTTTTTGGGTTAACTATAGAAGACGAATTAAATAGAATATACGAGTATTCAAATGAGAGGGGTATTAATAAATTTGCAGTTGTAGCTCCTGACAATCAATTTGGAAAAAAATTGAAGAATGAAATAAACAAAATTCATAATAAAAACAATAATTCATCGTCAGAATTTATTTTTTACCCAACAGAGAATCCTGACTATTATAAAATAGCTCGAGAAGTATCGAATTATGACAAAAGAAAATTAGATTTAGATAATCGAGTTAAATTTCTAAAAGAATTGAAAACTGAGTCTTCCTTAAAAGAACTTAAACTTTTAAAAAAAAAAGATACCTTGGGTGAATTGGACTTTGAAGCCGTTTTGGTTATTGCTCGCTCATTTAGTGAGTTAACAAATTTTATTTCAATATTACCTTATTACGATGTTGACCCCAAGAAAATACAATTCATGGGAAATTCTACTTGGGGCAAAGAATTAATACTTAAAGAGCCTTCAATGAAAAATTCATATTTTTCTTCCTTGGACTTAAATGGTCAAAGTAGGTTTAAAAAGGAATATAGAAATATATTTAAAAACAATCCTCACTCATTAGCTACTTTAGCTTACGATTTAGTAGGTTTAATTAGCAGTTTAAATATAGAACATAAGAATATAACAAAGGAAATTCTTCACTCTGATTTAGGGTATATAGGTATAAATGGGTGGTTTCGTTTTGATGAAAGTGGAAGAGTAGAACGTAGACCTTTAATATTCCACGTAGGCAGTGATAAGTTTATAATTAAAAATTAATTTTTTATTTTGTGTAAAAAATTTGACAGTTTTTTAAAAGCAATTGCTCTGTGACTTATTCTTTCTTTATAGTTAAAATTCATTTCACCAAATGTTTTTTTATAACCTTTAGGAACAAAAATTGGATCATACCCAAACCCATTCTTACCTTTCGGTGGAAATTGAACATGTCCATAAATCCTACCTTCAAAGACTCTACATACATTGTTTGGAAAGTAGATTGATAAAGCACAACAAAAAAAGGCATTTCTGCTTGATTTATTGAAATAATTATTTTTTTCCATTTTCTTTTCTATTTTTTCCATGGCAAGGTTGAAATCTTTATCCTTACCCGCCCATCTTGCAGAATAAATACCAGGTTCGTTATTTAATGATGAAATACAAAGGCCACTATCATCAGCTATAGCTGGCAATTTAGATTTTAATGCAGCATTTTTTGATTTGATAAGGGAGTTTTCACTAAATGTGAGGCCGTTTTCAATCGGTTCGTTAATTTTAAGTTTTTTGGCAGAAATAACATTATAACCCAATGGTTTTAATAAAGATTTTATTTCCGAAACTTTTCCGGAATTGTGACTTGCTATTACAATATCCTTTAACAGCTTAATTACCATCAAAAAGTATTTTTTGAGACTGAATTATTTTACCAATACCTGATTTTGCCAGTTCAAACATCGAGTTAAATTCGTTTTCTGTGCAAAGTTTTTTTTCAGATGTCATTTGTATCTCGACTATTTTATTTGTTTCTGTAATTACAAAATTAGCATCAACCTCAGCATTTTGATCCTCAATAAAATCTAGGTCAAGCAATGGAACATTATCAACTATGCCACAACTTATAGCTGCAAGATTTTCCTTTATTGGATTAGTTTTTATAATCTTTTTCTCAATCATGCTCTCAATACATAACTGCAATGCTACAAAGGCACCTGAAATTGAAGCGGTTCGTGTTCCACCATCAGCTTGGATAACATCGCAATCAATTAAAATTTGCATATCTTTTAACAAACTAAGATCTGTTACCGCTCTCAACGATCTGCCAATCAAACGTTGTATTTCTTGAGTTCTTCCTGATTGTTTGCCTCTGACAGCTTCTCGGGACATTCTTTCAGATGTTGATCTTGGAAGCATTCCATATTCAGCAGTTACCCAGCCTTGCTGAGAATTCTTAAGCCACCTTGGAACATTTTGATCAAGAGAAGCGTTACATAATACATGAGTTTCACCAAATTTTATCATACAAGAACCTTCCGGATATGAAGAGAAATTTGGGATAATTTCAAATTCACGAAGATCGCCAATTTCTCTTGTATTTCTCATATTAATAAATTCACTATACTATGTATTGACGAAAATAATATAGATCATTACATATTCAAAAAAAGATATGACAAAGAACAAAAAAAAGAATATTTCTGAAAAGAAAACGAAAGAGAATACTGAGGAAGTTCAAGTAGAGGAAAATATTGACCATTCACAACTTGAAGAAAAGTTAAAAGAGGCAGAAAATCAAGTTTTACTATCTCTCGCAGATAACGATAATCTAAGAAAAAGATTTGACAGAGAAAAAGAGGATCTCAGTAACTATGTTATTTCTAGTTTCGCCAAAGAAATCTTATCTGTATTGGATAATTTAGAGAGAGCGTTAAAATCTATAGATCTAGATGAACTAAAAAAATCAGATCAAAATATTTCACAGTTTATTGAAGGTATTGAATTAACGGAAAAACAAATAATAACAATTTTTGAGAAGTTCAAAATTGAAAAAATTAATTCTTTAGACCAAAATTTTGATCCAAACTTGCATCAAGCAATGTTTGAAGTGGAAAATCCTGATAAGCAGTCGGGTATTATTACGGAGGTAGTACAAGAGGGATACCGTATTGGGGATAGGCTTTTAAGACCTGCTATGGTAGGTGTTGTAAAGAAAAAAGACTAATAATATCAATACCATAAATCAATATAAGTTCATTTTACGAAGCAAAAATACTTTCTACTTTGGGGGTTGCACAGAAAAATGGACTACCTATATATAAGTCAAATTAAACAAAGAGAATTTTATGGGAAAAGTGATTGGCATAGATCTAGGAACAACTAACAGTTGTATCTCAATAATGGATGGTAAAGATCCTAAGGTAATAGAAAATGCTGAGGGTTCACGTACTACACCTTCCATCATAAGCTTTGGTGCCGAAAGTGAAAAACTGGTTGGACAGCCTGCTAAAAGGCAAGGTGTAACAAACCCAGAAAATACTTTTTTTGCCATTAAAAGACTCATGGGACGTTCTTTTGAAGACCCAATGGTTAAAAAAGACTCAGACATGGTACCATTTAAAATTATAAAATCTGAAAACGGTGACGCATGGGTTGAGTCTGGAAATGAAAAATATTCGCCTTCACAGATTTCTGCGTTTGTATTGCAAAAACTAAAAGAAGATGCAGAAAGATATTTAGGAGAAACTGTTGAAAAAGCAGTGATTACCGTGCCAGCTTATTTTAATGATGCGCAAAGACAGGCCACCAAAGACGCAGGTAAGATAGCTGGACTAGAAGTTGAGAGAATTGTTAATGAGCCTACAGCGGCAGCACTAGCATATGGTCTAGACAAAAAAGATGGCAAAACAATTGCTGTCTATGATTTAGGTGGAGGAACTTTTGATATTTCAATATTAGAAATTGGTGATGGAGTATTTGAGGTTAAATCAACTAATGGCGATACATTCCTTGGTGGAGAAGATTTTGACTCAAGACTACTAAGTTATTTAGCTGATGAATTTAAAAAAGAAAATAATATTGATCTGACCCAAGATAAATTGGCTTTACAGAGACTTAAAGAGTCAGCAGAGAAAGCTAAAATAGAATTATCATCTACTTCTCAAACAGAAATCAATCTTCCGTTTATTACTGCAGATCAATCCGGCCCAAAGCATTTAAACATTAAGGTTACAAGAGCTAAACTTGAAACATTAGTCGATGATTTAATCGAAAAAACAATCAAACCATGTGACGCTGCATTAAAGGACGCGGGTCTGAGCGCAGGTGAAATTGATGAAGTTGTGCTTGTTGGTGGCATGACAAGAATGCCCAAAGTAATTGAGACGGTTAAAAACTTCTTTGGTAAGGAACCAAATAAAGGAGTTAATCCTGACGAAGTAGTAGCTCAAGGTGCTGCTATCCAAGCGGGTATTCTTCAAGGTGATGTTAAAGACGTTTTATTGTTAGATGTTACTCCTCTCTCACTCGGTATTGAAACTTTAGGAGGAGTGTTCACAAAACTCATTGATAAAAATACGACAATACCTACAAAGAAAAGTCAGGTTTTTTCTACAGCCGATGATAATCAAACAGCTGTGACAATACGTGTATGCCAAGGAGAAAGAGAGATGGCATCAGATAATAAGCTTCTAGGCAATTTTGATCTTGTTGGAATTCCACCAGCACCGAGAGGGGTTCCTCAGGTTGAAGTAACTTTTGATATCGATGCTAATGGTATTGTAAACGTATCAGCTAAAGATAAAGGAACTGGAAAAGAACAACAGATTAAAATTCAGGCGTCTGGCGGCCTAAGCGAAGAAGAGATTGAAAAGATGGTCAAAGAAGCTGAGGCAAATGCTGAGTCTGATAAGAAGAAAAGAGAAACTGTAGATGTGAAAAATCAAGCTGATACGATGGTACATTCAGCAGAAAAGAATCTTAAAGAATTTGGTAACAAGGTTTCAGATCAAGAAAAAAATGCGATCGAAAACGATATTAAGACTTTGAAAGAAGCAATTGCTTCTGATGATATTGAAAAAATTAAAAGTGGCCTGGAAGCATTAACTCAATCTTCCATGAAATTAGGTGAAGCAATGTATAAAGCTCAACAACAAGATGCTCCTTCACCAGAAGGTGGGCCAACAAGTGGTGAACCTAATGATGCAAAAGAAAACAATGAAAAAGTTGTTGATGCAGAATTTGAAGAAG
This sequence comes from uncultured Pelagibacteraceae bacterium, assembly GCA_902526565.1. Lineage (GTDB taxonomy): Bacteria > Pseudomonadota > Alphaproteobacteria > Pelagibacterales > AG-422-B15 > CACNXQ01. Next base: position 64,411 of record CABZLP010000003.1, on the reverse strand, counting down.
TAAAAGAAGACAATAAAGAATCGTAAGCAGGTAAGCTTATGTCAAAAAGAGACTATTATGAAGTTCTTGGTGTAGCCAAGACTGCTGACGACTCCGAAATAAAAAAATCCTATAGAAAACTTGCGATGAAATATCACCCTGATCGAAATCAGGGAGATGCAGAAGCTGAAATAAAATTCAAAGAAGCTAGTGAGGCATACGCAGTTCTTCAAGACAAAGAAAAAAGGTCTGCTTATGATCAGTTTGGTCATGCAGCTGTCGACGGAAGCTCTGGACAGGGTGGTGGTGGATTTGATTTCTCTTCATCAGCTTTTCAAGATATTTTCGAGGATTTTTTTGGCGGTGACTCATCTTTTTTTGGAGGAGGTGGTAACAGAAGGAGAAGGTCAAACAATCGTGGATCTGATCTAAGATATGATATTACAGTTTCACTTGAAGAAGCCTATAATGGAAAAAAATTTAAAGTAAAAATACCTACACAGGTACAATGTGAGATATGTTCTGGTTCAGGAGCATCTAAAGGAAGTCAGCCTGTAACATGTCAGTCGTGTGGTGGAAGAGGCCAAATTAGATCACAACAAGGCTTCTTTTCTATTCAACAGACTTGTCCCACCTGCCAGGGAACGGGTTCAACAATATCTGATCCTTGTAATCCATGTCGTGGTTCTGGCCGAACTCAAAAAACAAAAAGTCTAATGGTTAAAATACCAAAAGGAGTTGATGATGGGTCAAGAATAAGGCTGAGTGGCGAGGGCGAGGCTGGCGCAAATGGGGGTCAACAAGGTGATTTGTATATTTTTGTTAATGTCAACGAACATAGTATATTTGCCAGGGAAGATGAAAATCTTTTTGCTGAGGTACCTATTTCAATGATTAATGCTGCTGTTGGTGGGTCTATTGATGTACCAATTATAGATGGTGGTAAAGCAAGATTAAAAATACCTCCGGGAACTCAAACGGGAGATCAATTTAGACTTAAATCAAAAGGGATGCCTAACGTAAGAAGTGGATATCTTGGTGACTTATACATACAAACCAAAGTTGAAACTCCTGTAAATTTAAACAAAAAACAAATTGATATTCTAAAGTCCTTTCAAGAGGTCAGTAATAATGAAGAAAATCCTCTTAGCTCGGCTTTTTTTAAAAAAGCCAGAGATTTCTGGAAAACAAAAAATTAAATACCATTACTTTTTTCTTTATTTGAATTATCATTTAAAAAAATGAGAAAAATTAAAGTAATCGTAACAGGTGCTTCAGGCCGCATGGGCACACAAATTCTAAAAAAGATTATTCAAGATAAATCTTTTTTATTATTTGGAGCAACTGAGAGCGTTGGCCATCCTTCTTTAGGAAAAGATATAGGTCAAATTTTAAAAACAAAAAAAACCGGCGTTTTAATAACAGATAATATTATTGAACTATTTGCAAAAGCTGATGCGGTTATTGATTTTACAGTTCCAACAGCAACATTAGAGTATGCAAAATATTCGGCGCAAGCAAGAATTGTTCATGTAATTGGAACAACCGGGTTCAGCAAAAGTCAGTTAAATAAAATAGATTTTGCTGCGCAGCACGCCACAATTATTAAATCTGGAAACATGAGTTTAGGTATAAATTTATCAGAAAGTATTGTAAGAATTGCTTCCTCCAAATTAGATAGCTCTTTTGATATAAAAATAAATGAAACTCATCATAAACATAAAATTGATGCACCTTCAGGAACGGCAATAATGCTTGGCAAAGCTGCTGCTGATGGAAAAAATAAAAAATTGGAAAATATAATGAAAATTAATCGAGTCAATACAATTGGTAAGTATTTAAAGGATAAAATTGTAATGTCATCCTTTAGAAAAGGCGAAACCATTGGTAACCATGAGATAATATTCTCATCAAATGATGAAACGATTAAAATTCAGCATTTAGCAAAAAATAGAGGTATTTTTGCCAATGGCGCTCTTCAAGCTGTAAAATGGGGAATGGATAAAGAGCCAGGCCTTTATTCAATGGCCGACGTTTTGAATATTTAGAACAATAATAGATAGCTGATGCAAAGAGCCGAACGTGCAACAAAAATAATGGATATGTTAAATAAAATATATCCTAAAACACCTATACCTCTAAATCATAGGAACAAGTTTGAACTTTTAATTTCTGTTCTTTTAAGTGCACAATGTACTGATAAAAGAGTGAATGAAATTACACCCTTGCTTTTTAAAGAAGCAAATAATGCAAAAAAAATGCAAAAATTATCTCAAAATAAAATATACAAGATTATAAGACCATGTGGCCTAGCCCCCCAAAAGTCCAGTGCGATCTATAGGTTGTCTAAAATATTAGTTAAAAATTTTAATGGCAAGGTACCGGAAAGTTTTAACGAACTTGAGAAGCTTCCTGGTGTTGGTCATAAAACAGCTAGTGTAGTAATGTCGCAAGGCTTTGGTCATCCAGCTTTTCCTGTTGATACACATATTCATAGATTAGCCCAAAGATGGGGGTTAACTAATGGAAAGAATGTAACGCAAACAGAAAATGATTTAAAAAAAATCTTTCCAATGAATAGTTGGAATAAACTTCATTTGCAAATTATTTTTTACGGAAGAGAGTATTGTGAAGCTAGAAAATGTTTTGGCTTAGATTGTAAAATTTGCAAAACCTGTTTTCCTAATAGAAAAAAGCCAATAAAAACAAAAAAACCATAATAGATATTTTTATAATAGAGAGTTGATAGTTTGACGGTAACTGCTAGAGTTCTTTCAAAATGAAAAATAAAGTAGCATTGATAATTGGAGCTGGTGATAGTTTAGGTTCATCAATAGCAAGAGTTTTTGCAGATGATGGATTCACTGTTGTAGTTGCAAGAAGAAATGGTGATAAGTTATCAGGGTTAGCTGAAGAAATTAAACAAAATGATGGTCAATGTTTCTTTTATTCCCTTGATGCAAGAAAAGAAGATGATGTCATAAACTTAATTAATAAAATTGAAAACGAAATCGGAGAGATTTTAGTTGCCGTATACAACATAGGAGCAAATATTAGATATGGCATATTAGAAACAACATCCAGAAAATATTATAAAGTTTGGGAAATGGCTGCATTCGGCGCATTCCTCATGGGTAGAGAAGTCGCGAAAAAAATGGTTCCTAGAAAAAAAGGAACAATAATTTTTACTGGTGCATCAGCGAGTGTTAGGGGTAAAGAGGGTTTTGCTGCTTTTGCGGGTGCAAAGCATGCAAAACGAGCTCTTTCACAGAGTATGGCAAGAGAGTTAGGGCCTAAAGGAATTCATGTTGCGCATGTTATTATTGATGGAGCGATTGATACCCCATGGGTCAATGAATTGTTTCCCGACTATGTGAAAGAAAAAAAGAAAATTGATGGACTAATGAATCCAGATGATATTGCACAGAACTACTTAATGATACATAATCAACCGAAAAATGCGTGGACTTATGAAATAGATCTGCGTCCTTGGGTGGAAACATGGTAGATAACAAATATGATATTGTAGGAATTGGTAATTCTATTGTCGATGTAATTACAGACGTAGAAGATCAATTCTTGGATGATCACGAATTAAGGAAAGGCCTCATGTCTTTAGTGGACCTAGATGGTATTAAAGATATCTCAGGAAAAATTGATATTAAGAAAACTGTTTCTGGTGGATCAGTTGCAAACTCCATAGTTGCTCTGGCTCAAAATAATATAAAAACAGCTTTTATTGGAAAAGTCGGAATGGATGAGGTCGGTAACGCATTTGTTGATGGCTTAAATAGAGAAAATGTATTTTTTGCGAATATCCCTCAATCTGATGAGAGTGAAACAGGGCGATGCTTAGTTATGGTAACCCCTGATGCTCAAAGGACAATGAGTACCTATTTAGGAATATCCCAAAAGCTTAATTCTGATGATGTTAATGAAGATGTTATTTCTCAATCAAAAATCACTTATCTAGAAGGGTACCTTTGGGACCTAGACGATGCTCAAGTAGCGATCAAAAAGGCGACAAAGGTAGCTAAAGAGAATAATAAAATTGTAGCCTTTAGTGTATCTGACGTATTTTGCATTGAACGTTTTAAAGAAAGCTTTTTAAGTTTAATTGATAAAGATGCAGATATTGTTTTTGCGAATGAAGAGGAAATTAAATCTCTATTAGGTACATCAGACTTGAACGATAGTATAAATATTATTAAAGATAAGAATAAAATTTTTGCAATTACACTCGGTGAAAAAGGAGCAATGATCGTAAATAATGCAGAAGTGATTAAAATTGAACCCCAAAAAATAGATAATCTTGTTGATACAACGGGAGCTGGCGATCTATTTGCTGCAGGATTTTTACTAAAATATATTCAGGGACAACCCCTTGAAAAATGCGGAGAAGAAGGAGTTAGGTTTGCTTCAGAGATAATACAAATCTATGGGGCTAGATTATAGAGTTTAGCCATATAAAATTTTATCAATTTCATTAATAACTGCATGAGTAGTTATTAAATTTATATCATCGCCACCAAAACTCTGTGATGTGATAAAATTAATGTTTGTGAACTGATCATTCAAAAATTTAACCGCACTTGTTGGACCACAGATTTTTAACAATGGACACATATTAGTTGAGAGCATTTGACCTGTTCCACTGTCATTAGTTATGGCAATATCTAAATAGTTTGTTGATGCCATTACCACTTCAATGCCAGGATAATTTTTGACTTCTTCTTCTGGAAAAAGGGGTTCATTAATAATATCAATTATTTTTTTGCGAAGATTTTGTTCTTCAGGGCCAAGGAAAAAAACAATATTGAAATTTTTTTTTTCATAAAACTTAGCCACTTCTATGTATTTATTTAATGACCAAATTCGTTTAGGAGTATTTGAACCAGGCGCAATACCAATATACTTTTTACTCGGGTCAAATAATTTATCCAGGGTCTCTGTTATTGCTTGTGGGGTATCTATTTCGAATTCTTTTTCAGTTTCATAATTTGAAACCAGATCGAGCATTTCTATTATACTTTTTATGTAAAATTTTCTTTCTTTATTTAATTCTTTGGGTTTAAGATTAGAAAAAAACCAATTAGCCGTAGATGAAATAAAAATTTTCGTTCTTAGTCTTTTTAAAGCAACAGTTCTAGATACTGCTTTTTGCGTATCAATAATAATATCAAATTCTTCGTTTTTTAAATTATAATTATTTGAAATTTTTTTCCAAAAGAAAGGGCTTAGTTTTGCTTTTTCCCATATTTTATCTATGTGGTTTGAAGTAAACTTTTTTAGTCTTTGATTATACTCCGTATAGATTGTATCAGTCATCCAATGAATTTCATGATTTGGAAATCTATCTTTAAGTTGATAAACTATCGGCAATTTTAAAATGCCATCTCCAATTTGCTCTCCATTGCTGAAGATTAAAACTTTTTTCATTGGTTCAATTTTGAGTCATATCTTCTGAAACTTTTATTATTAGTTTCCCCTCATTTTCTCCTGAAAATAACTTTTTAATAGAATTTTCTGCATTTTCTAATCCAGGAACTATATGATTTTTATATTTAATTTTTCCCTCTTTAATCCAGGTTGTAATATCTTGGTACGCTTCTATGTATCTTTTAAAATAGTCAAAAACGATGAAACCTTTGAGCTTTATTCTTTTAATCAATAAGTTTCCCCATGCCGGTCCAGGAACTAATGACTCAGCGTTATAACCAGATATTAAGCCACATAAACTTATTCTTCCATTTATATTCATTCTTGTTAGAACAGCATCTGTAATGGGTCCTCCAACATTTTCAAAATAAATATCGACTCCATCAGAGCAAAGATCTTTAAGTCTTTTTCTAACATTTTCTGTTTTGTAGTTTATTGCTCCATCTATACCAAGATCATTTACTAACCACTGACATTTCTCATCAGAACCAGCAATACCTATAACTTTACATCCCTTTATTTTTCCAATTTGGCAGACTATAGAACCCACAGCGCCCGCTGCAGCTGAAACGACTAATGTTTCGCCTATTTGAGGTTTTGTAATATCTAGTAAACCAAAATAAGCAGTCATGCCTGTCATTCCCAAAATACTCATATAGCTATCTAGTGGGAACCCGGTACCTTGTGGTATTTGTCTAACACCCTTACCGTTAGTGATAAAATATTCTTGCCATCCACCCATACAATTAACAATTTCACCTTCTTTAAATTTCTGATTTTTTGATTTCTCAACTATACCTATTGTTCCACCCCTCATAACATCACCTGTTTGCATTGCATCAACATAGGAAGAGCGTCCACTCATCCATCCTCTATTAGCTGGATCTAGTGATAAATAAATATTTCTAATCAAAAGCTCGTTTTCATTTAATTCAGGAACAGAAGTTTCTTCCATTACTAAATCACCCTCTTTGATATCTCCCACTGGAAAATTTTTTAGTATCCATTGTTTATTAATCATGTTTTTTCCCCCATCATTTTTTTTAAATTTACTTGAGGCATATCTACAATTACACAAGTAGATGTAGCTGTAACTACAGTTCTATTGTTTTGTTCAAGTCTTCCTTCTAGAAAAGCAATATTTTTTCCTGATTTAACTACTCGGCCATATCCTATTACTTTTCCTGGTTTTGTAGGATATAAAAAATTAGTTTTTAGTTCTATAGTTGGTGGTCTTTTCTTGAAATGGTTTTGAAAGATAAAGGCAAGAGCAGTAGCGTCATCAACCATCCCACTTACAATTCCTCCTTGAACATCGCCTGCAGGATTACAATATTTTTGCCCGACTTCAAATTCCATTTTAATACTTCCATCATCAGTATTCACTTCAAGAACTGTCATGTTGAATAAATTAAATAATTTATTTTTATTAAATAATTTTACCAGTTCTTCATCTGAAATCTTACTTGTCATTATAAGTTACTCTTAATTAGATTTTTCTGGAAAAACCATTGGACCTAAAGGTCTACCAGCTAGTAGATGGAAGTGAAGATGAGGCACTTCTTGATGTGCATCATTTCCAGCATTCGCTATAACTCTATAACCATTTCCTCCAGAATTTTCACTAATACCCAACATATCTGCAACTTTCGCAATGGCGCGATTAAACCCTATAATTTCATTGTCACTAGCGTTTAAACTAAAGTCATTAATGTCTAGATAGTTTCCCTTGGGAATAATTAATGCGTGAGAGGGCGCTTGAGGCCTTATATCTTTAAACGAAAGTACAAATTCATCTTCATAAATTTTATCACAGGGAATCTCTCCTCTTATTATTTTAGCAAATATATTATCTTTGTCGTAACTCATTATTTACGTAAACCTGTATTACCTTCCCTACTTTCTAGCTCGGCATATATTTGGTCCGCTGTAATATCAAATTTTTTCCAAAGTACAAGTAAATGATATATGAGATCAGCAGATTCATATATTATTTGTTTCGCGTTATCTTGCTCTGCAGCTTCAACGGTTTCAAGAGACTCTTCTTTTAATTTTTCAATGCATTTGATTTTACCTTCAGACAAAAGCTTTGCTGTGTATGATTTAGAGGGATCTTCTCTTGAACGTTTTTCAATAGTCTCAAATAAACGAACGAGAACATCAACTTTATTAACCATTATTCGTAACCTTCAACAATAGCAAAAAGTCGATCCTTATCCTCACCAAGTAATTTTTTTGCCTCTTGATATTCTTTGCTGTTATAGGCTTTTTTTGCATTATCAAATGAGGAGTATTCTACTACGACATTTCGTTCGTACTCTTTTCCTTCAGTAATAACTTGACTTCCTCCACGCACTAAGAACTTCCCATCATATTTTTTCACTGCCTTAGAAGCTAGTTCAGCATACATATTTTGTTTATCGGGATGAAGTACATTTACCTTTGCGATCCAATAACCTTTCATGATTAGATCCTAACTGGAATATTATTATCAGCAAGATATCTTTTAACTTCACCTATGCTGTATTCACCAAAGTGAAAAATAGAAGCAGCAAGTAATGCACTTGCCTCCCCCTCAAGAATACCATCAAGAAGATGGTTCAAGTTACCAACTCCACCTGACGCGACGACTGGTATATTAACTTTTGAAGTAACAGCTTTTAATAGTTTGTTGTCAAACCCACTTTTTGTTCCATCTCTATCCATTGATGTAAGCAATATTTCTCCAGCGCCTAATTTTGCTACTTCATTACAGTAGGTAACAACATCAATGTCGGTCTCTTTCCTCCCACCATGAGTGAATACTTTCCATTGATTTTCATCGGTTTGCTTAGCGTCTACAGCTATTACGATTGTTGATGAACCATACTTGTTTGCAGCCTCAGCTACCAAATCAGTATTATCCACTGCTGCAGTATTTATTGACACTTTATCTGCTCCAAAATGAAGTAAACGTGAGATGTCATCCAAATTTCTGACACCTCCACCTACAGTAAGTGGTATGAAACAATTCTCAGCTGTTTTTTTTACCACCTCTAGCAAGGTGTCTCTATTATCACTTGAAGCAGTAATATCTAAAAAACAAAGCTCATCTGCTCCTTCAGCATTATAGATTATAGCTTGTTCAACTGGGTCTCCTGCATCAACTAAATCGATGAAATTAACCCCTTTAACAACTCTGCCATTATCGACATCTAAACAGGGTATAATTCTTTTTTTTAACATTATTTACTTAATATTTTTAATGCGTCTTTAATATCAATGTTTTTATCATAAATTGCTTTACCAACAATAACACCTTTCATTTGAGAGTAGTTTTTACCTTTGATATTTTTTATGTCATTGATTGAGGATACGCCACCTGAGGCAACACATAAAAAACTCGTCATTTTCATAACATTCTCCAGCATATCAAAATTAATTCCTTTTTTCATTCCATCTCTCATCACGTCTGTACATATAATTGAATTTATTTGCAAACCTTCAATCGATAATAAAAATTTTTCAAGATTGATTGACTTAACTTCGCTCCAACCACGAAGCGCAATTTGCTCATTTTTAATATCTAAAGCAATAGATATTTTGTTTGGATATTTATAAACAGCAGTTTGAAATAATTCATAATCTTCAAACGCTGCTGTTCCAAGTATTACATTTTGTATTCCAATATTGACTAAAGTTTCAACTGAATTTATATTTCGAATACCTCCACCAAATTGCAATTTCAATTTTGTTTTTAATGCGATCTCTTCAATTGACTTTACATTTTCTGATTGACCTGCTAGAGCTCCATCCAAATCTACACAATGAAGCCAGGTTATTCCTAGATCTTCAAATAACTTAGCCTGATCTAAGGGTGAATTATTATAAGTAGTGGATTTATTAAAATCGCCCTGAATAAGGCGTACACATTTACCATCTTTCATATCGATAGCAGGAAATAAGATCATTATGGTTTCCACTCTAAAAAGTTGTGAATTATTCTTTTCCCATTTATATGGCTTTTTTCTGGGTGGAATTGCGTACCACATATATTTTCTTTGCAAACTGCCGCTGTAATTTGATCAGGGTATTTCGTTGTAGCGATAGAATGTTCACTTTTTTGATTCTGAAAATAAAAACTGTGAACAAAATAAAAATCTGACCCTTGCTCGCAACCATCAAATAACTTATGGTCCGAGAAACTTATCTCATTCCATCCCATGTGAGGAATTTTGTATTCTTGAGGAGATGCAATCCTCCTTACTTCACCTGGTATCCAGCCAAAACCCGAGTGTGTACCAAACTCATATGAAAGATCAGCCAATAACTGCATGCCCACACATATTCCTATAAAAGGGACCTTGTTTTTTAAAACTGAAACTTCAAGTGATGCATGCAAACCTTCAATGTTTAAAATTGCATTTTTACAATCGCCGAAGGCACCTACTCCAGGTAAGACAATCTTATCAGCTGACTGGATCTCTTTAGGATCATTGGTCACAACAATATTGTAAGGATTGCTTAATTCTGAGTTTACGTTTTCAAAAGCCTTATGAACAGAATGTAAATTTCCTGAACCGAAGTTTATTATAGCTAAATTCATTTACTAAATTCTTTAATAGTATCTAAGACTTCCTCAACATGATTATTAACTTTTACTTTTCTCCATATTTTTAAGATCTTGCCATTTCTGTTCACAAGAAAAGTTGATCTTTCAATTCCTTTGTAAATTTTTCCGTACATACTTTTATTAACCCAAACTCCAAATTTTTCACAAATTTTTTCACTCTCATCAGAAAGAAGATTAAATTTTAATTTATATTTTTCAGCGAATTTGCTTTGACGGTTAACTGAGTCTTTTGAAATTCCAAAGACTGAGGTCTCGAGCTTATTGAATTTTTTTAAATTACTTTGGAATTCACAAGACTCCTTTGTGCACCCTGGAGTATCCGCTTTTGGATAAAAATAAATAATAGTCATTTCTTTAGTTGGAAATTTAACTGAGACACCTTCTTGGTTATTAAGCCTAAAGGATGGAAGTTTTTGACCTTCTTTTAGCATGATTATAGTTGGCCTTTTGTAGATGGTACTATGTTACCTTCACGTTCATTTACTTGGACTGCTAGTCTTAAACTTCGTGCAAGGGCTTTAAAGCATGATTCAATAATGTGGTGATTGTTTTCTCCATAAATATTTTCAACATGTAGAGTTGTTCCACTTGCTTGCGCAAATGCCTGAAACCATTCTTTAAAAAGCTCTGTATCAAAGTCACCTTGTGACGAAGTAATTTTAGGAACACTAAATTTTACATTCCATATTAAGTAAGGACGATTGGAAAGATCAAGAGCAACTCTTGAGAGTGTTTCATCCATTGGTATGTAAGAATGAGCGTAACGATTAATACCTTGTCTATTGCCTAAGGCTTTTGATAAGCATTCACCTATTGCAATGCCAGTGTCTTCTGTTGTGTGGTGGTAATCAATATGTGTGTCACCTGTAGCTTTAATCTTCATGTCGATTAATGAGTGCTTTGAAAGTTGTTCCAACATGTGATCAAGGAAACCTATTCCAGTTTTCACGTCATACAAACCTGTACCGTCAATGTTGATCTCAACGTTAATGGAAGTTTCTTTTGTCTCTCTTTTATAATTTGCAGTTCTCATATCAAATCCAATCGGTTTTTATCAATAAATTACTGATTTATCTATAAAAAATATGATATTTGGTCGATAAATAGCCTTGAAGTTATTAAATAAATAGCCACATGTCTTATATAGTGGAAAATCAACAAAATATATCTTGGCATGGGACTACTATCCTTAGTGTTCGTAAAGGCAATCAGGTAGTTGTTGCTGGAGATGGACAGGTCAGTTTAGGTAACACTGTTATTAAAGGCACAGCACAAAAGGTAAGAAAGATTGGGGACGGAAGTGTTATTGCCGGATTTGCAGGAGCAACTGCCGATGCATTTACTCTGTTTGAAAGACTAGAAGCAAAACTAGAAAAGCATCCAAGGCAATTAACAAGAGCTTGTGTTGAACTTGCAAAAGATTGGAGAACTGACAAGTATCTTAGAAGGTTGGAAGCACTTCTGACCGTTGCTGACTCATCAACTTCATTGCTCATTACTGGTATGGGTGACGTATTGGACCCTGAAGAGTCTGTCATTGGTATTGGCAGTGGTGGCAACTATGCATTGTCTGCAGCAAAAGCGCTTATCGATAGTGATTTAACTGCTGAAGAGATTGCTCTGAAGTCACTTAAGATTGCAGGAGAAATTTGTGTTTTCACTAATAACAATATTACTCTAGAAAAAATAGAATATTAATCATGCAAGCGTTTTCACCTCGAGAAATAGTTTCTGAATTGGATAGGTATATTATTGGTCAAGATGATGCCAAGAAGTCAGTTGCTATTGCACTAAGAAACCGATGGAGAAGACAACAACTTCCTGAAGACATGAGAGAGGAAGTTCTTCCAAAAAATATTTTAATGATTGGTCCAACTGGCATTGGTAAAACTGAAATCTCTAGGAGACTTTCAAAACTGGCTCAAGCACCTTTTATGAAAGTTGAAGCAACAAAGTTTACAGAAGTTGGTTACGTTGGAAGAGATGTAGAGTCTATTGTGCGCGATTTGATTGAAATTGCAATCACTATGGTACGCGAAATTAAAAGAAAAGAAGTTAAGGCTAAAGCACAACTAGCAGCTGAGGAACGAGTGTTGGACTCATTAGTTGGTCCTGGTGCTGGACCTACTACACGTGAAAGTTTTAGAAAAAAATTAAGGAACGGTGAACTTGAAGAAAAAGAAATAGAAGTGTCAGTTCAGGATACTGGATCCTTTCCAACAATTGATTTGCAAGGAGGACAGGGAGCCGGTGTTGGCATGATTAACCTCAACGACATGCTAGGCAAGGCGATGGGTCCAAAAACAAAAAAGAAGAAAATGACTGTAGGAGATTCATACGAGACACTTGTAAATGAAGAATCGGATAAACTTATTGATACAGATCAAATCGTGAATGAGGCAAAAAAAGCAGTAGAAGATAATGGTATCGTTTTTATTGATGAAATAGATAAAGTCTGCGCGCGCAGTGAGAGAGTGGGAGGTGATGTATCTCGAGAAGGTGTTCAGAGAGATCTTCTTCCACTAATTGAAGGCACAACCGTGAATACAAAACACGGAACTATAAAAACAGATCATATACTGTTTATCGCTTCAGGGGCTTTTCAACTATCAAAACCATCAGATTTATTGCCTGAACTGCAAGGAAGATTACCCATAAGAGTAAACTTAAAAGCATTAACGCAAGAGGACTTTAAACGCATACTCACTGAACCGAAGTATAGTTTGATTAAACAGTACGAAGCTTTGATGGGAACTGAGAATGTTAAAATCAACTTCAGTAAGGATGGAATTGACGCCATTGCAACTCTTGCTGTTGATATAAATTCAACAATTGAAAATATTGGAGCACGAAGACTACATACAATTCTTGAGCGAGTTTTAGAGGATATTAGCTTTTCTGCGGCTGATAAAGGTGGAGAAAATATAACAATAGATGCAGAGTATGTGAAAAGTAATGTTAGCGAACTATCTAAAGATACAGATTTATCTAAATTCATTCTTTAGGCGATGTCTTTAAAAGGAAAAAAAACATATATTAGTAAATTGAAAATACGCTATTCCGAAGTTGATAGACAAAATATTGTTTATAACTCTCACTACTTAACTTATTATGACATCTCCTTAAGTGAGATGCTTGATAGTTTATTTCACCAAGAAGAATATATTAAAGAAACCAATAATGAATTTCATACAGTTGCTGCTCAATTAAATTTTAAAAATCCAGCAAGACTAAATGATAAAATAAGCATTTATACTGCAATTAAAAAAATTGGAAATTCAAGTATTACGTTTGCGCAAGAAATATATAGAGATGGGTCTGATGAATTGATAAATGAAGCTGAAATTATCTGGGTTAATACTAATCAAGATGAAATGAAGCCAGCATCAATTCCAGAGGATTTAAAAAATAAGTTTAGTAAATATTTATTAAATTAGTCAGTCGTGGCTGCTAAAAGCCAGTTAGAACCTTTTGATTTTTGATTTTTTTCAAAAGTCCAGACATCAGTTATTTTTTGGACTTGATTCAGGCTTCCTGAAATAACTTCATCTTTACTGTTCTTTATACATGTAATCATTTCAGAAATAAATCTTACGCTAACCTCCATAGGATTTTTCTTTAAATCTTTATGAACAATTTCAGACTTTTCAATACCGATAAAATTAAATTCTACGAATTCACTTTTGCTATTACGTTCATCAATGACAGATGAAAAGCTTTTCATTACATCACTTGATAAGAGAGGCTTTAAAGCTTCCTTATTACCGTTTTCAAAATTAGTTACAATTGTCTCATAAGCATTTGATGCACCTTTAAGAAAGTCATCCTTATCAAACCAGCCGTCTTCTCTGATTGGTGTGTCATTTTCAGGTTTGATTTCTATGACCTTCTCGGGTTGAGTTTGTTGCGGGGTTTCGTAGTTGAATGAAGACTTGTCTGTTTTTTCATGACCTGTTCGTCTTCCCAAAACGCTTCTTAAACGCAATAAGACTATGCCAGCTATGATTGCTAGTATTAATATATCTAAATATTGAAATGCTTCACTCATTAGTACAAATATTATAAGATCCTTATTTAGGTATTTAAACTAAAGTTTCAACATTTATAACTATTTTGTTTCTATTATTACTCATTATATTTATCATAATCCCAGTCATAGAGATTAGTATTTTTATTGAAATCGGCAGTTTTATTGGTTCATTTAACACAATATTGCTAATTTTTACAACTGCATTGATCGGAGTTTATTTTGTAAGACAACAAGGAATCAGTACCTATTCTAAGTTATATAATCAACTCCAGAATCAAGAGGCCCCAATTCAAACTATGTTTGAAGGGTTGGTGATATTAATATCTGGAATTTTGCTAATCACTCCAGGCTTTTTCACAGACGCATTAGGGTTTCTTGGACTCATCCCTCTAACAAGAGTAATTTTCATAAAGGTAGTAGCGAACTCTGTTCTTTCTAGATATGGTATGAAAAATCAAAGTTCAGATGATGGATCCATCGAAGGAGACTTTGAAGAAATTAATGACGATGAGGATAAAATAATATAATGGATGTATCTGCAAAAATAATAACACAATTTGTAAAAGACTTATCATTTGAAAATCCCATGGGACCTGGTGCATTTCAAAAAGGAAGTGAAAGGCCTGCCATCAATGCAAATGTAGATGTGAAAGCTGCTAATAGAAAAGATACTGATATTTATGAAGTTGAGTTAAACATTAATATAAGTGCTAAGCGTGAAGATAAAAATGTTTATATTATAGATTTAAAATACGTGGGTTTATTTGAAATTAAAAATCTTACAGAAGATATAAAGGAAGCTTATTTATTGGTTGAATGCCCAAGGCAATTATTTCCTTTTGCAAGACGCATTGTGTACGATATGCATGCAGATGGATCTTTGCCTCCTCTAATGCTTGACCCTGTTAATTTTGCTGATCTTTATGAAAAAAGAAAAAAGACAAATTAATAACTAATAAGTTTTGGTTTGCCGTCCACAACATCAAACACAGGTTCAACTTTTGGGATGTCAGTGATTAACTTATCGTTCATTGAAAGTAGTAATGTTTGAGTATCTTGAAAGTCTTTAATCAATTCAAGATTTTTTATTGTTGGCATAATCATGGGAAACTCTCCGGACTTATATAAATCAAGTGCAACTTTGGGCTCCAGCCAACGACTTTCAACCCCTTCTAAACCATCATGTGTAGCTAATTGTTTAGGACAACGAGCAATAAAAAATCTTGTGCTGTATCTTCTTTTTTCAATCTTTGGTGTAATCCAATGGGAGATATAGGCTATTTCACTGGTTGATAATGTTAGATCAAATTTGTCGATTAATTCCAAGAAAACATCTTTGCCTTCGAGCAATTTCTTTTTGTATTGATTAATAATTTCTAATTCAGAGTCAGCAAGACTGCCTAGGTTTATTTTTCTTTGTTTGTTGTCAGCGAGAAGTATACCACTCTCTTCGAAACATTCTCGAATGCAAGCAATCCAATAAATTAATCCACCAGATTTTGTACCAAGTCTTCTAGAGGCCTCTTCATCATTTAATGATGGGCTATACTTATTTATATTTTTAATATCATCGTTGCTATCAACTTTTCCTCCAGGAAATACCCATGCTCCCCCAAAGTTTGTTTTCATAGCACGCTTGATCATAAAAACTTCTATTTTAGAATTATGATCTCTAACCAATAAAACAGTTGCTGCTGGTATTAATGGTTGATTACTGTCATTCGCATTTGATAATGTATGATTGATTTGATAGTTTTGATATTCATTCATTATTAAATTGCTCTTTCTTCTTCCAGATAGCGTTTTCCCCAAGCGTCTCAACAAAAGCTTTGTGCATCTCTTTGTCATTGTCTGTTAGCCTTGTTGCGAGTTCTCTATTTTGAATCTTTTGGATATCAAAAATTGACTCAGAACTAGCATTTTGATTGTTAACGTTTAGTTCAAGACTCAGCTCACGTGCATCCATAAGTTCTATGTAAACTTTTGCAAGAAGTTCAGTATCAATTGTAGCTGAGTGTATTTCTCTCTCTTTAGTGTCGATGGAAAATCTCTTACATAAAGCGTCTAGCGACACGCTTTGACCAGGAAACTTTTCTCTTGCAATAGTAACGGTGTCCACTTTTTTATTTTTGATACTCTCTTTCCCACATGCGCTAAGTTCATGATTTAAAAAACCGATATCAAAATCAACATTGTGAGCAATGATCGTATCTTGTCCAACAAAGTTGAGAAAATCGTCAGCAATTTTTTCAAACAAAGGCTTATCTTTTAAAAAGTCATAACTCAGTCCGTGAACCTTAAAAGAAGCCTCTGGAACTTCCCTCATTGGGTTAATGTATTGCTGATAAACCTTGCCTGTCGGCAGAAAGTCAACCAATTCGATAGCAGCAATTTCGATCACTCTATGACCCTCAGAAGGTCTCAAACCTGTAGTTTCTGTATCTAGAACGATTTCTCTCACTTCTTGTAAAAGGCTTTCCATGCCTTAGGATTAATCAATTTTATTTTAGATACAACATCTTTTACTTCGAGTTTTGTCTCATCTAAGGTTTGATCTGTTGAGATTATATAGTCTGCTTTCTTTAATTTTTCTCGGTCTGGCATTTGTTGATTCTTTATCGAATCAAAAATTTCTAAAGGCACCTTTCTTTCTTCGACCACTCTTTCTTTTTGCTTGTCTTCTGATGCTGTCACAACAACGGAAACATCGATATACTTTTCTCCACCTGTTTCGAATAATAAAGGAATATCCAGAATACATCCTGGGCTATCTTCGCTTATTAATTTCTCAATATATACAATTTGATAACGTCTAGTCGCTGGATGGACAATTTTTTCAAGATCTCTAAATTTCTCAGGTTCTCTATTGAGTATATCTCTAAGCGCTATTCGATTTACTTTTCCCTCTGATTTGGTTCCAGGAAAAGATTCTTCAATTTTATTAATTACTTCTTCATCGTTTTCATAAATATAGTGAACGGTATCATCTGCATTGTAGAGGCCAAAACCATATTCGGTAAACATCTTAGCTACTGTAGACTTTCCCATGCCGATAGATCCTGTTACACCTATCAATAACATTATGCTCTCTCCAAAAGTGACATTAATTCCTCACTAACACCCACTTTAATTTCATGCCATATTTGAAAAGAGCAAGCTGCTTGCTCGATTAACATGCGTAATCCATTTTGAACTTTCAAACCTTTTGCTTCAGCTTGTTCTAAAAAGCTGGATCGCTTAGGGTTATAAATTAAATCATAAATAAATGTTTCTGTTTCTATATTTTCAAAACTCAAAATATTATTATGCTCTCCAGCCTTTTGCCCAAGGCTGGTTGTGTTAACAATGAACGATGAAGAGTTAGCATAATCATCCAGCTCTTCTGTGCTAACAGGACTTGAGCTTATTGATAAATCATTAAGTAAAATTGCTGCTTTTTCTGGTGTTCTGTTAAATAATCTCACCTGGCTTCCCAATTCATTTAATGCATGAACGACAGACCTGGCGGAGCCCCCGGCACCAAGAACAAGTGTCTTTTTGTTAGTAATGTTTTCTTCTATTGTTTTCTTGTCCAAAGAATTAATGAAGCCAACGACGTCAGTATTGTCAGCATTTATTTTGCCAGAGCTTAGGGTAAGGGTATTGGCTGACCGTAGTTTTTTTGAAACATTAGATGTTTCATCACTTATATTGAACGCAAGCTCTTTAAGTGGAACTGTAACATTAATTCCTCCAAAGCCTTCGGCCTTTAGGCTTTTCATCTGCTCTTCAAATATATTTGGATCTACATTCAGTTTTTCATATGGCTTTATGTCCAGCGCTAGTTCTTTAATCCAGTGGTTGTGAATTGTTGGTGAAAGACTATGATCGACCGGAAATCCTATAACTGCCGTTTTATCAATGGCCATTATTTTCAAACAACAGACCGTTGTCCCATAAAAATTGAGTTAATGGTATCATTGATATTCCTTGTATTGAGAACAAATCACTGCCGATGTACTCAAATAGTTTTATTCCTTCCTCTTCAATTGCATAAACCCCGACTAAGCCAAGTATCTTTTCATCTACATTCTCTAAGTATTCTCTGATGACTTTTTCATCAAGTGTTCTCATTTTCATTTTTCCTCTATCAACATATTTCCAAATTATATTTTTTTCTTTAGCTACTACCGTGGTTGTTATAAGGGTGTGTTCCTTTCCACTCATGCTCTTTAGTTGTTCATAAGCTTCATCAAAGTTTTTTGCTTTATTAACCAGCTTCCCATTTAAGTCCAATCCTTGATCGGATCCTATAACTAAACCTTCATTTGATATGGGTGCCTTTAAAGCCTTCATCTCGGCTAGTTTTGTAACAATCTCTTCAGGCGAGCTTTCAGACATAGATAGTTTAACTTCATCTTCATCAATACCGTGATCAACTGTTTTGAATTTTATTTTTGCATTTGTTAGCAATCTTGAGCGTGTTTGACTTTTAGACGCTAGTATTATTTGTGTGTTCATAAGTTATTAACAACCTGAGTAATCAGTGTGGATATATATTATATGCTTACTATTTTTAAATATTTACAATATTTTGGCCTTTTTATCCCATATTTTCTTACTTTTCATCCACCTGTGGATAATGCCTCAACTATTATTCTACCTTGTGGGCAGTATCACAAATGCCCTAAATATCCCTGTTAAAGCCATGTATTGATTTGTGGGCAAGTAAGGGGTTTTTATATATACACATCATCACAGGTACATAAACTAATACTACCTTATATATATATTATATGAGTATTTTTATAGAAACATTAAAAGGCAAAAAAACAAAGACCCCCATTTGGTTAATGAGACAAGCGGGAAGGCACTTGCCGGAATATATTAAAATAAGACAAAAATATAAAGACCTTATAGAAATGTTCCTTGATCCTGAATTGATAACAGAGATTTCTCTTCAACCAGTTAAAAGATATAGATTAGATGCCTGTATAGTGTTTTCTGATATACTAATGGTTCCCTATGCGTCTGGATGTGATGTAGGTTTTAAAGAGGGAATGGGGCCTCTAGTTAAATTCAATGAGAAATTTAAATTTGAATCACATAAACTAGATCCAGTTACAAAGGGTATAGAAAACATAAAAAATATATCAAAAATTCCTCTAATAGGCTTTGTAGGTGGACCTTGGACAACTTTATCATATTGTTTGTTTGATAAAGAGGAAAGATCTCAGATGAACAAAGATCTCATTTATAAAAATGAAAAAAGAATAGACAATTACATTAATGATCTCACCGCCATAATTTCTAATTATACAATGCAACAAGTAAACGCCGGCATAGATGCGTTTCAAATATTCGAATCTGCTGCTGGTGATCTTGACGATTACCTCTTTGAAAAATGGGTTGTAAATCCAACCCTGAAAATAGTAAAAGAAATCAAAAGTAAATCCGATATACCAATAATTGGATTCCCCAGAAACGCTAGCACAAGCGGCTATAAAAATTACTCATTTATAAACCAACTCGATTGTGTTTGTTTAGATTATAATTTTAATCTACAACAACTCAGCTTATTAAATCCAAACATTTCATATCAAGGCAATCTAAATCCAAAGCTTCTCTTAAAAGGGGGTGATGAAATGGATAAAGGCCTAGAAGAAATTTTACTTGCCTTTCGTGATTACCCGCATATTTTTAACCTAGGTCATGGTGTTCTTCCTGAGACGCCAATAAAAAATGTGGAGAGACTTGTACAAAAGGTAAGAAATAACTAAAAGAAAAAAATGAAATTTATTGGTACACAAGAGTATGAACATGGAAGACAAAAAAAAATTGGAGTTCTTATTTGTAACTTAGGGACACCAGAAAGTTATAAAACTCGCGACGTTCGAATTTTCTTAAAAGAATTTTTATCAGATGGTAGAGTCATTGAAATTCCAAAATTTATTTGGTGGTTTATTTTATATGGAATAATCCTTACTTTTCGTCCAGCAAAATCAGCAAAGCTTTATAAATCAGTATGGACAGACAAGGGATCACCACTTCTTGTTTACTCCGAGAGAATATTAGAAAAACTAAAAAGAACAATTCCAGAAAATATAGAAATTGAACTAGCTATGCGCTACGGGAAGCCTAATATGGAAAAAGCACTTCTTTCACTTAAGGGTAAGAATTGTCAAAGTCTTATAATTCTCCCGTTGTTTCCTCAGTATTCAGGGACAACAACAGGTAGTGTTTTTGACGAGGTAACCCGAGTTCTTTCCAAGTGGAGATGGGTTCCTGCTCTTAATTTCATAAACAGCTACCACGATCATGATAGTTACATATCTGGCTTGGTCGCAACTATAAAAAATAAAATCTCTGATCACATGCCACAAAAAATAATTTTTACGTACCACGGTATACCCAAGAGAAATTTTACATTAGGCGATCCCTACCAATGCTTTTGTCAAAAAACTACTCGCCTAGTTGCTGAAAAATTAAACTTGAAAGAAGAAGAATACATCACAACTTTTCAATCTCGTTTTGGGCCAGCAGAGTGGCTGAAGCCTTACACAAGTGAGACTATGGAACGACTTCCTTCTGAAGGCATAAAGGATATCATGGTAATTGCTCCCGCCTTTAGTGTTGATTGCCTAGAAACAATTGAAGAAATTGACGAGGAAAATAAAGAAATATTTTTAAAAGCAGGTGGTAATAAATTTCACTATATACCATGTCTAAATGACTCGGATGAGCAAATTAATTTTATTAATACACTGTTGCACGAACATATCTCAGTTATGTAAAATACCATGGAAAAGTGTTTAGTTATATATTCAACAACAGACGGTCATACAAAAAAAATTTGTGACCATATTGCCAGCATCTTAAATAACTCATCTCATACAAAACTCATAAGTTTAAATCAGGCATTTGATGAAAATCTCATGATGTTTGATAGGATAGTTATAGGTGCGAGCATTAGATACGGAAAACATAAGAAGGAACTATACAAATTTATAAAAAAAAATATTTCAGTACTTGAAGCTAAAAAGAATGCCTTCTTCAGCGTGAACGCTGTAGCAAGAAATTCAGAGAAGGGTTCACCATTGACAAACCCCTACACAAAAAAATTTTTAGAACTTTCTCAATGGAACCCAAAGGAAATATCAGTGTTTGCTGGGAAAATCGATTATCCAAGATACGGTTTTTTTGATAAGCATATAATTCGTTTTATTATGTGGCTTACTTCAGGCCCTACCGACTTGTCTAATACATATGACTTCACAAATTGGAAAAAAGTAGAGCAATTTGCTAAAAAGATATCAGAAATTTGATAGTTAGAATTTAAATATAGTAATACTTTATTTAATAATTTCAATAATTTAAGTTAATTGTACCAATATATCTATCTTATTTAACAGATTTATTCCTTGCTATAATAAAAAATTAAAGTTAGAAGGCAATCTCTTTTACACTTTCCAAAAAAAAAAAATTAATTCTATATCCAAAAAAGTATGAGCTTAAAATTAAGAGAACTTAAGAAAAAAACTCCACAAGAACTTCTAAAATATGCTGAAGAAACGGGTGTTGAAAACGCCAGTTCTATGCGTACTCAAGATATGCTGTTTGAGATATTACGATCTCTTGCAGCAAACAAAAAGGATATAGACGGAGAAGGTGTTTTAGAGGTCCTACAAGATGGTTTTGGTTTTCTTAGATCAATGGAAGCAAATTATTTGCCTGGTCCAGATGATATTTATGTTAGTCCCAGTCAGATCAAGAGATTTGGATTAAGATCAGGGGATACAGTTGAAGGTCCTATTAGAGCTCCTAAAGAAGGTGAACGATATTTTGCTTTATTAAAGATTGATACTATCAATTATGAGGCTACTGACAAAAGTAGAAATAAAATTAACTTTGATAACTTAACACCTCTATATCCTGATGAACAAATTAAGCTAGAAACAGAAAAGCCCGACAAAGATCAAAGCGCGAGAGTTATAGATTTGGTTTCACCAATTGGTAAGGGTCAAAGAGCCCTTATAGTTTCACCCCCAAGAACGGGCAAAACAGTACTACTACAAAACATTGCACACTCCATTACAGATAACCACCCTGAATGTTATTTGATGGTATTGTTAATTGATGAACGACCTGAGGAAGTGACAGACATGCAACGTTCCGTAAAGGGTGAAGTAGTCAGTTCAACATTTGATGAACCAGCATCGCGTCACGTACAAGTTGCTGAAATGGTTATTAACAAAGCAAAAAGATTAGTAGAACACAAAAAGGATGTTGTGATCCTGCTCGATTCAATTACGAGACTAGGTCGTGCATACAACACAGTTGTTCCAAGTTCAGGAAAAGTTTTAACTGGTGGTGTTGATGCTAATGCATTGCAAAGACCAAAGAGGTTCTTTGGTGCCGCAAGAAATATTGAAGATGGAGGTTCTTTAACGATTATATCTACTGCCCTCATTGATACAGGCAGTAGAATGGATGAAGTTATTTTTGAAGAATTTAAAGGAACAGGTAACTCAGAAATCATATTGGACAGAAAAGTTGCTGATAAGAGAATTTATCCTGCGATTGATATAACCAAGTCTGGTACTCGAAAAGAAGAAATACTACTGGATAAAGATGAACTGCAAAAAATGTATGTTCTGAGACGTATTCTTAACCCAATGGGAACTATGGACTCCATTGAATTCTTGCTTGGAAAATTGAAAGAAACTAAAGATAACTCTGATTTCTTTCAATCAATGAATAAGTAACCAAACCAATAATTACTCTTCATCTTTATACAAAATCAATAACAATTAGTTATCTCAGAGAAGCTTCAATATTGCCACCATCAACTGTTAAAACAGCGGCAGTTGTTTTTTTTGAAATCGACAAATTATAAAAAGCTTCTGCTACATCTTCTGCCAGAACCTTCTTTTTGAGCAAATTGCTTTTTAAATATTCATCTGATGTGATTTTTCTTGATTTAGATCTTTTGTTAATCATAGTTTTTGTTAATAGCCCACTTTCTATTCTATCAGCATTTACCCCGTTAGATCGTATGTTGATACTTCCATACTCTAAGGCATATTGTTTGCACAAAGCTAACAATGCTGCCTTGGATGTGCCATATGCCCCAAAATCTTTTCCAGGATTAATTGCTTGCTTTGAAATATTGAATAAGAGACAACCACCAATATTTTGCGTTTTCATTAGTTCAACACTCTCAGAAGCAACAATTTGGTGTGCAAAAAAATTTAATTCAAAACTCTTCTTTAGGTCTGAGTCATTTAGTTTTGCAATTTCACTTTGATGAGCGCTTCCAGCATTAGAGATAACAAAATCAAGTCCACCATACTCTAAGCAAATACGATCTAAGACTTTTTTAAAACTTTCTCTTCTCGTAACATCACATAAGTACAAGCTAAATTTTTTCCTAAGATTTTGGTCTTCGAGTTGTTTTTTGTTAACATCAAGTAAGATCACCTCAGAACCCATACTCCTAAATTTTTCTGCAATAGCTAGACCAAGAGTACCTGTTCCACCTGTAATTAATGATACTTTGCCTGATAGTGGTAATGAAGTTTTGTTTAATTTTGCCTGTTCAAGACTCCAATATTCAACATCAAAAATATCTTTAAGTGATATACTTTCGAATGAAGTTTTCTTTTCTAAATTACCAATTGTTTTGATCGCCATTTCAGCGACATCACCATTAATTAATGCATTTTTTGAGCTTTTTCCGACAGAAAACACACCTACATTTTGAATAACAATGATTTGGGGTACGGGGTCTAGCATTTGGTTTTTAAGTTTTGGATTGTTGTATTTTTTAAAATACTTTTTGTAGTCATTTTTAAACTCAGTAATTTTTTTAGAAATTCTCTCTTTTATCGATAATAAATTTCTGCAGTCATCAACGTTAATGACCAAAAATTTTGGTTTAATTCTCAGAACGTGGTCAGGTGTTATCACCCCCCTTGAAAGAAAACTCTTAGCGTTTTTCGAATTAATAACATCAAGAATTTTTTTATTACTTCTAAATTTCACTATATAGCTTGTCTCTGTTGAAACCAATCCACGTACTATTGGTGATAAAAGATGAGGTTTAAATGGTTTTTTAGTGGGCCTTAATATTTTTAAATTTTTTTGCTTTTCGCTTTTTAAGAATTTTTCTGCTTTAGTTACTAAACTTATCATTCTTGAATATGATTCTTTGGCCGTATCCCCAAATGTAAAAATGCCATGTCTATAAAGTATCAGACCTTTCACACTTGAATTTTGTTTGTAAATTTCATCAACTTTTTTTGCAAGAACAAACCCAGGCATTACGTATGGAACTACAGAAATCTCGTCTCCAAAAATTTTTTTACATAGAGACAAACCATTTTTACGATTCGTGATTTCTAAAATTGCATTCGAATGAGTATGATCTACAAACTTTTTGTCGATTGATACATGTACTAAAGTTTCCACAGAGGGATTAGGTGACGTTACATCAATCAAATTTTTTCTCAGGTAATTAACCATTTGTTCATCTGATAGAGATTTTCTTTTGATAATTTTATATAATGGATCCAATTTAACTGCTGGGAAATCTTTTTCCTGGATTGTCGATAGGTCTGAGCCACTCCCTTTTACAAAGATAACATTGTGAAGGATTCCATCTAAATCTCTTTTCTTACTTTTTACAGATGTATTGCCACCCCCATGAAGTACTAAATTAGGGTTTTGTCCTAGCAGTCTTGACGTATACATGCGATCCATTAAATCGTCAGAAATACTAGTGTTCAAAGATTTCTTTTTTGTCATGTTCAACAGCTTGTCTGAAAAATTATTTCGCATTCTTATCCCTTATATCATTCTCGCTAGCTAAACAAATGCCATTTTCGGTAATTAGTCCCGATATATATTTTGATGGTGTAGTATCGAATGCGAAGTTAGATCCTCTACTTTTATCAGGCGTAATTCGAATATTGACAATATTTTCATTTAAGTCTTTACCTCGAATATAATGAATTTCATCTTCACTTCTCTCTTCAATAACAATTTTTTCACTATTTTCAGTTTCCCAATCAATTGTAGATGATGGAAGAGCAACATAAAAAGGCACATTGTTATCTTTGGCTGCCAATGCTTTAAGATATGTACCGATTTTGTTGCAAACATCTCCTTTAAAAGTTGTTCTATCGCTCCCTACAATTACAATGTCAACCATTCCTTTTTGCATCAAATGGCCGCCAGTATTGTCTGGAATTATTGTATGATTAATTCCTTCGTGCTGAAGTTCCCAAGCAGTTAATTGTGAGCCCTGATTTCTGGGTCTTGTTTCATCGACCCAGACATGAACCGGTATATTGTTGTCTCTAGCCTTATATATAGGCGCAGTAGCTGTTCCCCAGTCCACTGTAGCTAGCCAACCAGCATTACAGTGAGTTAAAATGTTGATCGTTCCCTTCTTCTTTTTGTAAATATTTTCAATTAATTTGTATCCAAATTCTCCAATCTTCATATTAACTTTCTCGTCATCAAGACTCATCTTTTTCGCTATTTCTAATGCGGCTGCCGCCCTTTGATTAGGATCAATACTTAATAATTCTGTTTCAATTTGATTTATGGCCCATTTTAAATTTATAGCAGTAGGTCTTGTTGCGATCAGCTGCTTTTTAGCATTATCTAGATCTATTTTAGAATTGCTTTGTTGCATGGCTAAATACATTCCAAACGCAGCAGTTACTCCAATCAGGGGCGCTCCCCTAACTTGCATATTGTCAATAGCGTTTATCACATCTTCAAGTGTTTTTAATTCTATTATTTTGAAAGTAAAAGGAAGCAACGTTTGATCAATAATGAATATTCTTGTATCATCATCAATCCATATTGATTTATAACTTTTATTATTTACCCGCATTAATTATCCGACTTGCTATTGCATCTAACCCACATCTTATAAGAGTTTCTTCTGAAAAATTTTGAGTTATAATTGCGGTATCAAGAACATTGTCAATTCCATCTATTATCTCTTGTGAGTAATCTTTTTTGTAATTTTCTACAAATGCTTTTATGAGAAGCTTAGCGTTGGATGCGTTTTCATGTAATACTTTAATTATATCAGTTACTTCTACATTTCCCTCAGCTTCATGCCAACAATCAAAATCTGTCACCATAGCAATAGATGTATATCTCATTTCAGCTTCTCTTGCTAATTTTGCTTCAGGCATATTTGTCATTCCAATGACATCACATCCCCAACTACGATATAATTGCGATTCAGCATATGAAGAAAATTGAGGACCTTCCATCGCAAGATAAGTTCCACCAAAAACAGTTTTAATTGATAAACTCCTAGCAGCTTTCATAACTATTTTTGCGGTGCTTGTGCAAATAGGCTGAGCCATAGATACATGTGCTACTACCTCTTTGTCAAAAAAAGTTTTCTCTCTTGCGAATGTACGGTCTATAAATTGATCAACGATCACAAACATTCCTGGAGCAAGATCTTCACGAAGCGATCCAACTGCAGAAATTGAAATAAGTACATTGCATCCCAGTCTTTTTAGAGCATCAATATTGGCTTTATAAG
This sequence comes from uncultured Pelagibacteraceae bacterium, assembly GCA_902526565.1. Classification (GTDB taxonomy): domain Bacteria; phylum Pseudomonadota; class Alphaproteobacteria; order Pelagibacterales; family AG-422-B15; genus CACNXQ01. The sequence continues at coordinate 37,795 of CABZLP010000003.1, read as the reverse complement.
GGACTGTAGTTGGAGAATAAACATGATTTCTCCCATGTCGTGGTAAGAAAAATACTTCAGTTTCATTTATTTTTCCAAATAATATCTCATCAGATGGAAAACCAAATGGCCCTTCATTACGAGGTAGCCACTTTTTTTCATTCATTTCTGCGAAGTTATATAAACCACTACCTCCTATGATTCCAAGTTTAATGGTCATTTTTCTTCTTCCTTAAAACTACACAATGTTTTTACTGTATGCCCTAATTTTTTAATCTTTGCTACTCCAGGCAAGTCTTCTAACTCTATAACAAAAACAAAATTAATTTTTTTTGAGCTAGATTTAGAGATAAGTTTCGAAGTTGCTAGAGCTGTACCGCCAGTAGCAATTAAATCATCAATTACCATAATTCTATCTGTTTTATTAATTGAGTCTTTATTAATTTCTAGAACATCGAAACCATACTCTAGAGCGTATTTAACTTTATATGAAATACTTGGTAACTTTCCTTTTTTTCTAACTAAAATAAGAGGTATATTCATCTTATAGGCTATAGGTGCTGCAAAAATAAAACCTCTCGAGTCTATGCCTACTATTTTATTAATTTTTTTTTCTTTTGCTATTTTAACAATTTCGTCAACAACCGTCTTAAATACTTTCGTATTTTTTATTAAGGATGTTATATCTCTGAACATGATTCCCTTTTTAGGAAAGTCGGGAACAGTATTTATAGAATTTTTTATTTTTTTACTTATTATTTTTTTCAAGACGCAATAACCTTTTTTTCGTACTTATGCCACCAACTGATGTAAATCCAGTTAATTTGCCATTTTTGCCAATTACCCTATGACAAGGAACTGTCATTATCAAATTATTTCGTCCTAGTGCTCCACCAACTGCTCGTGGAGATGTCCTCAACTTTTTCGCTATCTGACCGTAGCTTATAGTGTGACCGTAAGGAACACCTTTCAAGTGGTTCCAAACCCGATTTTGGAAATGAGTTCCCATCTGTCTTGTAGGAAAAGATAGTGACCGTCGCTTGCGTGCTAGATAGGCGTTAATTTGAAAAGCTGCTCGAAGTAATAGTTTATCTTTAGTGTTGGTAACGGCTTTTCGAGTTCGGCTAATGCCAGTAATTTTATTATTACTTGAGATAACCTTCATATTGCCAATCAATGATTTGAAAACATAAGAACTCATGTATACATTAAGATATATTATATGGATGCATTAGAAAATATTATTTCAAGAAATTCACCCAGAGTGCTCTCAGAGCCTGTTCCATCAGATGAACAGATGCGGCTTGTATACAAAGCAGCCTTACGAGCGCCAGATCACGCTTGGTTGAGGCCGTCGAGGTTTATAGAGGTTAAAGGTGATGGAATTAGAAAATTGTCTGAAATATTCTCTCAATTTGCTAATGACCATATTGCAGGAGGCGATCAACAAAAAGTTGAAAAGTATAAAAACGCGCCTTTCCGAGCACCAATGATAATCATCTTAATATCTCATATAACAGAACATCCAAAGGTTCCTGAGATAGAACAAATTATGTCAACAGCAGCTGCAGCACAAAATATTCTATTGGCACTCAGCGCTCTTAAGTTCGGAGGAATGTGGAGAACGGGCGCTTTAGCTCTCGATGAAAAAATTTCCTCTTACTTAGGCCTTCAAGAAAATGAAAAAGTCCTTGGTTATTTATACGTCGGGACGCCAGAAGGATCTGAAAAAAGAATACCCGAATTAGAATTAAGTGACTTTGTGACTAAATGGGATTAATCGTTTAGATTAAACAGCAATCACATAGTTTATTATGACAATATTTGCACTATCAACAGCAAGCGGAATTGCAGGTCTGGCTGTAGTTCGTGTATCCGGTCACTTAGCGCTGACTGCACTTAAAACCATCTCTCGCAAGAGTCACTTTGATCCCAATGTATTAACAAGGACTAGTTTTTATGATTCCGAAAATGGAAACTTAATCGATCGTGGATTAGCTGTTTACTTTGCTAAGCCAAAAAGTTTCACTGGAGAAGACGTAGTTGAGTTTCACATACATGGTGGAAAAGCAACAGTTGACCTTCTCTTAAAAACTTTGTCAGGAATTAACCAGCTGCAACTTGCGGAACCTGGAGAGTTTTCAAAAAGAGCATTTATAAATAATAAGATGGATCTTACAGCTATCGAAGCAATGGGAGATTTAATCAATGCTCAAACAGAACTGCAACACAATCAGGCTTTGAGTCAGATGGACGGCTCATTGAATAAGCTTTACTTATCTTGGAGAAAATCTCTGATTGAACTGGTTGCTTATCTTGAAGCTGATATTGATTTTTCAGAAGAAGATATTCCTGATGATGTTTTAAAAAATATAAATGAAAAAATTGAAAAACTTTTAGCTGAGATGCATGAGCATATCAATCGACGCAATCAAGGAGAGATTTTGCGAGATGGATATCGTGTGGCTATTGTAGGCACACCGAATGTTGGGAAATCAAGTCTCATAAATTTATTAGCAAACAGAGACGTCGCAATCGTATCTGACAGAGAAGGAACGACGCGTGATGCTATTGAAGTAAGGCTAAATATTGCAGGATTTCCAGTAGTTTTTACAGACACAGCAGGGTTGAGGCAGACAAGTGATGAGATTGAAAAAAAAGGAATAGAAATTACAAAGAAGAAAATTGATGAAGCAAATTTGGTTGTTGAATTATTTGACGACCCAAACAAATTAAATTTTCATGATGAACGCTTAACCATATTAAACAAATGTGATCTGCATAATAAAGATAATAAAATATACGATAAAGCCATCAACATTTCCGTTTCAACAGGGAGTGGTATCGATCACCTGATCAAACTAATTTCTGATAAAGTCTCAGGTAATTTTGGAAGTTACTCAGATACTATACCAATGAAGACAAGATATATTTTAGGTGTTCAAAATTCTATCCAGAGCCTGTTGAATGCGAAAACAATTGATTTGAAAAATAATTCTGAGCTCATGGTTGAAGAACTGAGATTAGCAATTCAGGAAATTGGCAAAATAACAGGTCACGTTGATGTAGAAGAGTATCTTGAAGTCATTTTTAAAGATTTTTGCATCGGCAAATAACAAAAATTATTGATTGCAATTAAGCTGAGTTAATTTATTTAACTTAGACATGTCTAGTTTTGATGTAGTCGTCATTGGTGGTGGTCACGCGGGTTGTGAAGCAGCAACAACTGCCGCAAGAGTAGGTGCTAAAACCCTTTTAGTCAGCCATAAATTTGAGACAATTGGCGAAATGTCGTGTAACCCGGCTATTGGTGGATTAGGTAAAGGTCATTTAGTTAGAGAAATTGATGCTTTAGACGGCATCATGGGAAGAATTGCAGATCTCTCAAGCATTCAATATCGTCTTTTAAACCGCACAAAAGGTCCTGCTGTGCGAGGGCCTCGCGCTCAATCGGATCGGAAATTGTATAAAAAATTTATGAAAGAGGAGATCCTTCAAACTGAAAATCTTGAGTGTTTATTTGATCCCGTCGAAGATTTAATTTTCGATCAAGATAATCAAATATCTGGTGTTTTATGCGAAAGTGGTAAAAAGATCTCAACAAAAAAAGTAATTATCACAACAGGCACATTTTTAAATGGGCTTATCCACTTGGGTGATAAAACAATACCCGCTGGTAGACACGGTGACGCCCCATCAATTGGCTTAGCAAAATCTCTATATAGGACAGGCTTTAGTATTGGAAGATTGAAGACTGGTACACCTGCAAGAATTGATAAAAATACTATTGATTTTGATAGGCTTGAAAAACAGGATGCAGATGAAAAGCATTCATATTTCTCATTTTTAACGAACAAAACTTATAACGAGCAACTGCCTTGTCATATTACTTATACGAATGAATTAGTTCATGACATTATTCAAAAAAATATAGCAAAATCAGCTATTTACTCAGGTCAAATCAGTGGTACAGGACCTCGATATTGTCCTTCTGTTGAAGATAAAGTTGTAAAGTTTGCTAATAAATTAAGACACCAGATTTTCCTTGAGCCAGAAGGTTTAGATAGCGATTTGATATATCCAAATGGCATATCAACCTCATTACCTGCATACGTTCAAGACGATTTTATTAGTAAAATCAATGGTTTAGAGGAGGCAAAGATTATAAGACATGGTTATGCGATCGAATATGATTTTATTGATCCACAAGAACTTTATCAAACTTTAGAGACTAAAAGAATAAAGGGCCTTTATCTTGCAGGACAAATTAATGGTACAACAGGATATGAGGAGGCTGCAGCTCAAGGATTGGTTGCGGGCTTAAATGCTGCGATTTCTCTTGAAAATAAGGAACACATTTTTTCTAGAAATGACTCTTATATTGGAGTGATGATTGATGATTTGACTCTTAAAGGAGTGACAGAGCCTTATAGAATGTTCACATCAAGGGCAGAATACCGTCTATTATTAAGAGCTGATAATGCTGATTTAAGACTTACTGAAACCGCTAACACATTAGGACTGGTTTCAAAAAATAGATATGAGCATTTTACAAATAAACAAATTAAAATGAATGTGTTATTAAATATTGTTAAAAATCAATATGTTACACCAAATAAAGCTGAAAAAATGGGTGTCAAAATTAATAAGGATGGCAAAAAGAGGTCTGCATTTGATTTATTGGCTTACCCAGATATTGATATTAATACTGTAGGTGGCATGTTTGAGATAAATTTAAATGATTTTTCAGAAGAAATATTAGAACAAGTCTCAATTGAAGCTCACTATAAAGGTTATCTTAAAAAGCAAGAAAGTGAGATTATTTCAATAAATAAAGAGGAAAAAATAAAGATACCTGAAGCAATTAACTATGATGATTTGTCAAGTTTATCCAATGAAATTAAGGAAAAACTATCAAAAATTAAGCCAAAAAACATTGCCCAGGCTTCAAGAATTGACGGTGTCACTCCTGCAGCTTTAGGGGTAATATTGGCCCATATAAAAACTCAAGCAAAATTAAAAAAACTGGCTTAATATCCTCATTATGGAGGATTCGCCAGAAGCTCTTATGGAGCTAAAAAGTAATGTTTCACGTGAAACAATCAATAAACTCGATGTTTACAGATCATTAATACTAGCTGAAAAGCAAAGCCTTATATCAAAAAAGGACAAAAACCTTCTTTGGATAAGGCATTTTTATGACTCGTTGAGAATAAGTGATTTGATTCGTGAAAAAAAACAAAACATAATCGATATTGGCAGTGGATCAGGTCTTCCAGGAATTCCATTATCATTGTTTTATAATGGCGAAAATTCAATATTTTTGTGCGAAAATCGAAGGAAAAGAGCGGAGTTTCTAGAGTACTGTATAGATACTCTAAAACTGAAGAATACCTATGTGATTCCTTATAAAGTTGAGAAAGCAACAAATCAAAAATTTGATGTTGTTTTAGCTAGAGCAGTTGGACGATTAAATGATCTATTATCAATAAGTTATAATATATCGAAAAAAAATACTACATTCCTTTTTCATAAAGGTATACATATAGATGATGAGATTGCTGAAGCAACTAAATATTGGATTTTTGATCATAAATTGCATGAAAACAGTGCTGAAAAGGGATCTTATATTTTGGAACTAAATAATGTAATAAAATCAAGTACTTAGCATGAAAAGGAAAATAATTGCTATTTCTAATCAAAAAGGAGGGGTCGGAAAGACGACCACAGCTATAAACTTATCCACAGCCCTCGCGGCGACAGGCCAAAAGGTATTAATCATTGATCTAGATCCTCAGGGTAATGCAAGCACAGGTTTGGGGGTCGATTATGGTCAGAGAGAAAATTCTATTTACGAAGTATTAGCGGGACAAGCAAACATTGCAGATTCCATTCGAAAAACCGAAATTGATAATCTTTTTTTAATTCCTTCAACAGTTGATTTGTCTGGCATTGAACCTGAACTTGCTGACGTTAATGATCGAGCTTTTACATTAAAAAATATTTTTAACGCAAATGAAAAATTAAATGAGTTTGATTTTATTTTTATTGATTGCCCACCCGCGTTAAGTTTATTGACTGTCATGGCAATGACGACAGCCAATGCAATTATTGTTCCGTTGCAATGTGAATTCTTCGCACTCGAAGGCCTCAGTCAGTTAATTAAAACAATTGAACGTGTAAGACAGAATCTAAATCCTGGTTTATCTATTGATGGGATTGTGTTGACGATGTACGACAGCAGAAATAAATTGTCCTCTCAAGTTGCAACGGATGTCAGAAATCATTTAAGGGAACAAGTTTATGAAACCATTATACCTCGTAACGTAAGAGTTTCAGAAGCTCCGTCATTCGGTATGCCTGCTTTAATCTATGATCAAAGAGCATCAGGCAGTCAGGCTTACTTAAGTCTTGCAAACGAAGTCATTAAACAAAATAAAAAACAAGAAGCAGCATAGTGGTTACAAACACAACAAAAAAAGGTTTAGGTCGTGGTCTTTCATCTCTAATGGGAGATACAGAAACTTTACAAACAAAAAATAATAACGTTGGTCAGGAAACTAAAATACTAATTGCTAATTTAAAACCAAGTCCTTCTCAACCAAGAAGATTGTTTAATAAAAATAGTATTAATGAATTGGCTGACTCCATTAAAGCAAAAGGGTTAGTGCAACCATTAGTCGTTAGGCCATCACCATCTGATGCCAACAATTATGAAATTATTGCTGGGGAAAGAAGATGGCGTGCAGCACAAATTGCACAATTGCATGAGGTGCCAGTTGTTATAAGAAACTTTAATGATACTGAAGCACTTGAAATTGCCATCATTGAAAATGTTCAACGATCAGATCTTTCACCAATTGAAGAAGCCGCAGGTTATAAAAGATTAATTGAAAATCATGGTCATACACAAGAAGATTTGTCGGGAATCGTCGGAAAAAGCAGGAGTCATATAGCTAATATCATTCGTTTATTATCCTTACCACAATCGATACAAGACATGATAACTGAAGGAAAAATATCATCAGGTCATGCGCGCGCAATTATGAACAGTGCATTTCCAGAACAATTAGCAGAAAAAATTATTAATGAAAATTTAAGCGTAAGGGAGGCAGAAAATTTAGCAAAAGATAAAAAAGGCATTATTAAAAAATTAAAATTAAAAGACCCTGATACAATCGATCTTGAAAATAAAATTTCGGAAAAACTTGGTTTGACCATCAATATTAATCACAATGGTAAAAAAGGTGGCAGTATAAAAATTGACTACAAAACACTTGATCAATTAGAAATGATTACTCAAAAGCTACAAAATTAATTTTGAAAGTGTTGTTTACCTTCGTGACAAATCGCTAGTATCGAACGCTCACAAAGAATGCTGGATAATTTACTATTGGTTTTACAATCAATTTCAGCATCAAGAAGTTGAGATAGATTTTTCTCAATTACATTCAAAGGCCAACGAATGCAATGCTGTTGAAAATTATCCTTATCTTTCCAAAATAAGGGAGGTCTCAAAAATTTTATAGCAGAATCAAAATTACTTCCTTTTTTTATTTCCACTTTTACTTTTTGTATCCTCTTTAGGTAATTGATGAGGCTGCGTAGAATAGAAATTGGATTATTTCCCTCTGACAAGAGTTTACTTATGATACCAGAACATTTAGCAGTATTTCCATACATCACTGACTCATTCATTTTTTGAAAATTATTTGAGCTAGTATCATTGAGTAAATTTTTTATTTCTTCAAGATTTGGAGTAGTATTTGCATTAGTATAAAATAAACTGATCTTTTGGAGTTCGTTAAAGCTGATCATTCGATCAGTGCTCAATGTTTGCATGAGATAGTTTTTTATATCCCGATCAACTGAGATATTATTTTCTTTGCAGAAATTATCAATTAATCTCATCATTGATTTTGCATCATCTTCATAACACGCCAATGCATAACACAGCGCATTATTCTCAAATAGTTTTCTGAGTTTGGAAGTTTTTTTGATGTTATCAGCTTTGACGATCAGCATTGTTTGAGCTGGGGCTGCATTAATGACACTCTCAAGCTCTCTCATATGCTTATCTTTAAATGACTCTAGAATAATAAGTTTATAACTATTAAACATTGAAATTGAATTTGCCGAGGTCTGAAGAATATCAGGGTTTAGATCTAGACTTTTACTGGATATCGAAATTTCTTCAAAATCAACATCATTTAAATATTCACTTTTAATTTTTTTGATGTGATCCCTTATTAACCCCTCGTTCGGTCCATAGATTAAAAAGGGTAAAAAGCCCTTGTTTTCATTTATTATTTTTTCAATTTGAAAATCTTTAATTATCATTAGTTGTTGAAGTATCACTTTGGATTCTTGAAATCATCATCTGTATCGCACTATTTGTTGCGGTTCTTATCATCCTTTTCTTTTTGTCTTCACTTTCAATTTCAGATGTTTCAACACTGTATTGTGCGAATCCTCTAACTCTATCTTCCATTAGAGATGTCTTTCCATCTTTATTATTTACTTTGAAATTTATAATAATTTCAATTCTATACTTGGAAATAGTGCCATCAGTGTTTATGATGAGTGGATCTAAATGTTCAGTGACATTAACTTCGATAACATAACTGTTCCCAAGATCATTTGCAGGAAAAGATTTCTCAAATTCCTCTTTAATTTCTCTTGAAATTTTATCTTCATTTATTATTGCAACTGAATAACTTCTAAAATCAATACTATTTTCAGAAAGTTTATACATTGGTTTAAAACCACAAGCATTTAAAGAAAAGATTAAAAATATTATTAAGTTAAATTTAATAATACTTTTTATCATTTGATATTAGATATTAATTCTTGAAGGTAACTCTCATATTTTTTCCATGCACCTATCGATCTATTATTGATAGGGGTTCTTACCTGTTCAATACTTGCTGTTCTTACCTGTCTCTTTGTCTTATGGAACTCAAGACAATTGCTTTCCCAATTTATTTCGCAAAAATCAATTAAATCTCTTGAGATTTTTTCTTGGTTATTAACCAACTTTTCATTATCTAATATAAAAATATCTTTTTTAAATTGCTTTAACCAGAATTTCATTAGCTCCTCGTGAAGTTTATAATATTGCACTAATACCTTTTGATCATAAGAATATTGATGGGAAAGTTCAATAAACTTATGAGAATACAATGAGAAGCAGTTATCTATAGGGTCTCTTTTGCAGTATATAATTTTAGCTTCAGGCAGAATAAGTTTAATTAGCCCAATAAAAACAAAATTGTGAGGCATCTTATCACAAATATAAGTGGAGTCATTTTTGTCTTTTAAAGCAAGTTTTTCGAGGTATTTTGTTCTTGCTTCCGCAAGGTTTCGATTGTCATTTAAGGTTGTTTCAAAACTTTTTATTTGTTCACCGCTAGGTTGCAAAACTCGATTAATATTCGATACTTCAGCTAAGTAGTTAAGTTCTCCGGCTCCTGTAACTTTTGAATGAGAAGATAGTATTTGCTCACATAATGTTGTACCTGAGCGTGGCATGCCACAAATAAAAATGGGTATTTTGTTTTGAATCCTTTTTTTTATAATAAATTCCCTTTTTTTAGAAAAAAGTTTCTTGATTTTGTCAAAAAACTTTGTCTCATGTTTCATATCAAACGATCTAAATGCATATTGCGCATTATTTCCCTTTACAAGATATGACCCTGCTTTTTCAAAATTTTTTTCATTTTTAAAATATTCAAAAAATGAATGGCAAATTACTGCTTTATCGTCGTAATTTATTCTGTCATTTTCAATAAGATTCTCGTAATAACTTATATGTTTATCTGTAAGCTTGTTTTTTTTATCTTTTGTATAACCCAATAAATATGAAACATTTTTATAATCTTTTTTAAAACCTTCAGACGCAATTCTGTTAGCTTTTTCAAACTCTCCCATTTCTCGATATGCTGAAGATAAGTTTACTTTAAAATCATCATTATCTGGGAATTCTCTATTCAATATTTCAAGTAGATTAATTGCTATTTCAGGTTGGTTATTTATCATAAGAGCTTTCGCGTATTGGTTGCGTGCCAGAGGACTGCTTGGTTGTATATCAAGTGATTTAAGAGAAAACTTTATTGCATTACTTGCATCGTTGATTTTATGATAATACCCAGCCAAATTATTTATTGTAGGTACATAATTTGAATTAATTTTAAAAGATTTATGTAAGCATTTATATGCAAGATCATAGTTCTTATTTTGCATATGTATTGTTGCCAAGTTGCTTAGAGCTTGAAAACCATTGGGATTTAATTGAATAGCTTTCATAAAAAAATTATAAGCCTTCTCATAATCTTTCAAGTCCTGGTTGAGAATTCCTAAGTGCCTCAATGCCTCATAGTTAGTTGGTTCATAAGAGAGGACTTTGTAATACAATTTCTCTGCCTGTTTAAAATTCTTATTGATGTGTAAACTTATACCTTCAGCCAAATCGCTGTTTACCCCTTGGCTAAGTTTATTGGTTTTTTTTTGTCTCCTGCGTTCGTGTCTATTCATGTTTCTATAACAATATTTAGTATTTTATTGGGAACATAAATTGATTTTATTATATTTTTTCCGGATAATGCATCCTTTATATTTTTAATATTTTGTATTTCTTTATGGACTTCATTTTCTGGTGTATTTTTCAAAACAATCACCTCTCCCCTCCTCTTCCCATTAATCTGGATGACTATATTTACATTTTTATTTTCTAAATATTTTTTATTTACCTTTGGCCATGGCTCACTAATTAGAGAATTGGTTTTCTTTGTTAGTGACCAACATTCCTCAGCCAAATGAGGCACCATTGGTTCAATTACTCGAAATAATATATACAAAGACTCGCTAATGGCTTGTTTACCATTATTATTTTTAGGTTCAAATTTAGAAATTGCATTAACCATTTCATAAACCTTAGCTATTGCTACATTCATCTGAAATCTTTCAATGCTATGAGTTATTGAGTTGAGATTTTCGTGAATAATTTTTAATAAATTAAGAGAAGCCCCCTCATAAACTGGTGTATTTAATTTAAAGTTTTGATTTAGGTTTTCTTGATTTTCTATCGCTATCTTCCAAATTTTTTGACAAATCTTCCACGCACCATTAATTCCTGAGTCGGTCCAATTTATATCTTTCTCAGGTGGACTATCTGATAACATAAACCACCTCGCTGAATCAGCTCCATACGAGTCAATGATAGACTCAGGGTCTATTACATTTTTTTTAGACTTTGACATTGACTCTATCTCACCCATTGTAACTGGTTTACCAGTAGATATTTGTATGTATTGTGAATCTTTTTTTTCTACATCATCTGGAAAGACCCATGCTTTTGAATCATCTTGAAAAGTATTATGGCAAACCATTCCTTGAGTAAAAAGACTTTCAAAAGGTTCTTCAATGCCCTTTATACCAAGCGCTTTTGTAAAGAACCTAGAGTACAATAAATGTAAGATAGCATGTTCAACACCACCAACATACTGGTCAACTGGCATCCAATAATTAATCTCGTTTATATTGAAGGGATTATTTGTTTCACTCGGAGAGCAAAATCTTAGGAAATACCATGCAGAGTCCACGAAAGTATCAAGTGTATCAGTTTCCCTTATTGCTTTCATTCCCGTAGAGGGACATTTTGTATACTTCCAAGAAGGATGATTATCAAGTGGATTTCCTGATGCGTTGAGGTCAATGTCTTCTGGGAGTTCTAGAGGTAATTGGTCTTCAGGCACCTCAATGACTTTACCATCCTCTCTATACATAATAGGTATCGGACAACCCCAATATCTTTGCCTTGAAATACCCCAATCTCTTAATCTAAAGTTAGTTGTTTTCTTTCCAAAATTTAATTCCTCTATCTTTTTTATAATCATTTCTTTTGCATGTTCAATTGAGAGATTATTTAAAAATTCAGAATTCATGATCATACCATTTCCAGTATACGCGTTTATTCGATCAAACTTTGAACCGTCAGAGGGTTTTATAACTTGTATGACTTCAAGATTATATTTATTAGCAAAATCTAAATCTCTTTGATCGTGTGCTGGGCAGCCGTAAATAGCCCCAGACCCGTAATCCATAAGAATAAAGTTTGCGATAAAAACTGGTAAACATTTATTTTTAATAAATGGGTGCTTAATAAATAACTTTGTTTGTATACCAACTTTTTCATTTCTTGCGATTGACTCTTCACTGATTTTTTGCGATCTCAAATCGTTTACCTGTGATTTTAATGTTTCATCATTTTGTATTAACTTATCTACGAATGGGTGAAAAGGAGACAGAGCACAAAAAGTAGCTCCAAAAATAGTATCCGGACGAGTCGTAAAAATCCTTATCTTCTCTGATTTAAATTCATCTAATTCAGTTGATATTTCAAAATCAATTTCACAGCCAAAAGATTTTCCTATCCAGTTCTTTTGCATTGCCTTGACTTTATCAGGCCATCCATTCATTTTTTCTAATGCGCTAAGGAGATGGTCCGCATAATCTGTGATTTTAAAAAACCATTGAGAGAGTTTTTTCTGCTCAACGTCTGCGCCTGATCGCCATCCTTTTCCATCAATCACTTGTTCATTTGCAAGCACCGTATTTTCCACTGGATCCCAATTTACGAGAGATTCTTTTTTGTAAATCAGATTCTTGCGATAAAATTTTAAGAAAAGTTTTTGCTGATTTTGATAGTAAAGTCTGTCGCATGTTGCAATTTCTCTAGACCAATCAATAGAAAGACCCATTTGTTTTAGCTGTTTCTTCATGGTGGAAATATTTTCATATGTCCATTTTTTTGGTGAAGTTTTATTTTCTATCGCTGCATTTTCTGCAGGTAAGCCAAAAGCATCCCAGCCCATAGGATGCATTACATTGTATCCTTGAGCTCTTTTGTATCTTGCAATCACATCACCTAATGTATAATTGCGTACGTGCCCCATATGTATCTTTCCTGATGGGTAAGGAAACATTTCAAGAATATAATATTTTTTCTTTCCTTCTATTATTTTGCTTTCAAATAGCTTCTGTTCAGCCCAAAAGGATTGCCATTTTTTTTCAATTACTTTTGAATTATATTTTTCAGACATTACAGAATATTGATGTCTTAAAGTCCTGATGCGATTTTTAATGATCTCGCTGTAGATAAAATACTTTCTTTTATTTTCAAGCTTTGCTCGGAGTTAATTCCTTGATCAATCCATCTATCGTCGTCTAATGTTTGAGTAAATAATGACACTTCAAGACTTTTGCTCGTCATTTCTTGGTCGATAACGCGAACATTAATCTTTATTCTACTTTGGCCACTATCTAAACTATACCAATCAGTAACGATGACACCTGACATTGAGTCAACAGATAATAAAGGCATGAAGCTTATTTTGTCTAACGCAACTTCAAAGGTTAACGACTCCAATTTATAATCAGAGGAAGAATTTAATCCCAAAGCACCCAGAAGGTTAAAGCCAGAGTTCTCATCTAATACAGTGCTGCCATCAGGCAAATTCATATCAAGATCTTCTGCTTTCTTAGACAAAACCCTCTGTTTTTCAGACTGGTATGTTTCCGGTTCATCTTGAATATTCTGTAACTGGGCACAAGATACTGTAAGAGTAAGTAAAATAGCTAAAAAAAGGGATTTTTTCATAATTTTTTGAGATCTATTAAATAAATATTAACCAAACTTATCTCCAAAGTAATTGAAATAACTCATTTTTCTTATTTTTTCAATAAAATCTAATTGTGATATTTATATCACATATAAAAATAAAAATGTGGCATTTATGAAAATACCTTTAAAAATAGTCAATTTTTTTGATAAAAGAGTCTCAGTTAAATTTAACTATGATCAACTCTAATATGAAAGGAAATTATTATGAATAGATCAAAACTAATCGGAGCAACCGCATTGGCTTCAGTTATGGCTGCAAGTGCAGCTAACGCTGAAATGTCAATTAGTGGTTATTTCGCTGGTACGTTAGGTGATAGTGATGGCGGTGGAATGACATCAAGTTTTTCTACTAACTCAATCTATGTTTCGTACAGTGACTCAATGGATAACGGTATGGGTATTGGACTTACAATGTCCGTAACATCTGCGTCCATAACAACAGACGTTAACATTGATACAGGTATGGGTTCAATCGGTTTAGGTACCGGTCAAGACTCAGCCGTTGACTCGATGGACGGATCTCCAGCATGTTTCTCTCTAAACGCATGTGGATCTGCACTAAGTGGTAAAACAGGTGGTGCCGGTATCTATGATGATGGTGATACAAAATCTGGTAACTCTATCAAATACTCAAATAGTATGGGCGGAATATCTTTCGCAGTAACTAGAGGTATGAAAGTACAGTCAACTAATGGTGCTACTGGTACAGCAATTAACACTGATGATCCAAATCAGATTGTTAAAGTTAATGCTGGAGCAGATGTTCCAACTGGATACACTAGATTATCTGGTTCAGATGCTACAGAAGGACATGCAGCAGTTATGTCCTATGCCGCTAAAACATCAATCATGGGTGCAACAGTCGCGGCTGGAGTATCTCAGATTGACTACAATGGCTCGACCGCTGACGTTGATCCTTCATTCGTAACTGTTGGTTATTCAGTTGCAGGCCTTAACTTAGGTTACGCATTGTACGACAGTGACAACGGGATGGAAGAAACTCAAATGGGTGTAGGTACATCTGTTATGGGTATGAACGCCGGTGTAACATTCGCGACCAAAGACTATACTACTGATACTGACTATATGAGAGTATCATTAAGTAAAGGAATGGGCGCAGCATCATTTGGTTTAGATTACACTGAAACTGATGTAGCTGGTGGTGATGCTAGTGACACAGATGTGTGGAACTTCATGTATGTAGTAGGTTTCTAATTTACAATTAATTAGATAATCTATAGAAAAACACCTCGCATTAATTTGCGAGGTGTTTTTTTTATTTTATGAGTTTATATAATAAATTTGTTAGTCAATTTCACGATGCAGTTGCTTCTGCTAATAGAAATATCAAGGATGTTGAACTGATAGCGGTAAGCAAAAGAAAATCAGCTGATGAAATTAAAAAAGTTATTGAACTAAACCATGTTTCTTTTGGTGAAAACCAGATTCAAGAAGTTGAGAAAAAATGGATTGATTTGAAAACTAGTTTTCCGCATCTAAAAGTACATTTCATTGGTGGAATACAGAGTAGAAAAGTTAAGTCTATCTATAGTTGTTGTGACGTCATTCATTCATTGGATCGAATGAAAATTGTAAAAATGTTCAGTGAATGTGAAAATAATCAAGGTATTTTCAAAGAATATTTCATTCAAATTAATACCGGAGATGAGCCGCAAAAGTCTGGCGTTGCTCTCTCTGAGTCAGAACAATTTATTTCGTCATGTATTAACAATTTTAATATAAATGTAGTTGGGTTAATGTGTATTCCTCCATTAAATGAAGAACCCAAAAAACATTTTTTGAAACTTGCTGACCTTGCTAAGAATTTTAATTTACCATATCTTAGCATGGGTATGTCAAACGATTTTGAGGTTGCTTTAAAATGTGGCGCTACTCATATTCGTATCGGCACAAAAATCTTTGGAGAACGTAGTTAATTTTCGATATGAATTTTTGATTTAATTGTTAACTTATTAGCGATCTTGAGCAATTCCTTTCTTTCTATTGCTATGCAACCTTCAGTTCCTTCAAAACTAGGTTTTGAAACATGAAGAAAAATTGCACTTCCTCGCCCAGGTATGATTGGTGAGGTATTATAGTCTAATACACAAATCAAATCGTAAACATGATCATCTCTGTATAAACGCTCAGCACTTTCATTAAAAGGAAACTGGACATATTGGTTATAATATTTGCTCCTTACATCATCGCACCAGCCGTCATTTTCTCTAATGATAGAAGAGTCAATGATAAAATTAGTTTCTTTTATTCTATCTGCTCTGTAATAAATTTTGTTAAATCGAAAGGTCCCCGTTGGTGTCGATAAATCCCCTTCTATTTTATTCTTTACAAGCCCACCACTACCTATTGCGCATTGTAATTTCACATCATTTACAAATAAATGATTATTTTTTACCAATAAGTTCATTGATGGTATTATAAATACTATTAATATGGGCAAAAGTATTATTCCTTTTATTTTTGAAAATCGCTGTCTCAGCAGCGTTTTTATTGAAGTAGAAAGAAGTAAAAACATATCTAAAGCATTTTATTTTCAGAACATAAACATTGAAGATCTAAAAACTAGTAAATATAAAACTGTGGTAGTAGATACCGAAGTTTTTAATAAAATTTTAAAATGTGAGACCGTATTAAATAAAATATTTTTAATAAATGATTCAGGTTTAATAAATAGGGACTTCAAAACTAATCTGGAAGTAATAAAATTAAATGTACCATTTAGAATGAACGATATTTGCCAAAGAATTGAAAACAATCTTATTCAAGAAAACATTTACAGTGAAAGGCTACTCAGATATAAATATTTTACTTACGACCCTTCTACAAGAAAGTTATCAAATAGATCTTCTTCTCTTAGATTTACAGAAAAAGAGAGTCAGATTTTTGTTTACTTACTTCAAAATACCAATACATATATTTCAAAAAAAAGTCTCTTGCATAAAGTTTGGAGTTATGGAGAGGAAATTGATACACATACTTTAGAAACACATGTATACGCATTAAGGAAAAAAATTGAAACTAAACTTAAATTAAAAGACTTAATTATGTTTAAAGAAAAAAAAGGCTATTATCTTAATCGATCAATTTTATAGTTTTTATACATTCAATAGGAGATGTTCTCTTTCCCAAGCACTAATTACGTTTTGGTACGCGTCATGCTCAGTTTGTTTAATCTCTGTGTATAAAGTAACAAATTCTTTACCAAGGCTTTCAGACAATTCTTTACTTACTTTTAGCCTTTTCAAAGCATCAGGAAGATATTTTGGTATATTGTGCCTTCTTTCAAAAGCGTCTCCCGAAATAGGTTTTGCTGGCTCGATTCTTTCTCTGAGACCTAGTAAACCACAAGCTAAAGAAGCAGCAATTGCAAGATAAGGATTGGTATCAGCTCCAGGAATTCTATTTTCTACTCGTCGTGACATATTATGGGAAGTTGGAACCCTGAAAGCAACAGTTCTATTTTCAAATCCCCAATGGGTATTTATTGGTGCAGAAGCATCTATAACGAATCTTCTATATGAATTAACGTAAGGTGCAAATAATAGCATGGCATCAGGTAAGTATGTTTGTAAACCACCAATAAAATGAAAAAACTCTTTTGAGTTATTACCTTTATTATCTGAAAACAAATTTTTACCCGATTTTGTTGAAACTAAATTTTGGTGGATATGCATGGAGCTTCCTGGCTGCCCTTGGTATGGTTTAGCCATAAAAGTTGCGTAAATATTGTGTTTTAAAGCCACTTGCCTAACAGCTCTTTTAAACATAAAGGCTTGGTCAGCAAGAGCAAGAGGATCTCCATGATTTAAATTTATTTCAATTTGCGAGGGTCCAGACTCGTGAACTAATGTATCTACTCCAATTTTCATTAATTCACAGTAGTCATAAATATCATCAGTCAATGCATCGAACTCATTAACTGCGTCAATTCCAAATACCCTGCTTCCTGTTTCTCTTCGTCCAGATTTTCCAATTGGTGTTTTTAAAGGTAGATCAGGATCTAAATTTTGTTCACAAAGATAAAATTCTAGTTCTGGAGCTACGATTGCTTGAACATTCTCGTCACTTAATTGCTGGATGATATTTTTTAATACTTGTCTCGGAGCCAATTTAGATGGTTCATGAGAGCTATAGTCGAGGTCACAGATTATCTGAGCTGTAGGTTCTTTATTCCATGGGATTTTTCTAATAGTCGAGAGGTCAGGGGTCATAAAAAGATCTTCCTCTACATAATCAATAACCTCACTATCATAAACCCACTTACCTGAGACAGTTTGGCCAAAAACTGAATCAGCAAGCTTAAGACTCTGATCTTCTAAGGTTTTAACAAATCTTTCTACAGGTAAAATCTTACCTTTTGAAGACCCTGCCATGTCTGGGAAAATACACTCTACCTCTGAAATTTTATTTGACCCAAGCCATTGCTTAAGTTCAATAATAGAACTAACCGTCATAAATAGTGAAAATTTTTTATTTTATAACCTGCCTGTAGCCTAATTATTTTAATAACGGACTACGAATAAATTTTGGCTTATAAATATATTTTTTTTTATCTTTGTAAACTCTAAAACAGTTTTATTACCTATTTCATCTGAAATCTCCCACTTTTCAAGCTCTATAGTATTTTTATCAAAAGTGAGAATAAATTTATTCAAATTATTATAATTCTCTATAACTGCTCCTATTTCAAAATTCTCATCATCTTCTCTAATATAATCGATATCAAATTCTTTCTGAATGTCTAGATTAACAGAAAGAAGTTTTTTGAGAACATTCCCCCCAATTGCATAGCTATCAATCTGAAAACCCTCTTTATCTACAATGCGTAATAAGCTTTCATTTGTAACAATATCCTCATTTTTATTTTTATAAACAAACTTAGATTTGTACGGTTTTGAAAAGTAAAAATTACCTCTCTCTATGTTGCCGTTAGTATCTAACTGTGAAAACTCACCTGACATTGTCTGTATTTCGTTCCAGCCGTTTTGAATTTTTATAATAATTGAGTCATTACTTGCATTTGATGTATTCAACGAAAAAAAAGTTATTATTAGAATAATAATAAACCTGATCATTAATTCGTAAACTTATCATAATTGATTTCTCTTTTTCCTGCATGATTAGCAGAACTGATGTATCCTTGATCTTCTAATTGGTCTATTATTCTTGCTGCACGATTATAACCTATTTGAAGTTTACGTTGGAGCAAGCTTGTAGATGCCTTGCCTTCTTTAGAAATAATATCTATCGAGTCTTTAAAGAGTTCATCCTTATTGTTTTCTGATAAATCATTATCAATTCTATCTTCCTCTTCCTCTTCTTTTGTTATTTCATCATCATATTCAGGTTGCCCTTGTTTCTGAAGTGACTTAACAATATTTTCAATTTCGTTGTCAGAAATGAAAGGCCCATGAATTCTTGTTGTCTGGCCACCTGCAGTCATCATCAACATATCACCCTTTCCTAATAATCTCTCTGCACCTTCTTCTCCAAGAATTGTTCGGCTGTCAAATTTAGAACTCACTTGAAAACTAATTCTACTTGGAAAATTAGCTTTAATAGTACCTGTGATTACATCAACACTTGGTCTTTGTGTTGCCATGATTAAATGAATTCCAGCCGCACGTGCCATTTGAGACAACCTTTGAATTGTATGTTCAATTTCTTTCCCAGCGACCATCATTAAATCTGCCATTTCATCAACCACAACTACAATAAAAGGCATTTTTTTATTTTCTATTTCAATATTTCTCGTTTCTGGCTGGCCGGTTTCAGGATTAATTCCTGATTGAATCGATCGTATTATTTTTTCTGACTTATGAATAGCATCCGCAATGCGAACATTGTAATTTTCAATATTTCTAACACCAAGAAGTGACATTTTTTTGTATCTAGCCTCCATCTCTCTTACCACCCACTTAAGAGCAGTAATTGCTTTTTTGGGATCTGTTACGACTGGCGTGATTAAATGCGGGACACCTTCATAAACAGATAACTCTAACATCTTTGGATCAATTAATATGAATTTACAATCATCCGGAGAATGTTTGTATAAAATTGAAGTTATCATAACATTAATACCAACTGACTTACCCGAACCTGTTGTACCAGCTATGAGTAAGTGGGGCATATTTTCGAGATTTGCAAATACTGCGTTTCCACTGATATCTTTGCCTAAAGCCAATATTAAATTCTTTTCATTAGAAACAAACTTTTCGTTTTTGAATAATGCACTTAGGTAAACTGGATTTTTAACTGAATTTGGTATTTCAATACCAATAACATTCTTACCAGGAATAATCGCAACCCTTGCAGACATTGCGCTCATATTCCTTGCAATGTCATCAGACAATGAAATTATTTTAGAAGCCTTAATCCCTGGAGCAGGTTGTAACTCATACATGGTTACTATTGGACCAGGAGAAACGTTAATAATTTCTCCTTCAATTTTGAAATCTATTAGTACTCCTTTCAGTTTTTCTGCATTGTTTTTTAATTCTTCTTGATTAGTAGAACTCTCTAGATTTGAATCAGGACGAGTGAGAATATCAATCCCAGGCGCTCTATAATTAAGATCATTCAAAAATATTTCATCCTGTTCTTCAACAAGATGGTCCTTTTTTGGTTGACTGAAAAAATCACTCACAGGCTGATCTTTTATTTCATCAAAATTAATTTTAGGTTCAAGTTTTTGATTACTTTTTTCTTTCTGTTGATAATTTCTTTTGAATGGTACGTTAAAAGTAAAATATTTTTTTAAAAAACTTAATTTATTAGTTGGCCTGATTAATAATTTAAAAACAGTACTTAAAAAAAGATATATATTACTCCATTCATTTTTACTTAGCCCCATTGCTCCGTAAAAAAATATTACAAATAAAAAGAAAAAAACTGATACAAATAAATAAAAAATGTAATTATTCTCAAAAATATTTGAACTCTCTAAATAAGTTACAAACTGGTGAGCAATAAACCCATTAGAACTTGATAATTCAATGATCTCTGAAAAAATTGCGAGTGCAGTGATCATCAATGGTAAAAGAAATAAATTAAGTGCAAAAAATTTAAGTTTCTTAGTAAAGAAAACTTTATAAGACCAGCTAATAAGAACAGGGCAAATTAATAAACTGAAATATCCAAACATCTGCAGTAAAATATTTGAAACATTTGCTCCTATAAGGCCACCAAAATTTGTTACTTTAGTGTTATTTAAGTTATTTATATTTGGGTCAAACGGTGAGTGGCTGATAACGGACGTAAAAACAAAAACACTGAGTAGAGCAATTAACAATCCAGATAATTCTAATGCGCGATTTATAGCAAATATTCTTAACGAATCTGGCAAAAGTTTCATACTTTACATCCTTTAAAAATAATTAATATTTTCTGTTGGCAATTGATTCATGTAGTCATTATATAACTTCTTAAATAATATAAGGATAAAATAATTTCTTTAAAAAAATGAATTATGATTTTGTCATATACGGTGGGGGTATGTCTGCAGAAATCGCAGCTATAGCGCTTGCTAGGAATGACATTAAGGTCTGTTTTATTAAAAACAGGCCAAATCAACGGAGTGTTTCAAATTTAGTCACATTCCTCTCTACAGGATCAGTAAACTATTTATGTAGTATTTTAAATGATCCGACAGCACTAAATGAATTTTCTGATATAAAAAAAATTACATGTAAATTAGTGAGGGCTGATAAACGATCAAGTATTACATTTGATAATGATTTAAACCATTTATTGGGAAAAATTGTGCCTAATAAAATTATTCATAATCTATTAGACCTAAATATTAAAAATAATAAGAATATTGAAATCATAAATATAACTCAATTAAAAAGAAATAAAATTGATTCTAATAAAGTGTGTATAGAGATAGATCAAAAAAAACTAATATTCTCAAAAGCCTTAATTTTAACTCAAGATGACCTAAATTTACTAGAAGATACAAAAATCAAATTTATTTCCCATAATTTCCACCAAACAGCTCTTTCAATGAATGTAACTGGTGATTTTAAAAAACAAAATCATGCGTTTCAGTTTTTTACTCCCAGTGGTCCCCTAGCTTTTTTACCATATACAAAAAATCGAGCATCTTTAGTTTGGTCATTAAAAAATGACTCAAAGGAGCTTATCGAGCAAACGAGATTGGTAAATAAAGTAAATGAATATCTGAATTCTGACATTGGTCATTTTAAAATTGAAGATATCGAAAGTCATAAACTGAATTTTAAATTTGCAAAAAAACTATTTAATAGAAATACCATTATTATGGGGAATATCGCTCATAATATACATCCAATAGCAGGACAAGGGTTGAATTTGAGTATCAAAGATATTTCTCTGTTTGTAGAGGTTATCTTAAAATATAAATCTTTAGGTTATGAAATAAACAATGTTATGGCTTTCAAAGAATACGATCAAATTAGAAAAATAGATAATGCCGCTTATTCTTTTGGCACATTAACATTGGATAAACTTTTATCTGCAGAGAACAATCTAGTTTCTGGAGTGGTTAGTTTAGGTATCAAAATTTTAGAAAATAGTAAATTTGTGAAAAAGAAAATAGTTAAAAGTGCAACAGGAGGTGATCATTTTAATTCGCTTTAGTGTAGCTGATCACTTTTCTCGCTAGCTGAGTCAAATATATATGATTGATAAAGAGCCTCTAAGACATGACTTCTCGTGATAATTGTTTTAGACTCAAGAAGTAGCTGTTTCTCTTCTGAAGTAAAAGGTACAAGTATTCCAGAATAGTTTATGAGTTGTTCCGTAGGAGTGTCTTTTATGATTTCCCAGTCAGCCATTATTTTTCTATTTTCAAGGTACCTTTTTACAAGCGCTAAAAGTTTCGACCGATCAATTGAGTCGACAACTTGAGGTGCAAGGTCCGATTCAAAGTTTTTATAACTAGGTATTATTTGTCGATAAGGAGTTGTTGTATTTAACTCCTCAGCAACTTCAAATCTTACTGTTCCTGAAAGAGTTATCAAATATCGGTTATCTTCAGCTTCATTAAATGTTGATATTCTTCCCAAGCATCCAACTTTTTTAAGTGATTTCTCACCAGGTTTATTAGGCTGTATCATTCCTATTGAACGTCCTGGCGATGCCAAAGCATCATCAATCATCTGTACATACCTAGGCTCAAAAATATTAAGTGGTAATTGGGTGCTTGGAAATAATACTGCACCAGTTAAAGGAAAAATTGGCACTTTCTTTGGTAAAAGTTCAATATCTGAAATTCTGTTCATTTGTATTAATGATATACTATATTATTGAATATATAAATAATCTGCTTATCAAGAAAAACAAGGCTTTTTCCTTTAAAAGCAATAAATAATGCGAGTGTACCTCAGTGGTAGAGCGAAACGTTGACAAAATTAAGTTGTAAATACAAACTGCCATATATTAAACAACTGTTAATCTCACCGTCAATTTTTTAAGCCATTTTTTATTTGTATCATTTACACAAGTTTTATTGTGTGTATGTGCATATAAAAAAATAAACAGTGAAAGAAGTGTTAATTTAAATTTATAAAAAATAAGTTAAAATAAAATTAAATAGTAATACAAAATTCTTTTAAAATTGAGTACTAACTCACGGCTTTTTGTATATATTTAAATCATGAAGCTATATAAATTTTTTCGTAATTATCTAACATTGGATAATAAACCAAAAGGAAAATTACACTTCTTAATATTGCTTATTTTTAGGTTATTTTACGATCCTAAAAAAAGAGGCATTACTGAATTATTTCTGAAATACTCAAGATATAGTGTAACAGACAGTGAAAAGAAAAAATTATTTTCATTGAGAAGCTTTGGTGGAAATACAAAATCAAGAGGATTAAATTTTTATACAAAAGAACCCGACACTGTTGAGTGGATTTCTAATTTTGAACCCAACTCATTTTTTTAGACATTGGAGCAAATGTTGGAATATTTTCACTTTATGCTGGCAGACTTGGTCATAACGTAATAGCTGTTGAGCCAGAGTCTTTAAACTTTGCTTTATTAAATTTAAATATTTCAGACAATTTATTTAATGATAACGTTATTGCTTTCCCAATATGTTTTAATGATCAAAATAAATTTGATGTTCTACAACTTTCTGAGCTAAATTGGGGTAAGTCAGGACATAACTTTCAAAATCAAAATGAGATTTTAAAAAAATCTAATTTTATTAAACAAGGTTCTTTTGGTGCTACGGTAGATAATTTTATAAATGATTTAAATTTTAAACCTAGATATATAAAAATTGATGTTGATGGTAATGAATTACTAGTTCTTAGTGGAATGAAAGAAACTTTAAAAAATAAAATATGTCATTCATTACTTATTGAAATAGAGAGTGGCACTGAAATTGAGAAGGAATGCATCGATCTTCTTCACAAATTTAATTACCAAATAGTATCAAAGAAAAAAGTGTATGAAGAGGGTCAATCAATTAATTATATTTTTGAACTAAATACACAAATTAAATTAATATAAATGTACCAAAATAAGCATTTTTAGTCTAAAACGTAATTTACAAAAATTGCTTAAAATTTTAATGTTATTCGATATGTTTTACTGTAAACCTTTTAGTTTAACAGTTGCCAAAAAGTTCTTGGCAGTTTTTAACATGCGAGTGTAGCTCAGTGGTAGAGCGAAACGTTGCCAACGTTTAGGTCGAGGGTTCGACTCCCTTCACTCGCTCCAACGATGAAATGCCAAAATTTTTTAATCCAAAAAAAACTGAATTCTTTCTAAAAAAACTAATTAGGCTCTCGGATTCATTCTTACTTAAGCGAAGAGCGATGAGGTATTTAAAAAAAGGTGAGAGAGAAATAAGTGTCCTTAAAGATTTAGTAGATAAATCCAAAGCTTCAATAGATATTGGAGTTTATAGAGGAGTTTACGCATTTCATTTAGCTAATTTATCCCAATTTGTGTATGCTTTTGAGGCCAATTCATTATTGTATTCCAGACTTCTTTTAGCATTTAAAAATAAAAAAAATGTTAAAATTGAAAATTTAGCAATCTCTTCTTCCAGTGGTTATACAGATCTTAGAATTCCCATTAGAGATGTTGAAGCTGATTATGATGTCGAGCAAAAATACCAACTGGGTACTGCTACGATTCATAATAAAAATGATTTAAGAAAACATAAATTTCATAAAATTAAAAATATAAAAAAAATAACTTTAGATGAATATAATTTTAATCATAAGGTTGGTTTCGTTAAAATTGATGTTGAGGGTCATGAATTAGATGTAATTCGTGGAGCAAATAACTTTTTAAAAAGTAATAAGCCTGTTTTACTAATTGAGATTGAAGAACAGTACACCGGAATGAATCCAAGCTCAATTATCTCGGAAATAAAAGACTTAGGGTATGATTGCTTTTACGTAAATGAAGGATATGAGATAAAACCTCTAGTTGATGCCCTTTCTATAAAAAATAATAATTTTATTTTTTTGCCCAAATAATAATTTCACATACATAGTCATTTTAATTGTGTAGAGTATCGATTATGAGAGCATCTCGATTAGGTCGATATTCATGGACTATGTTCGATTGGGCAAATCAACCTTTTTATACATTGATCATGACATTTGTTTTTTCAGTTTACTTTACAGATGTTTTTATTGTTGGAGAAGATGGTGCTCAAAAATTAACTCTCACACAAACTATTTCTGGTATAGCGATTGCTTTATTAAGTCCTATTCTTGGATCCATAACAGATATAAAAGGTGGCCGAAAAATATTAATGGGAATAACATCAGCATTCTTTGTGCTTGGGATGGCATTGCTATGGTATTCTCCTCCTGGCGCTCCAGATGGAATTTGGATTGTAATGTTTGGCTTAATCCTTGCGTCTGCAATGGTTGGTTTTTCTGAGGTTTTTAATAACTCTGCATTAGCAACAATTGAAACACCTGAAAACTCTGGCTGGTTAAGCGGGATGGGCTATGGAGTTGGCTATATAGCGGGTTTAATTGCATTAATTTTATTCTTATTAGTATTTGTTTGGCCAGGCGGTGAAACTGAAAATTTATACGGCTTGAATACCAGTGAATATGAACATATTAGAATTGTAGGACCTCTTTGTGCAATATGGTATGCGGTTTTTATTATTCCTCTTTTTATATTTACACCGGATAGTAAAAAAAATCAGATCACCACAATTAATTCAATTAAAATTGGACTAAATAATTTTATCAATACATTTAAAGAAGCAAGAAAATATAAAAATATTTTTACTTTCTTGATCACACGCATGTTTTACCAGGACGCTCTTAATGCTTTGTTTGTTGTTGGCGGTGTTTATGCAAGTCTTGTTGTTGGAATGTCACTAACGCAGGTCTTAATACTTGGTATTATTTTAAACGTATTGTCAGGACCTAGTTCAATTTATGGAGGCTACCTGAATGATGCAATTGGTTCGAAAAATGTGATCAATTTATCACTTTGGGGGTTACTCGTTTCTGGAGTTTTAGGTCTATCAATTGATAAAGACACAATATTTTATTTCTTTACTGTCAACGAGTATTCAGCAAGCGTAGAGGAACTAACATTTGGAATATTTAATTCTACAAGTCAGATTACTTATATTTTTGTGGTTATTGGTATCTCAATTTTTTATGGCCCTGCACAAACTGCTTCACGGGCATTAATGGTTAAGCTTTCCCCTCAAGAAAAGATGACAGAATTTTTTGGGCTTTATGCATTTGCAGGGAAGTCAACAGCATGGTTAGTGCCAGGACTTATGTCTATAATTCTAGCTTTTACAGGAAGTCTGCAGTATGCGATGATTTCAATTGTATTTTTTAATTTAGTTGGAATTATAGGGATGTATTTTGTCTCAGAAAAATGATCAGGAGATATCTTAATTTAGTTTCTCTAACCAAATCTCAAATTATAATATTCGTTTTACTGAATATTTGCGGTCTAATTTTTTTTCTACTGCCTCACAATATTTTCTGGAACATGCTTGATCTTGAACCTTTTTATAATGAAGCTAAAGTTATTGAGAATTTTAACTCAATAGGTCCTGATGGTCGCAGCGTCTATGTGTTATCTGCGCTTATACTGGATACACTCTATCCTATTCTATACACATCATTAATTCTCGGCGCATACATCAAGCTCTTTAAGAATTTTAAGACATTACTATTTTTACCTATCACAGCCTTTAGTTTTGATATTTTAGAAAATCTTCAAATTACGCGACTAAATTTGAATTTTCCAAATATTAATGAGACTCATGTTTATCTATCCAGCATGACCACTTCAGCTAAGTGGATTGTAATCACAATCACAATCTTTGTCTTGAGTTACGGAATTATAAAAAAACGACTGAAATATTAATGTCTAAAATGTCGAATTCCAGTAAATGCCATTGAAATACCTGCGTTATTAGCAGCCTCAATGACTTCATCATCCTTAACAGACCCACCCGGTTGAATAACAGCTGTTGCTCCAGAAGAAACTGTTACTAGAAGCCCATCTGAAAATGGAAAGAAAGCATCAGAGGCCACAACGGAGTCTTTAAGCGAATTTTCCCCTATATTTTCCATCTCACTATTTTTTTGTGAGGCGATCTTTGCGCTGTCCACACGACTCATTTGGCCTGCACCAATACCAATTGTTTTTTTATTTTTGACATAAATAATTGCGTTTGATTTTACATGCTTACATACTTTGAAGGCGAACAACATATCTTCAATTTGACTTTCAGTTGGTTTTTTTTCTGTAACTATTTTTAGATCAGACTCAGACGTATCTTCATTGTCATTTGATTGAACCAGAATTCCACCTTCAATACTTTTATAGTTATGAGAATTATTGTGTTCGTGTAAAGACGACAAAATTAAGATCCTCAAATTACTTTTTGATCTAAAAATTTCTTTAGCTTCATCGCTAACATCTGGCGCAATAATTACTTCAGTGAATATTTTTATAATCTCAGATGCCGTATCCTTATCAATTTTTTGATTTAGTGCAATGATACCTCCAAATGCACTGGTTGTGTCGCACGAGAACGCTTTTGTATACGCTTCACACAGCGATGCACCACTAGCAACACCGCAAGGATTAGCATGTTTTATAATAGCTACACTTGGAGTATTTTTATCAAATTCTTTGATTAATTGCAGAGCAGCATCAGAGTCATTAATGTTATTATAACTCAGTTCTTTTCCTTGCAGTAATATTGCATAAGGAATACCTGATTGGTGTTGTGATGATTTGTAAAGTCCAGCTGATTGGTGTGGGTTTTCACCGTAGCGAAGTTTAGATGACAATTTACCTGCTGATGAAAAATTATTAACCTGATCACTTTGATCTCGATGAAACCAATTGCTGATCATAGAATCATAATAAGCTGTCATTGAAAATGTCTTAGCAGCTAACTTTTTTCTAAAGTCTAAAGTTGTTGATCCTTTGTTTTCCTTCATCTCGTTGATCACATCTGAGTAGTCGTCTACGTCAGTAACCACTGTTACAAATTTGTGATTCTTTGCAGCCGAGCGCAACATCGCGGGTCCGCCAATGTCTATGTTTTCGATGCAAATGTCCTCATTTTCTTGAGTATTTATAGTTTCTTCAAAGGGATAAAGATTAACAACGATCAAATCAATATCTTCAATGCCATGTTCTTTTTGAGACTGAACATGGTCTTTATCATCTCTTTTAGCAAGTAATCCTCCATGAACATTGGGATGTAATGTCTTCACACGTCCGTCCATCATTTCTGGAAAACTTGTTAGTGTGGAGACATCCATGACGTCCACACCCATTTCAGCAATAGCTTTTGCAGTACCACCGGTTGAAATTATTCTCACTCCATGTTCTTCTAGTGAGCGAACAATGTTTTCTAAACCTGATTTATCTGAAACAGATATCAGTGCCGTTTTTATTTTGACGTCCAATTTAATGGCCTCTTAATTTTTCAATGTTATTTGCGTATTCACCTGGACCACCTTTGAATGTCGTGGTGCCTGCCACAATCATGTTTGCTCCAGCGTCAATGACTGATTGAATATTTTCAAAATTGATTCCGCCATCAATTTCTAAATCAATTTCCCTACCCGATTGATCGATTTCTTTTCGAAGCTTCTCAAGCTTATCAAGTGCAGTTGGAATAAATTTTTGTCCACCAAAACCTGGATGCACACTCATCACTAAAATAAGATCCAACTGATCCATAAACGGTTTCACTACTTCCCATTCCGTATCAGGATTAATTGCAAGTCCCGCTTTCACGTTTAATGATTTTATTTTATCAATACAGGCTTGCGTATCGTCATTGGCTTCAGGGTGAACGGATACAATATCAGCTCCCGCTTCGACAAACTTTTCAATGTATGGTTGAACAGGATCAATCATTAAATGAACATCAAAAGGCAGTGATGATTTATCTCTGATTGATTTTACAATGTCAGGTCCAATGGTTAAGTTTGGCACAAAGTGTCCATCCATGACATCAACATGAATATAGTCAGCACCTGCTTTAGTGATGTTGACGACTTCCTCGCCCAATGATGAAAAATCAGATGCTAGTATCGAAGGTGATATTTTAACCGACATGTGTAAGAAGCATTATTTCTCTGTATAACAGAAACCCCATTTGTTTCCCACTATTTTTCATGCTTTGATAACTCAAGATTTAAGATTAAATTAAGTATTATGAATGATAAAAAAACTGAGGCTGTTGAGGATACAGAAGACAAGAAATCTGCCTCAAAACTCCCCAAAAAGAAAAAGGAAATAGGCGGCACCGATGGTCCAGAGCCAACCCGCTTTGGCGACTGGGAAAAAAAGGGAATTACCTCAGACTTCTAATTGTTATCTTAAAGCTGCTGATCAAATTTAGACGGCTTCCAATCCATTGGAGCGAGTTCTAAATCTTCAAATTGAAAGGCAGGGGCAACGGTACAACCAATCAAGCTATAGGAGCCAGTAGACTTCAAGGCAAACCACGTACCTTTGTCAACAGTATACATAAAATTATTATTGGACCCAATTTCATCAATCTGAAATTCTACTCCGTCTTTTGAGGTGTATACGTTAAGAGGACTACCAGAGTAAAAGTGTAATGTTTCCGTTTTTGTTATTCTGTGCCAATGAGAGTTTTCATGTTCTTCTAATAAAAAATATATGTGAGTGACGTCGTCATTTCTAAAAATCTCAACATAATGTCCACCCTCAGGATGAGGTTCCATTTTGTGCTCTTCAATTAAGCTCTTAATAAGATCTTTATCGCTCATAGTCAGTAAGCTTATACAAGAGATATGATTTATCCAACTATCTTTTCGGCACTTATCTCAAACATTTGTTCACATTCTCCAAGACCAACAAAAATTGAGTCTGTAAATGGAATATTCCCTGAATGATAAGTTCGCGTAAAATATCCTGAGTAATAATTCAATATGATCTGCCCGTAGTGGTCAGAGCAGACAGAATATATTTGTTGATCATTATCACCAACTGTTTCACATTGCGCATTAAATATTTGATCCTCAACACCAGAATCCCAACCTTGTCCAATGCCAGATATTGTATGAATGGTCTCACTCTCAGTATCTACTTCTATCACGAATGTTTCGTTTTCAAATTCATACCCTTGAACATTACCATCCATAAGTCCTCCAAGGCCGACCACATTGGTATCAGTACATTCATACCGAATGGGTTTGGCCTCAACATTAAGGGAGAAAAACATGAGTCCAATCAGACCAGAGGCTATAACAAAGCTCGATAAAAGTTTGGGTGTTCTAGAAAGTTTCGGCTTTGTTTTTGAGGGATTAATCACCAAGGTCGAGTCCGCTAGATAGGATTTTCGACTTATATACTGTGGCTTAAAATTAGACTTCTTCATGTTGCATCGAATAATGACGCAAAATCAAGACCTAAATGAGCTCAAAATATGTTGAAAAAAAGTTAATTGTTTTTTTGGAATTCTACAAAATGATATTCAAGAAATTCTCTTTGAATCTTGTGTTTCTTATCAATTTTAATTTTTTTATCATTTAGTTCATCAAGGCCAACAATTTTGAAAGTTTTAGGGTCAATGTAAAACCCAAATGCGTCATACTGCGCGTGATGATTGGGACATAAACATAACATATTATCGATTGTGTCGGGACCGTTATGAGGCTTTCCTAAAGCCTTGATGTGTGCACCAATTGCAATATTCCCATTTGGAGTATTAATAGAAATATTACATACCTGACACTTGTGGTCATATATTTTTTTTATTTTTTCTCTATTTAATACACTTCGTTTTATCTTACTAACGACCGTATCTTCCCTGACTACAGGTACATAATCTTCCTTAAAAGTTTCAACCAGTGTAGTTTGTAAATTTTCAATAGATGAAATACTTGTCATATAAAAACGACAAATAAAGAAACCACTTTTACCTTTTACTCTTTCGTACTTTTCAACGTTATAAAGTCCGTCATATCTATAACCTTCTCTAGGCCCGTTTAATAATTGGTGTCCTCTAGTAACTCTAACGGGAAGACTATAATCACAACTCAATTTTAAAGCCTGGTTTTGTTTTTTAAATTCTTGGTCTTTAACTTGTTTTCCACCAGGTATATTCTGACCTCCGGCTCCTGTGTAATAAATGAAATCGATTTCATCGATATCATCTTCATAACCTCCTGACAAAACTATTGAGCACGCTCCCTCACTTTCGCGACCCCAAATTCCATGCATTGGTGGTTTGTGAATACCCGCTTTGGCTAACTCTTTTCTGTCAGTAAATAAATCCCCAACTTTTACACCTTCTATTTCTCCAAAAATAAAATCTTCCTTAACTTTAGGACTTTCTTTTCTTTCTACTATTTTTAA
Source organism: uncultured Pelagibacteraceae bacterium (assembly GCA_902526565.1). Taxonomy (GTDB): domain Bacteria; phylum Pseudomonadota; class Alphaproteobacteria; order Pelagibacterales; family AG-422-B15; genus CACNXQ01. The sequence goes on along the minus strand of CABZLP010000003.1, from coordinate 6,258 downwards.
ATTTGCTTCTTCCTTAGAATAATTTTTATTTAGTCTCCATTCAGGTCCAAACATTTTTTGGCTTCGTCTAGATCTATTTAATTGTGACTCATGCGAATTTTTTAATTTATAAATGAATTTTTTGTCACTTAGTTTTAAAAGAATATGTTTTATTTTTTTAGGATTAGCATTGTGTTTTCCAATCTTATTTTGTATTTCTGATATGATATTATTTTCGTACAGGTACGCTGAACGTCTCATAAGCTCTAAAATTTTACTTTCGATTTCTTTATGTTCCACGACCTGCGATAGCCAATTTATTTATGCATTTTAATTATTTATTCATTCGATTGTCGATTAAATCATCGACCACTGCTGGTTCAGCCAATGTAGAAGTATCGCCAAGATTGCTATATTCATTCTCTGCAATCTTTCTTAAAATTCTCCTCATGATTTTACCAGAGCGTGTTTTTGGAAGACCGGGTGCCCATTGAATAAGATCGGGTGATGCAATGGGTCCAATTTCTTTTCGAACCCAAGCAACTAATTCTTTATATAATTCATCAGATGTTTCCTCACCCGCGTTTAAGGTTACGTAAGCATAAATTCCCTGACCTTTAATGTCATGAGGATAACCAACAACTGCGGCTTCACTGACTTTTGGATGTGCAACCAAAGCAGATTCAACTTCTGCTGTTCCCATGCGATGACCGGATACATTAATGACATCGTCAACGCGTCCCGTGATCCAATAGTAACCATCTTCATCACGCTTGCATCCATCACCGGTGAAATACTTTCCATCAAATTGAGAGAAATAAGTTTCAATAAATCTTTTATGATCGCCGTATACGGTTCTCATTTGTCCAGGCCATGAATCTGCAAGACACAATGATCCTTCACAAGCGCCTTCTAATATGTTTCCTTCAGCATCCATGATCTCTGGCTGAATACCAAAGAAAGGTTTTGTTGCTGATCCTGGTTTTTGAGCAATGGCGCCAGGAAGAGGTGAAATTAAGATACCGCCCGTTTCTGTCTGCCACCATGTATCGACGATGGGACATTTCTTTTCGCCAACGACATTATAATACCACATCCAGGCTTCTGGATTGATTGGCTCGCCCACAGTACCGAGCAATTTAAGAGAAGACCGACTTGTTTTTTTTACCGGCCCTTCTCCTTCACGCATGAGTGCGCGAATAGCCGTTGGCGCTGTGTAGAAAATATTTACTTTGTGTTTATCAACCACTTCCCAAAATCTAGATGCGCTTGGATAATTAGGCACTCCTTCAAACATCACGGTAATAGCACCGTTTGCGAGCGGCCCGTAAACAATGTAACTGTGACCTGTTACCCAACCAACATCAGCCGTACACCAATAAACATCACCTGGTTTGTAATCAAATACATATTGATGTGTCATGGAGGCGTACACCATGTAACCACCTGTAGTATGCATGACACCTTTTGGTTTTCCTGTGGAACCTGATGTATAAAGAATAAATAAAGGATCCTCTGCACTCATTTTTTCTGGTGGGCAGTCATCTGATGCGTCGCTTAATAGTTCATGATACCAAACATCACGGTCATCATGCCAATCGATTGCTCCACCTGTTCGTTTGACAACAATACAATGTCTCACACCGCCAGAAATATTAATCGCATCGTCTGTATTCTTTTTTAATGGAATTGGTTTACCGCCTCTTAAACCTTCATCAGCCGTTATCACAATATCTGATTTACAATCACTGATGCGTCCTGCAAGTGAGTCAGGAGAAAAACCACCAAAGACAACTGAATGAATGGCACCAATACGTGTGCATGCAAGCATGGCGTAAGCCGCTTCAGGAATCATTGGCATATAGATCGTTACGCGGTCACCTTTTTTTACACCGAGCGCTTTCATGCCATTAGATAATTTTGAAACTTGTTTATGAAGTTCCTTATAAGTAATGTGTTTTGAATCTTTTGGATCATCACCTTCCCAAATGATGGCGGTCTGATCCCCTTTATCTTTTAAATGTCGATCGATGCAATTGGCTGACGCATTAAGTGCGCCATCTTCGTACCATTTGATTGAAAAGTTATCTTTGTTGAATGAAACATCTTTCACTTTTGTATACGGCTTCATCCATTCTATGCGTTTGCCGTGTTCGTTCCAAAAATCTTCATTGCTGCTGAATGATGCTTCATACCACTCATTATATTTATTTTGATTAATCTGTGCGTTTGCAGACCAATCGGCACTGACTTCAAATTTTTCAATATCGCTCATAGTCCAAATATCTTATTTGATACCACCTAGATTGCAAATAATAGTCCAGGACTTCTTATCGATGGGCATTACTGACAATCGAGACTGTTTGATTAATGCGAGGTGATTAAGCCTTTTGTCACTTTTTATTTGATCGAGATTCACTCTTTTTTTTACAGGTTTCACCGCACTTACACTCACCATGCCAAAACGCTTGGACTTGTCGGTAGGATCAGGGTGATACTCTTTAACTACTTTGACAATGCCCACAACATCACGCTCTTTTACTGAATGATAAAAAAAACAAAGATCCCCCTTTTTCATTTTTTTCATGTTGTTGGACGCTTGATAATTCCTTACACCATCCCAGCCTTCACCTTTGGCACCAGCTTTGACTTGCTGTTCCCAGGACCATGTTTCAGGCTCAGATTTCATTAACCAATATTGCATTTTTATTCCCTCGTTATGGGTCTATTTAAAAGTTCTTGAATGGTAAGATCAATATTTTTTTTTCGGTACAAGACTCTATAGACAGCTTCATTAATGGGTAAATCTAATTTTTCTCTAACCGCAAGTTTTTTTAATGCCCTAACGGTAAATACACCTTCAGAAATTGAAAATTTTTTTTGAATAATCTCATTTAATGTTTTTCCTTTTGCTAAATCAATCCCAAGAGAAAAATTTCTGGATTCTTTAGAAGAACAAGTAAGAAATAAATCACCCATTCCTGATAGACCAGCGAGTGTACTTTTTTTTGCATTCATTGATTTTGCAACAGTTGTTATTTCGGCAAAGCTTCTTGAAATGATTGAGGCGACTGCATTCTCGCCGTATTTTTTTCCAACAACAATGCCACTGGCTATGGCATATATATTTTTTAGTGCACCTGCAATTTGTGAACCAATAATATCATTAGATAAATAAGGCCTCAGAGTTGGTGATTTAATAAGCATTGCAATTTTTTTTGCTACCTCTTCGTGCTTGGATGCAACTGTAGTTGCAGCGGGTAATCCCTTTGCAATTTCTGCAGCAAAGTTTGGTCCTGAGATGATTGCAATTTTATTTTTTGGAAATATCGATGACACAATTTGGCTTGGCAATTTTAAGCTATTCATTTCAAGTCCTTTTGAGCAACAAACAAAAATTGTTTTTTCACCCATTGAATTTTTTAATTTAGTGAGAACACCAGAGAGATATTGAACAGGAATGACCAAGAATAATATCTCGCATTCGGAAACATCATTGATTTCAGTCGTACAATTTATTTTCTTGTTTAATTTTATTTTTGGAAGAAATCTTTTGTTTTCTCTATGTTTTTTAATGTTTTCGCAGACACTTTTTTCCTTAGCCCAGAGTCTTACATGTTGTTTTTGCGCCAATATATTTGCAAGCGCTGTACCCCACGCACCAGCTCCGATGACTCCAATTTTTAACTTCTTTTTATTGGCCAATGACTCTTTTTCCTTTCATGAACAAAGCATCTTTATCAAGTGGCCATCTCGGTCTTGGTTTGAAATCGAGTTTGTTAAACATATTTCGTTCAAATCTCTCTATGCCTGCGAGCGCAATCATGGCTCCATTATCGGTACAATATTTTATGGATGGAAACAGAAATTCACATCGATGAGTTGACTCTAATTCTGTTATCGCACCACGCAGACTTTTATTTGCAGCCACTCCTCCAGCAACTACAACTTTTGTAGTTTTTTTTGATTTATTAATTCTTTGGAAATGCTCAATCGCATGTTGAGCTTTAATAGATAAAATTTGGTTTATAGTTTTTTGAAAAGAGGCTGACATATCTTTTTTAAATTTTTCAGTACATTTATTATGAGCAACTATATTGGCAACTGCTGACTTGAGACCGGCAAAAGAGAAGTGACAATTCTTCTCGTTGATAAGAGGTAGGGGTAACTTGTATTTATTTTCATCTCCCTCTTTTGCATATTTTTCGATTTCGGGGCCTCCTGGGTACTCCATTTTTAAAAGACGTGCAGTTTTATCAAATGCCTCACCCAGTGCATCATCGATGGTTGTTCCAATTCGTTTGTAGCTATTAAATTTTTTGATTACTGTAAATTCAGTGTGCCCGCCAGATACTAATAGTAGTAGATATGGAAAATCAATTTTTTGTTCGAGTTTAATAGATAAGGCATGACCTTCTAAGTGGTTCACCGCAATGAAAGGTTTTTTAAGTGATGAAGCCAGTGTCTTTCCAGCTACAACGCCCACTAATAATCCGCCAAGTAAACCAGGTCCTGCTGTCGAGGCAATAGCATGAATGCTTCTAAATGTAATATTTGCCTGATCCAGAGACATCTGAGTTAATTTATGAATGACGTCTGAATGAGCCCTTGCAGCAAGCTCTGGGACAACCCCCCCATAATCTTTATGAACATCAAGTTGAGATTTAACAATATTAGAAAGGACTTTGATCTTATCTCCTGTCTTTTCTACAACTGAAACCGACGTTTCATCACAGCTGGATTCAATCCCTAACACTCTAATTTTTTTCATCTCTATAATTTGCAAAAATCCACTTAAATTAAGTGTACTTTAACTGTTATTTCTTTAATTATAAACCTACTGTTTAAATGTTCGATATTAAAATGTATGTTTGAATTGCAAAAAATTGTAGTAGGAATTCGTAATAGCAGCTTATCTCAATCTCAGACCAATTTCTTACTGCAAAAAGTTCTTAGTTCAGATCCAAAGCTAAAAAAAGATTTATTTGATATAAAAACAATCAAAACCACTGGTGATATTTATAATGCCCACCGTTTAGACCGAATTGGAGGTAAAGGTTTGTTTATAAAAGAGATCGAAGAACAAATAATATCAGGTAAGATTGATATTGGGGTGCATTCAATGAAAGATGTGCCTGCACAAGAAGTGTCAACTGATCTTGACATTATCTGTTGGATGAAAAGACACAATGCGAATGATGCACTCCTCAGCAATTCAGGAAAAAAGCTTATGGACTTACCTTCAGGGAGTGTGATTGGTACCAGTTCTATTCGCCGACGGTCACAAGTTCTACATCTAAGAAAAGATTTGTCGATCAAGTTACTGAGAGGCAATGTCGATACACGTATTCAAAAATTAATAAACAAAGAATATGATGCTATCATTTTAAGTCTTGCTGGTTTAGCTCGTTTAAAATTAGAACACCTAGTGACTGAAGTATTAGATTTTAAATCATTCTTACCAGCTGCCTGTCAAGGCGCAGTTGGTGTTCAAGCTTTTAAAGAAAGTCAAATAAAAGAAATTTTTTCACCAATTAATGATACTGAGACTGAAATCGAATGTTTAACTGAACGCAGAGTTCTTAAAAATATTAATGCAAACTGTAATAGCCCTGTCTCTGTTTATGCAAAAATTAAAAATGACCAAATACAAATTTGGTTTGAGTTGTACGATCATACTGGTCAAAAAATATTTCAAAAAAAAGTTTCTGCTGAAAAAAATAATCATTTTGAACTAAGTGATACGCTTAGTGATGAAGTAATTGAAATTGTAGGCCAAAGGAAAATAAATGAATTGGATTATTTAAAAGATGATTTTAATTACACGCCCGATTAAAGAGGCAAAAAAATTAAAAAGCTTGTTTGATACTTATGGATATAAGTCACATATAAATTCTCTTAGCTCGATCACTCAAATTAACAAAAAAATCAATTTTACAAAAGGTTACGTTATCCTTGTAACCAGTTTACGAGCAACAAGCATACTTGTTAAATCTAAATCTCTTCATGAAGAAAAAAAATTTATTGTTGTTGGTTCATCTTCGCGAGATAAATTAATTAAGTCAGGATTCGGAAATATTTTATATTGTGCACGGTCTAGCAATGAGTTATTAGATTTCTTAAAAACAAAATTCAAAAAAGTTTATAAAGAAAACAAATTAAAAGGCATTGAGTATTTTACTGGCTCAATAACTACTCAATCGCTTATTAGAAATTTAAAAGACCACATAAATATACCTATAAAAAAACAGGTTGTTTATGATACAGTCTTTACTAAGT
>CABZLP010000002.1 GCA_902526565.1 uncultured Pelagibacteraceae bacterium | reverse complement strand
GGCATGGACCCTATGATGGCTACGCAAATAGGTATGATGGATGACCCAATGATGGGCATGATGCAAATGGGCATGGACCCTATGATGGGTGGTATGCCTGGAACCAATGTATTTGATCCATTCGATCCAATGATGTCTGGTCAAATGGCAATGACCCCAGGAATGATGCAAAACATGATGGATCCAATGGGAATGATGGGTATGGACCCTATGGTGGGTGGAATGCCTATGGACGGTTATATGGACCCTATGATGATGGGATTTGATCCAATGGATGGACCAATGATGGGTCAGATGGGCATGGATATGATGATGGGTCCTGACATGGGTGGCATGATGGGTCCTGACATGGGATATGATCCAAATATGATGGGCGGCATGATGATGGGTCCTGACATGGGGGGCAACATGATGAACATGAGCGATATGAACATGATGATAAATGACCCAATGAATAACATGATGATGAATGACCCAATGAATAACATGATGATGAATGATCCAATGAACATGGCGATGGATAATATGGCTATGTATGAAAACATGATGATGGAAAATAACATGATGATGAACAATCCGATGATGATAAATAACCCTCTCGGGCAACCTGAGCTTCCGCTGGAACAACAGCCTGGCTATGGAACAGAATGGGGACCTGATATAGGGATGAGGGGTGAACCTATAGAACCAGATATGTTGTTATATGATATTCTGAACCCAAACTCTCCAAACTATGTGGGCTATGATGTAAATGATCCCGAATTTGTGGACTTTGATCCAGAAAACATTGATCCAGAAAACTTTGATCCAGAAAACTTTGATCCAGAAAACTTTGATCCAGAAAACTTTGATCCAAATCAAAACAATGAAAACAATCCTCCTCCAAACCCTAATGCTCCTATAACATTTAATGCATTTAATGGTGTAAATGGTTACTACCAGGGAGGACCAGGTGATGATATTTTCATAGCTGGAACAGGAAAAGATAATTTTGAAGGCGCTGGCGGTTCTGATACATTCGTATTTACTCTTGGCGAAGGGAGTAGTAATGCAAATATAATGTTGGCCGCTGCTAATGCAGATGGAATTCTTGATTTTGATAGAGTTGATGGTGATAAAATTAAAATAGTAGATGGCTCTACTCCTCTTGCTACGCCATTTGGCTCATTAACGCTTACTAGTGATAATATTTCAATGCCAGGTTATACGGTGGTAAAAGTAACAGGCACTAATGAAGTTGTCTTTGGAGTCAATGGAAGTGAAACCTTCACAGACGCAGATGTGACAGTTGCATAGCTATTCTAGGGACTGAAGATATTCTCGGTAAAAGGTCTGTAAATTTGTCTTAAAACAATGTATCTGTATCAGACTTAAAGTTAATTGCGATACAATTAGTTTAATATATTGATATGTTTGAAATTTTTAACAGATTAAAGATTAACCAGGCTTTTTTGTTTCGTATATTGATAGCCTCACTGTTTGTAAATTTACTTGCTTTGGCAACACCAATATATGTGATTCAAGTACTCCAAAGATATGTAGCTTATGGTGTTACTTCAACATTGGTAACACTTGTCGTAGGAGTGATTGTTATATCTATCTTCGAATTTTTCTTCAAAAACATAAGGCATAGAATGGCGAGAGAATTAGAGCCAATTAATACTGATTTGGCAAATCAAGTCATGGCAAAGTTAAGTAATATTAAAACATCATTTTATGCTTTTAATCAAAAATTTCGAAGTGATATTATTACTTCTCACGTTCAAACTATTCAACAAACACTCACAGCAACTACTACTTTAGTTGTTATTGATCTTCCATTCTCACTAATTTTTATCTTTGCAATTTTTCTTATTCATTATCAATTAGGATTAATAGTGATCACATTTATCTTTCTGCCCTTTCTTATCAATGCCCTATATTCATCAGTAATTTATGATTCAATAAATAAGATCACCTCTACCTCAATGAATACAGCAAGAATTTATGATAATATTACCTCGAGAAACACCTCGATGAAATATTTCAATTTGTTACCTATTATACACAAAACATGGAATTTAATTTTAAACCAATTTATTTCGTTAAGAGAAAAAGCTGAAAGTAATAAAAATTTACTTTCTTCATTTTTAGCTCTTATTTCTACATTTACTACAATTGTAATTATAGGATGGGGCGCAATATTGGCAGTTGATGGGCAAATTAGTGTTGGAGCACTAATCGGCGCTAATATTTTGGCTGCAAGAGCAATTTTGCCATCTGTTAAATTTGTCCAAACATTAGAGCCAATCAAAAGAGCTGAAATATCACTTAAAGAAATTGAGGCTATTTTGAAATTTCCTAACGAAAAATTTAAAGGCTCTATGATTGAAAATTTTAGCGGAAAAATATTAATAAAAGATTTGTTCTTTCAATATCCGAAAACTAAGAATCCTGTTTTTGAGTCTTTGAGCTGTGAAGTGAAATCAGGGAATGTAGTTTCAATTACTGGTTCAAATGGAAGCGGAAAATCCACTTTAATTAAGTCAATAGCAGGAATAATAGAGTTTAATAGAGGCCAGATTTTTTTTGATGATTTAGAGATAAATCAATTATCATTAGATTGGATCAGAGGAAATATAACTTATTTACCTCAAGAGCCAAAATTTGTAGACGGGCGACTGCTAGAAAATATAGTTGGCGGTAAGGAAATAAATAGAAATTTCTTTAAAGAGGTTTTAAAAAGATCAGATCTTGAATACTTTATCAATGGGCATCCTGAAGGAATTAATATGAACTTGGAAGACAGAGGAGAAAATCTTCCATTGGGAATACGCAAAAGGATCGCACTCGCCAGATCAATGATGGTAAATGGAAAACTTTTTTTATTTGATGAACCCACAGCAGACCTTGATGAAAATGGAAGAAGCTGTATCTATAGCTTAATTCAAGAGGTAAAGAAATCTAATCTTACCATGATTGTTGCTACTGCTGATGAAAAAATAATAGATGAGTCAAATATAATCATAAACTTAGATGCAAAACCAAAGCCAGAAATAGTCAATGGCAAAATTAATAAATAAATAGTCAATAATGAAAAATCTCCCTGAAAAACATCTAAAATCAACCCAATTATTTTTCATCGCCTTCTCTTTGCTTACATTTTCTATGATTATGTGGGCTGTTTTTTTTAAAATTGATATTGTAAGTAATGCTGAAGGTCAGGTCATCCCAGTTGGAGAAATAAAGACAATACAACATTTAGAAGGGGGAATAATTGAAAAAATTTTAGTAAAAGAGAGTGAATATGTTGAAACAGGGCAACCTCTGGTTATTCTCGCAGCAACGGCCAGTGAGGTCGATGTTGAAGAGCTGCAGGTAAGGATGGATACACAGGTAATTAAATCCATCAGACTTGAGGCAGAAATAAACAACTTTGAGGTTCCTGTTTTTCCATCAGAGTTATCAAAAAAAAGAGAAAAGATCATTAATAAATCAATGGAATTGTTTCTGAGTAGACAGAAAACGTTTGAAGGAACATTGAAAGAGTTCGACACCTTAGTTGTAAAAGCACAAACAGATGTAGATATTCTTCTAAGACAGGCCGAGATGAGTCAACAATTAATGGAAGAACAAGTAACATCTGAGTTTGCTCATTTGAATATTTTAAAAGAACTTAATAATGCAAAAGGAATTTTAGAAGAGACAATTGAAAAACGTGAAGGTTATATTAACCAATTTATTGAAGAGGGAAGAGATGAGCTACAAGTAGCACAGAGAGAGCTTTCTCAATCAGATGAAACTATGAAAAAATTAGAAGACAGCCTTAAAAGAACAACCGTCATAGCTCCAGTAGATGGTGTAGTAAAAAATTTATTCTTTGTAACTGAGGGTGGAGTTATAAAGCCTGGAGGATCAATTCTTGATTTGGTTCCAACAAAAGACAGTCTAATCGTTGAAGCAAGATTGCCAAATAGTGATATTGGATTTGTAAAGGTCGATCAAGAAGCTGTGGTAAAGTTATCCTCAGCAGACTCTGTAAATTTTGGGCAAATCAATGGCCGGGTTATTCAAATAAGTCCCGACACTGAAGAAGATGACAATGACAATCGAATAGTATTTTATAAGATTCTCGTCAAAACTGATCAAAGTTATTTTGAGAGCAAAGATAAAATTTATCAATTAGTTCCAGGCGTAAAAGTCTTAGCAAGCATACATATTGGTGAGAGAACTGTAGCAAATTACCTACTTTCTCCTTTTATTGGCTCAATGGGGCAGTCATTTCAAGAACGGTAAACCTTTCAGGCTTTATAATTAATTAATAATTTAATATACTTAACGCTAACATGAAAATTCTTATTTGTGGTCTTCCCGGATCAGGTAAAACTTGGCTTGCAAAGAGGTTGAAAGATAGCATTAAAAATTGTGCTTGGTTCAATGCAGATGTCATAAGAACAGCATCAAATGATTGGGATTTTTCTGCAGAAGGAAGAAAAAGGCAGGCAAACAGAATGACTACATTTGCCGACTTCGAAGTAAGTAATGGAAGGTCAGTAATCTGTGACTTCGTTGCACCTACTGAAAACTCAAGACTTTCTTTTAAACCTGATTATTTAATATGGCTGGATACAATCAAGGAAGGAAGAGTAGTTGAGGAAAAGAAAGAAGAATTGGACTCAGCAAAAAATCTTCCGTTTGAAGTAGAGAGCTTAGAAAAATCTGATGCATTTAAAGATACTACTAAAATGTTTGAAACTCCAACAAATGCTAATAAAATCATTAAATCCTTTCTAAGCGATGAAGAAATAAAGAGCCTAGCTTTAGAAATTCAAAATGTTTGATTGGAAAAAGCCCACCTCTCTAATGCTTGGTCGATGGCAGCCATGGCATGACGGCCATACAGCACTTTTTGAAAAGGCTTTAAACAAAACAGGTCAAGTATGCATTATGTTCAGAGATGTTTCTGGGGTCGATGCCGGAGTCGATGGACAGGAAGATAATCCTTTTGAATTTGAAGAGGTTAAAAAAAGGATAATTGATGGCTTATCAATTCGTGGTCATGAATATGAAAAAGAATACATTATTTTAAAAGTTCCAAATATAACTGACATCTCATACGGACGCGGAGTAGGGTATACTTTCACTGAGCATGATTTAGGAGAAGAAATTCATAAAATCTCTGCTACTAAAATAAGAAAAAAAATGAGGGATCAGGACGAACTGTAATTAGAATATTGTAGCTCCAAATATTTTTATTTCAGTATCTTCAATTCCTAATACTAATCTTCCAAGGTAATCTCCGTCAGATTTACTACTTTTTTGTTTAAAGAGAATTGTCACATGCTCGTCTCTTCTAAGGCATCCAAGAAATTCTCTTTCTTCAGTTAGACTTGTGATTACGTCATTATTAGCCCATTGTTTTGCTAGTTCAATTTCATTCGCACCGAATAGCATTCGAGCCGAAAAATTTTTAGTAAATCCAAAATAATCTTGCTTATTAGAACAATGAATTAAATTATCCCACATGGGTTGAGCGATCTCTAAGAGCTCTTCGTCAGATTTATCTAAAAGATTCATTTAATCAACAATGTGGTATAGAGGTGCTTTTTCAAGAGAAAACTCTCCACTTTTAGGATCTCGTCTTGATACAGTGAGACAATGCCAATTATCGTCATCAAGCTTCATGTGATCACCTCGGTAATAATAACCGGGCCATCTAGTTTCTTTTCTAAAAAGAGTATGATGAGTAACACATTGAGATGTCATTAATCTGTGTTTCAGCTCCCAAGCTCTCATTAGCTGATGATAATCTTCAGCACCAATATATTCCAAGTCTTCTTCAAGCATGTGAAGCAATTCAAGACCTTTATTGAGAAGATTTTCATTGGTCATATAATTAACTCCAACACCACCAACATACTCATCCATAATTTTTTGCAATCTTTGAAGTCCCTGTATAGGCAATAAATAACTTGGGGAAACGGTTCCTGCCGTTATTTCATTGCGTCCAACTTTATAGTTCTCAAGAGGTTTATAAATAACCTCCTTTAAATCTTCATACTGTTTTGCATTAATTAATATTTCATCATTTTTTAAATCTACTATATATTTAACTGCGGCTTTAGCAGCTAAACGTCCTTCGGTAAATGAACCCGATGAAAATTTATGGGCACTGCCGCCTACAGTATCTCCTGCACCAAACAAACCATCGACACTCATCATTCGATTGTATCCCCAGAAATATTCAGACGGAGATAAATCTTCGGGACCACTTACCCATGCACCAGAGCATGTTGCGTGAGAACCCATAACGTATGGTTCAGAAGTGGTTAATTCTGGGTTGGTATATTTAGGATCAATATTTTGTGACGCCCAAACAACAGCTTGGCCTACCGTCATACCCAAGAAATTTTCCCAACCAATCGTTTCTAAGTGAGGGTCTTGGAAGGCTTCTGTTGTCACCATATGAATTGGTCCTCCACCGGCTTTAACTTCCTCTATGAATGCATGATTCCTTAAACACGTTGGTACAGGAGCGTGGTCAATATACCCTCCTACTAACTTCTTAGTATCTTCATACCACTTTTGCTCATAGTTCTCACCATTACCATTTTGAGTGTACGTTTTTAGATGTAAGAAGTAAGCTCCTACAGGACCATAACCGTCTTTAAATCTTGTAAGGACAATTCTATTTTCCATTTGCGTCATCTTGGCACCTGCAGCAATGGGCAATGCATATGCCGATCCATTACTCCACGGTGCATACCAAGTTCTTCCCATGCCTTCCCCAACAGCTCTTGGTTTAAAAATGTGTGAAGCTCCACCTGCGGCAACAATCACAGCTTTAGCTTTAAATACGTGATAGTTTCCTGTTCTCATGTTGAAACCGACAGCTCCGCCCACACGATTTTCTTTTCCTTCATCCATTAAGAGGTGGGTAATCATGATACGGTTATAAATTTTATCAGCAGATTTTTTTGCAGCTTCAGCAACTATAGGCTTATAGCTTTCTCCGTGAATCATAACCTGCCACTTTCCTTCACGTTGATATCTTCCAGTCTCCTTATCTCTCATAATAGGTAGGCCCCATTCATCAAACATGTGAACGGTTGAATCAACATGTCTTGCCATATCGTATGCTAAATCTTCTCTCACTAATCCCATGAGGTCATTTCTTGCATAACGTACGTGATCTTCTGGCTGATTTTCATCCCATTGCATGCCCATATAACAATTGATTGCATATAAGCCTTGAGCAACAGCACCGCTTCTATCTATGTTGGCTTTTTCAACGCAGACAATTTTTAAATCTCTTCCCCAGTGCCTTGATTCAAAGGTTGCACCTGTGCCTGCCATACCTCCACCAATAATAAGGATATCGCAATCCTCATGAATAGTTTGAATTTTAGCCATGGACTAGTAATAAACGCCTTCTTTAAATTTTTCTTTATCTATTTCAGGCAGTCCAGTGTCTATATTCAATCCAGTTGGCTCTGAATAAAGAAGCTGTGAGTTTAACTCATCTTTTGTTGGAGCTTTTTCTTCTGCAAGTTTAGGAATATACTTGCCCCATGGTTTTGTTGTAATCGGTGAAACAAAATTCTTTTCATGACCATTTCTAAATTTAATTCTCCAAGAAATAGTTCCTTTCTCTTCTTCTCTTAAAACTCTTACTTTATGATGCATAGGCGCAAAATCTGCATAGCCCCTAACATCGATGGCATTTTGTGGACAGGCTTTTACACAAGAATAACATTCCCAACACATATTTGGCTCGATATTAACTGCGCGTCTTGTTTCTTTATCAATGTGCATGATATCTGATGGGCAAATATCGACGCAGTGACCACAACCATCACATCTTGTCATGTATACAAATGTTGCCATAAATTTTTCCTCTTCTCTTTTACCAGTTAATCAAATTTTATTAATAATGCCTAGGTGATTCTCGCTTTATTCCAAGGCCAAATTGCTTAGGAGCATCAGCCGGACCCGGCAAATCGTCACGGTAACCATCAACTTCTGATAGGTTTTTCTGAATTGCGGCACCCGGTTTATAAAACATATGAGCAAATTTTGACCAATATACGCCTCCAAACAATACTATGTTAGATAGAGCATAAAGAACTAGAAACAAGCTATCAAACAAAGGAATATTTGCGTACTGAGTATAAGACCAAGCAAGCCCAAAAGTTGCAGCAGCTAATAATGATAAAACGAACAAGTCTGCTCTAATAATTCTTTTCCATGGATTTGCCTCTGCAGAAACATCAACTCGCAAGAAAAACCAAAACCAGTATCCACCCAGACAAGTCATTAGAGCGCCAATATGCCATAAAGCAGAAACTTGATATGGCGCTTCTTTAGCAACTCCAGTATAAGCGAATATCAAAACAGCTGAACATATCCAAAATAAGATCGACCCATACATGCCAAGTAAATGCGCTGCTCTTCTTTGTCCGCGACCTAGTTCAGATGTAGTTAAAATATCACTTGCTATAGTTTTAGAAATAACAGCTGCTTTTTCTCCTGCGCTAACTTTTTTCGTAGCTGACTCAGTCGCCTTTTTGTAATTGATAAAGAAGTACTTGGCATTTTTCTTATGCGCCATGTCTAGGATTGTACCTAAGGCAACCATAGCGACCATGAGTATTACAAAAGCCTGCAATGCTTCAACGGGCATGAAGTTTATTAATTCTGCGAATGGATTCGTATAAAACATAAGTATCAAAGCAATTATATCAGAGTATATAAATAATACCTATATTTTATAGTTTCAAGCCATCTTACTTTCTTCTTGAATTAATTGATAAAATTGAATGATATTTTTAGAAGTTTTAATATCTGATTTTAGCTGATTGATGCCATTGCTTATCGCTTCACTATTGAATTCAAGAATTGATTTTTTATAGCTTTCACGATTTTTTAGACGTTTGTGATATTCTTTTAAATTTTCATTATTGCCTATTAATAAATCTATAATTTGCAATTCTTCAACACGATGAAATAAAACCATCCACGATATGTCAGCAATGCTAAATTTTTCACCTCCAATCCAACTTCTGTCATTGAGATGATGGTTTAATTCTTCAAAATGTACTTTTAAACATTTAAAGGCTTTAACAGCTGCCCTCTGATTAGGTGCATTTTTTCCAAACGCTCTATTGCCCATTAATTTAAATATTACGAAGAAAAATGCTCTAAATTTTGATGGATGTTTAAAATATTTAATAAATTTAAAAATACTAACTTTTTTCAACATAGCTGCAAAAAGTGGTTGCATCATAATTGAAATACAGTTTCCTGCGTAATCTTTTATTCCGTTCATGGGATCATCGCCCACTAAAGAGCCTTTTTCATTCCACTTCTCCACTACTTCATCATTGTAAAGAACCTCTGGCTTAAGTTTAGATACATATTTAATTTGTTCATGCGATTCATATATTGGATAATTCTCATGCAGCAAGACTGGTACTGTTGCAGTGGGATTTATCTTTAGGAAATCAGTTGACAAATTTTCACAATCTTTTGTCTCGATAAGATGTATATGTTGAGAATGATAATTAATACTTAATTCTTCTAAACAAACCCTTACTTTCCTTGAACAAATAGAAAACTCATTGTGAAATAGAACCCATTCATGATTAAAGTTCGAAACTTTATAATCCTGTTTACCTATAAGAGTGTCTTTATTGAGATTCTTTTTTTTCATCCCAGACTTTATTTAATAACTGACTGGCAGAAACAGCAGTTGGGAATCCACTGTAATGAGCGACGTGCAAAATCATTTCTTCAATCTTTTCCTTCTCAATTCCTAAATTCTGTGCTCCTCTTAGATGAGACTTCAATTCATTTTCTCTATTTAGAGCCACAAGTACAGTTAATGTGATCATGCTTCTTTCTTTAAGGCTAAGTTTGTCAGTTCTGGACCAGATAGTTCCATAAAGCATGTCTACTATTTGTTTTAATATATTCTTAGATACTGGGGTTTCATCGTCTTTAAGGAGATCCATTTCCTTAAGTATTTTTAAGCCTTTTTTTCTATCATCATCATTTAATGGCATTTAATATTAATAACTCATAAAATATTAGTTTCAATTTATATCTTTGATTTTTTTTATACCCATTATAGAATTATAATATGTCTGAAAAGGTTTACATGCTTGTGGATATTAATATTCAAGATAAAGAAACATATCTAAATTATGAAAAAGGATTTTTTCCAATATTAAAGAAATATGGAGGTGAATTCATAACCTTTGATGATAAAATTGAACATCTTGAAGGTGAAAAACCTATAGAAGGACGTACTATATTATGGACTTTTCCATCAGAAGAAGACGCTAAAGCGTGGTATAACGATCCTGAATATCAAGAACTTGCAAAGATTAGGCGTTCATCAGCAATTTTAAATAATTTAAGCATAATTAAAAGCCTACCAAAAAGAAGTTAGCTTAATTAACTTGGAGTAAAAACAGATGTTTCTTCGAAGTTTTTAATTGTAAATGATACTATTTCATCAAGATTGTCTGTTTCAAAATTAAAAATATCAAAAACATACTTGTCAGGCCTTAAGATGATAGCGTTGCAATCATACTTATCACAATAAATCTGCATATCAGAGTGGGTGTCTTCACAAGCTATATAATTGTCGTAATTAGATTGTTCATGATTGTTAGAGATATTTATAATCTTAAAATTATGTTTGTTTAGGAATTCAAGATATTTATCGGAAATTTTTTTATTACCTTCAAAATTATTTAAAATTATACCAAAATTTTTTCCTAAAATTTTGTCAGTACTTTGAATCCTGCCATCATTAAGTCTTACACTAATTTCATTAAAGTAATATCGTTCAAGAGAGACATCTTTAATTTTAGGCATATTGTGTACTCCTTGGCCAAGACGGTTTCCATTCAGAATAGGAAATACATTTTCTTTGCCTTTGAAGTGACCCTGTATCCTTAACGTAGTGTTACGGATAAAAGCTTTAAACTTACTTTTTGCATTTATAACTCCACCCATTTTGATAGCTGCTCTTGTAATACGTTCAACATGAGGTTTTCTTTCTGTTTCATAAGTATTTAAAATTTTTGACTTATAAAGGCCTTTCAGTACACCATTAATCTTCCAGAGTAAGTTCTCAGCATCTCTGCAGCCAGAGTTCATGCCTTGCCCCATAAAGGGGGGCATCTGGTGAGCTGCATCACCAAGAAGAAAAATATTTCCATTACTCCATCTCTCAGCAGCCGCTGCATGAAAGGAGTACACCGCAGTTCTGCTAAATTCTACTTCATTATCGCCAATCCATTGATCAATATATTTTCTAAACACACTTTCTTTTTGTATCTCTTCAACGGTATCTCCAGGCATAAATGCAATTTCAAATCTAAAGCAATTTTCTACACCTTGAATAATCGTCGTTGGCCTAGTTGGATTACAATATTGAATAGCATCTATATCTGTGAAACAGTCAAAACTACTTTTAGTATATCCATCAACTACCATCCAGGATTCGTCAGCATCAAGACTATTCAATTTGATATTGTTAAGCTTTCTAACTGTGCTGTTTGCACCGTCACATGCTAAAAGATACTTGCTTGTAACTGTGAACTGCTCATTGGTATCAATATTTTTGTATGTACAATTAATGACTCCATTTATTTCATTTACCGCTAGAAGCTCACTGCCTGTTTTTATGGTATTTGTTGAGTATTTTTCTGCGTTTTCTCTATGCGCCTCATCAAATTGTGGTTGATGAATAAACAAAATTCTATGCTGATAGTTATATGTGTCAAAACCCTCAGTTGTAATTTTCATGATTGATTTTTTATTAGCGTCCTTATTATCAACGCCTCTTATTTTTCTGGTCTTTACTTCGCTTAAGAATTCGCAGTGCGACATTGCTCGCTGGCATTCAGCATCCCATGTAATCGCTCTTGGTAAAGGGTAGGCATTTTTTTCTTTATCTAGAATCAATGCTTTGATCCCATAATAACCAAGGAGATTTGCACACGTTTCACCCACGGGACCATACCCTGTAACAACTACATCATATTCGGTTTCAATCACTTGATTTAATATACGGGAGTATCTTCTGGCTCTTCAATAACTTTGTTTTTAATAAAGCCTAATTTTTCAATCTCAATCTTTACTTCATCATCTGCTTTGAGCCAATTTCTTGTCATTACTGCTGATCCAGCTGGAGTACCTGTTGGAATTAGATCGCCTGGCTCTAAAGTAAATGCAGTTGATAAGTATTCAACAAGAGTAAAACAATCAAAAATTAAATCACTTGTTGATGCTGATTGTCTTAGTTCGCCATTAACATGAGTTTCGAGTTTTAAATTGTGAGGATCACCAACTTCGTCACTGGTTACTAGGTAAGGTCCAAAAGGGCAATGCGTATCCCATGATTTGCCCATGGTCATCGTCATTGGCGGTCCACGCATCTGCCAATCTCTAATAGTGACGTCATTAACAACTGTGTATCCATAAATAACGTTCGCAGCACTGTCGTAAGGAACATGACGACATTTTTTCCCAATAACAAAACCTAGCTCACCTTCGTAGTCTAAAAATTCTGATGCTCTTGGCCTATGTATTAAATCGAAAGGACCAACAACTGAGCTATTTTGTTTATTAAATATATTTGGATATTTTTCCTGCGCCTTGCCAATAGTGTTTGCTGCCGTTTCTGCAACTTCATCTTTATGTTCTTTATAATTCAAACCTACAGCAAGTATCTTACTTGGCTTAGGAATAGGCGCACACAATTCTACTTTACTTAGTTCTATTTTATCTTCACCTTTTTCAACTAGGTCATTAGCTGTATCAAGTCCATCGCTACCAAGTTCAATAAAGTCAATCATATTTTTAGGAAGAGATGATTGGGCAAAACTAATAATCAGATCATCTTTGACCGCACCGATGCTTAGATTGTTATTATGTAAAAAAGTAACTAATTTCATATGTTTATGTATATTGAATATCTAAAAGCTAGAATTGTATCAAGACAAATTATTGTATATTGTTTTTTTTCAATATGAATAAAAAAATTTCAAGACGATCTTTTATCAAACAATCTGCTGCTTCAGTGACATTAGCTGGATTAAGTTCAATCTTAATGACGCAACAAGCACCAGCTTACATAAAGGCAAAAAATTACAATATTCTTTTAATATTAAATGACCAAGAAAGGGCATGGCCATATATACCCAAGAGTATTGATTTACCGGCTAGAAGATATCTCGAGAGTATATCAACTTATTTTAATCGATCTTACACTTCTACACCGATCTGTTCACCCGCTCGTAGTTCAGTTTATACAGGTCAACATGTTCAATTTACTGGTGTATGGGACAATACAGTCACACCTTGGGTGCCAGGCTTGTACGACAATGTAAATACCATAGGCCATATGATGAGAAATCAAAATTATGAAACTGGATATTTTGGCAAGTGGCATCTAACAAATATTACTGAAAGCAATGTAAATGAGAACGCTCTTGGCTATGAAGGCATGAAGCAAATGTTTAGTAAATATGGATTTGATAATTCTAATCAGCCAGGTGAAAGAGATTTGGGACAAGGTGGATATAAATACGATGGATTAACTGCCAGAGATGCTTCTAGATTTATTTTAGAAAACAAAGACAATAGTAAGCCATGGTCTGCATTTATAAATTTTGTCAATCCTCATGACATTATGTTTTACAGGGCAGCGCCTGAGATTAAAGGAACTGGATTTATTGCAGCTAACCAAGAGTTTGCGCCTGATGATCCTATCTATGATTTAGAACATGACTTTGAATTTCCAAAGAATTTTGGTCCAAGACAAAGTATGGACGCAGGTGCAGAAATAGGGACTGAACTAATGAATACTCTCTATGGAGAGATATCATATAACCGGCCAGACTTATGGAGAAAGTTTTGTAATTATTATTTTAATTGTTTGCGTGACGTAGATAGGCGGATAATGATGCTCATTGATACTCTGCACGAAACAGATCAGCTAGAAAATACAATTATTTTTATGATTTCAGATCATGGAGAAATGCTTGGACAACAAGGAGCAAGAGGAAAAGTTGTTGCTTGGGAGGAATCAATCAAGGTTCCGACTTTAGTATATCACCCTGACTTAAAACAACAAAAGATGTGCAATTCAATTATTTCAAATATTGATATCGTTCCTTCAATATTGGAATTTGCAGGTCTTGATAAGCTAGAAATAAAAAATAAATTTCCTGAACTAAAAGGTAACAGTTACGCTCATTTAGTTGAAAATGTAAATTATGCAAATAATCGAGATGTAGAAGGTCATTTAATACACGGGGTTCAAATTATTCCAACTGTTTTTGAAGTCGCAGAAAAATTTAGACATACAGCTCTAGCTGAAGGCTTTGTTAATAAAGCTAAAGCATTCGCCTCTGAAGGCAATTTCTTACCTGACTTCAGTCTTCCTCTTAATTATAAAGGCGTAGTAGACAAAAAATATAAATTTTTAAGATTTTTCTCTCCTCGTATGAATAACATACCTCATGATTATGATGATCTAGTTGCTAACAATTCTAATTTTCAATTATTTGATTTAGAGAACGATCCTTACGAAATGAATGATCTCTCCAAAAATAAGAATAATAGAGATTTACTAATGCTAATGAATGAAAAGTGTAATAAGTTAACTGATAAAGAAATAGGCCTAGAAAATCATGTTCTTCATTTACCTGGTCCTGATTGGTTTTGGACAGTTTAAATTATGACTAAAGAAGTAATCTTAAATTTTGATTTATACAAAAAGTTTCGGTCTGAGTATTCTCCAGATAATTTTCATCATGTAGCTTTTAAAACCATGCAGTTCGATAAGATGGTTAGTTTCTATGAAAAACTTTTTGGATGTAAACCTTTATATAAAAGTAATGATATTGCTTTTTTAGCTTTTGATGAAGAACATCATAGAGTAGCCATCGCGAACACTAAGCCAGGGGTTGATAAGCTTAATTTTTTTGTAAGATTGATAGCAAGCTTTAAAGAATGGCTAAATAGGTCTACACCATCAGCAGTTGGACTAGACCATATTTCTTATCAATTAAATCCTATAGATAAGTGGTTTGAATTTTACTTAAAAGCAAAAGAACGAGGCTTAAAACCATACTGGACTATTAATCATGGTTGGATAACTGGAATGTATTATAAAGATCCTGACGGCAATCTTATTGAAATATTTTTTGAGCACTGGAAAAATGAAGAAGATTTTAAGCATGAGGTATCAGCTAGAGGATTTCCCGAAGAACCAGTGGGCACAAACATGGATATTGATATTCTTTATGATATGTTCAAAAAAGGAGAAAGCTTTGAAAATCTCACCAAAAAAGGAAACACAGTCCCAGAGGGGAAAAAACCCGTAGCAGGTATTCAAGCAGCAATCAATATGCGTAAAAAATTTAAATAGTATCTTTATGGATCTATATGATCTGAATTCTATACCAAGAATAGTTTTTACAATTTTATCAATTTTATTAACGATAGGTCCAACTATTGCAGATTTTAATAAAACTCATGCCACTCATCCTGATTGGATAGGACATGCACGCTTTCATGTAGTTTGGCAAGTATTAGGGTTCTACCCAATTATGGTTTTAAATTTAATTGTTTTATGGATTCATATTCCTGAATTTTATTATCCATATCAGCTTTATTTTTGGCTTATTTGGTACTTTGGTTTCCTTGGAACTTTTATAATTACTATATTCAGCATGCCTCTATTTAAAGGGACATTGTCTGATCCCGGAGGCAGAACACCGTTTAGATACACATTTGGAAAGAAATTAAAATTACTGCCTGGCAAAGATAAGCATCTCCCATTCAAAATAAAAGGCCAAATAAAAACCTATAAAGTTGATGAAAATCTTCACAATATGATACTGCCAACGATAATTGTGATTATTACTTCTATTTACTTTATAGTTTACTAAATGTATTTCTAAAATGATCGAGTATTTCTTTCCTTTGTTATTATTATGTGTGATCCAATCTGGAACACCTGGCCCTAATAATATAATGCTAACAGCGTCTGGCAGAAATTTTGGATATTTTCGATCTATTCCTCATATGGCAGGAGTAGTGTTTGGTTTTTTGTCTTTATTGATTGTTTTGAGCTTGGGACTAATAACTATTTTTAATAACTTTCCATTTATACAAACAATATTACAGATTTTAGGATCATTCTATCTATTATACTTATCTTATCGCATTTACTTTTCTTATAATGCAGAAGACCAAAGTCGCTCAAAGCCCATTACATTTATGGAATCATCATTGTTTCAATATGTTAATCCAAAAGGAGTCATGATGGCAGTAACAACAATTTCTATTTATACTGATTTTAAGAATTTTGAGTTTATTGATAGCTTTATTATTGGCATGATATGGATATTAATTGCATTCACAATTTCAAATATATTTGCTGTTTTAACTTGGACAACGGTTGGTGTCTTTTTAAATAATTTCATCAAATCAGATAAAGCAATTAATCAATTTAATGGATTCATGGCAACTTTACTTGTTTTAACAGTGATATGGATTAATTATGAGTTCTATGGATCTTAATAGAAAATTAATAACCTATTTAGTTTTGGGGCATTGCTTTATTATTGCTATATCAAATTATTTAGTTCAATTTCCAATAAATATATTTGGTTTGGACTATACAATTGGTACATTCACTTTCCCAATTATAGTTCTAGCTACAGATTTGACAGTACGACTTTCGAATGCAACAAATGCACGTAAAGTTATCGGCTATGCCTTTATACCTGCTTTTATAATTTCATACATATTTGCTGATTTTAGAATAGCGATCGCGTCTGTTTTAGCTTATTCAATTGGGCAGTTGCTTGATGTCTTTGTATTCTCAAAAGTAAGGGACAGAGTAGGCGATGATGGCTTCAATTTAAGTTCTTATTGGTACCTTGCGCCAGTTGTAAGCACCTTTTTTGCGCAATTAATTGATACATATCTATTTTATGGTGTGGCATTTTATAATTCTGCAGACGAGTTTATGCGAGAAAATTGGGATCTGATAGCATTCAACGATTTCATATTGAAACTAGTAGTTTGCTACCTAGCATTTTTGCCTATTTATGTTTTAATTCTAAATAGAACTTTTAATTATATTAGAACGCGTACCTAGGAAAATGTTATTTACGTCTATTTCTCCCGAAGCTTTTGATCATAAAAATATATCAAAAGATATTCATGAAATGAATGATCACATACAGAGTTTGCTATCAAATGCCCCTCCATCACACGAAATACCTTTTGATGTTTTACAAGAAATAAGAAGACAAGGCGGTGGATTGCTTGCTTTCCAACGATACTCTGACCGTGCTGAAAATAGGCAAGTTGGGAACGGTGATCAGAAAGTAATGATAAGAATATTTAATCACGATAATCCTGATTTTGTTTATATGCATATACATGGCGGTGGTCACTGTATTGGTGCCGCAGATATGCAGGACCAATCTCTAGAAAAAATTTCAAATGAACTTAATTGTATTGTAGTAAGTGTAGAATATCGTCTTGCGCCAAAAAACCCATATCCAGCTGCTCCAGATGACTGTGAAACAGCAGCTGTTTGGTTGATAGAAAATTCAAAGAAAGAATTCAATACGGAAAAAATTGTAATTGGTGGAGAGTCGGCTGGTGCAAACTTATCAGCAGTTACACTACTAAGACTGAAGAGTAAAGGAATGTTGGATGCTATCAAGGGTGCAAACCTTATTTACGGATCATACGATGCTCGACTTACACCAAGCGCAATCAGGCAGGAAGGTTCAGACGAAATATTCTTATTATCATATGCAATGATAAGAAAATTTAGAGACTCATACTTTCAAGGAAATGTAGATAAAAGCTTGCCTGACGTTTCGCCTATACAAGGAGATTTAAGTGGAATGCCGCCAGCATTATTTACTGTGGGAACCAGAGATTTATTGCTGGACGACTCATTATTTATGTATGGTCGATGGTTGAGTTATGGTTCAAATGCAGAAATTATAATTGTCCCTGGCGCAGATCATGCTTTTAATGCTTTTCCGTCAGAAACAACAACACTAGTTGAAAATAAAATAAGTGAATTTGTTAAATCAGTTCTCTAGATTATCTAAATATTTTTTAGCAACTGATTTTCCTAATTTGTAGTCAGCTTTTAAAATTTCAATATTTTTTGAGTCTCTTTTTGATTTTAGTTTTTCTGGTGGACATAGTTGTATAATTTCACAATCACTCGGGGGATTATTTATAAAATCAAGTGCTCGATTATAAGTTTTATCATGTACTAATAATGCTTTTCTCAATTTAGGGTATTCTCGTGATAGTAAGGCGCCAATATAATTTTCAAATTTCAACTTCCTTATAAATTTTTTTTCATATGTTCTGATCACAATTATCTTTTTAGCTCCCATTTCATATGCTTTTTTTACAGGAAGAGGGTCGGCAATACCTCCATCAAATTTCCTGCGTCCATTTATTAAACTTGGTGTTCTAACCAATATAGGCAGGGTACCAGAGGCAATCATTTTTTGCATCCACTCACCATTACCAAATGAATAATATTCGGCATTTGCTTCAAGCGCATCAGTCACAACTGCAATATAATCTTTTCCTTTTAAATTATTTTTAATCTTTTCCATACTTGGCCTAAACATCTTCTCACCATCCTCGTACATCTGATGAAATTTAATTATGTCTTTGCCAATAAAAATATTTTTATAGCTGAGGTAATCTCCTTTAGCCGCATAGAGCATTTTTTCTAAATTATTGTCTGTTTCTCTAATTAGATACCAGCATAGTACCGCCACTCCATTTGAGACTCCCATGTAAATATCAAATGGATCATAGTTCCTATTAATAAAGGTATCGGTTATTCCAAAAGAAAATACCCCTCTTTGGCCACCGCCTTCTACGATCAGAGCTGTTTTTTTATTTTCCATGACATCATTTAACTAGTAAAGTTATATAAAAAATCAAATGTGTTCGATAGTAATTTTAAAACAAAGTGACTCAGAGTGGCCATTAATAATTGGTGCTAACAGAGATGAAATGAAGGACAGGGAGTCACTCACACCTGGTAGACACTGGGAAGATAGACCCCATGTATTTGCGGGAAAGGATTTAGTTGCTGGAGGCACATGGCTTGGTATCAATGACTATGGTTTAGCTGTTGGTATCATGAATCGAATGAACAGTTTAGGGCCATTAGATAATAAAAGAAGTAGGGGAGAATTGGTTTTAGACGCATTAGATCATGCAGATGCATCCGAGGCTCTTAACGCTATGATTGAAATTGAAAAGGACTCTTATCGAGGATTTAATATGCTCATCGCTGATAATATAAACGCTTACTGGATAAAGTCAGATGAGGAACAAGAAGCTATTGAATACTTTAATGTTCCAGAAGGACTTTCGATTATAACGGCATATGATCGAAATGATTTAAAATCAAAGCGTATTAAAATTTACCTATCAAAGTTTGCTTTATCTCTCGAGCCAAATCCATCAAAAGGGGAATGGCAAGACTGGGAAATGTTATTGGGAAGCACTTACAGTGAAGATAAAAATCCACTGAGCGCTATGTGTGTAAAGACTGATATGGGTTTTCAAACAGTATCATCAACTTTAATCGCACTGCCCAGCTTTCAACCTAAGGGAGCGAAGCAAAAGCCTGTCTACAAATTTGCTAATGGCTCTCCTGATTTATCAAGGTACACTGAACTTGATCTATAACCATGTTATATTATTAATTAAATCATTGATTTTATTGATTAATATTTAGAAAGTTTAATTGCACTTTCTTATATTTAGTATTGTTTGAAAATTCTTAATTATTATAATCGACAAACTTATAATCAATATTTTGGAGTACTCGAATGACTGACTGTTATATCTATGACGCAATTAGAACGCCTCGTGGCAAAGGTAAAAAAAATGGAACTTTACATGAAGTTACAGCCTTAGAACTTGCAACTCAGGTTTTAAATAATGTTAAAGACCGCAATCAACTAGATACATCTGATGTAGATGATGTTGTACTGGGATGTGTTGCTCCGGTGGGTGAACAAGGTGCTAATATTGCTCGTTCTGCTGTCCTCAATTCAGAATTTGATCAATCAGTATCAGGGGTGCAAATAAATAGATTTTGTGCATCTGGTTTAGAAGCAACAAACATGGCAGCGGCTCAAGTTATGTCTGGTCAGGCACAGATGTCTATAGGCGGTGGTGTTGAGTCAATGTCAAGAGTTCCGATGGGTTCTGATGGCGGAGCAATGGTAGCTGATCCTTCAGTAGCAATTAAAAACTATTTTGTACCTCAAGGAATAAGCGCAGATATGATTGCCTCAAAATGGGGCTTTACTCGTGATGATGTAGATGCTTATGCGGTTGAGAGTCAACAAAGAGCTAAAAAAGCTTGGGATGAAAAAAGATTTGATAAATCAATTACACCCGTCAAAGATATTAATGGTTTAACAATTTTAGATCATGATGAACATATGAGACCCGATGCAACAATGCAATCACTTGGATCACTAGATCCTTCATTTGCAATGATGGGTGAAATGGCTGGCTTCGATGCGACAATACAACAAAGGTATCCAGAAGTAGAAAAAGTAAACCATGTGCACACAGCGGGCAACTCCTCAGGGATTGTTGATGGCGCTGCTGCAATTCTACTTGGAAATAAAGAAATGGGAGAAAAGCATGGTCTTAAGGCAAGAGCAAAAATTAGAGGATTTGCTTCAATTGGATCTGAGCCGAGCATAATGTTGACTGGACCGGGCTATGTTTCAGATAAAGTTTTAAAAAATCTTGGAATGAATAAAAGCGATATTGATTTATGGGAATTAAATGAAGCTTTTGCAGTTGTTGTTCTAAGATACTTAGAGCATATGGGCATAGATCATTCTCAAATTAATGTTAATGGCGGAGCTATTGCAATGGGACATCCTCTTGGCGCTACCGGTGCAATGATACTTGGTACAGTTCTAGATGAGTTAGAAAGAACGAACAAGTCTACAGCACTTGCTACATTGTGTGTCGGCGGAGGCATGGGAACTGCCACTGTCATCGAGCGCGTTTAAAAATTTAGATTAAAGGTAATATAATGAGTGATGTAACTTATGAAATAGATAGCGACGGTGTTGCTGTGGTAACCTGGGATTTAGAAAATCGTTCAATGAACGTTCTAAATTTTCAATCTTTAGGCGAATATAGGCAAATTATTGAAAAGTTAATTGGCGACGATTCAGTTAAAGGTATTGTTCTGAGAAGCGCTAAAGATGCATTCATAGCCGGAGCAGATCTTACGTCTTCTGAAGTTTTTGGTTTTGACAGCGTTCAAGAGGATAAAGTTAAAGCTGCAGAAAAAATATATAATGGAAACATGGAAATGCAGTTGCTCTTTAGGAACATGGAAACATGTGGTAAACCTTTTGTTGCAGCAATAAATGGACATGCTTTAGGTGGTGGATTTGAGATTTGTTTGTCATGTCACTACCGTGTTGCAATTGATAATGACAAAATTCAAATTGGACAACCAGAAGCAAAAGTTGGCCTTATACCTGGAGCGGGTGGAACTCAAAGAGTACCAAGATTGGCTGGAGTTACCCAAGATATAATGGGCTTTCTTTTAGCAGGAACTCCATTCACTCCTAAAAAAGCTCTAAGCGCAGGACTTATTAACGAGGTGACCGACAAAGAAAATTTATTAGCTGTCGCAAAAAAATATATTATTGATGGCGGTAAAGCAGTTCAACCATGGGATGAAAAAGGATTTAAATTCCCTGGTGGACTTCCTTACACGCCAAAAGGCATGATGCTGTGGGCAGCAGCCTCATCATCCCTAAGAAAAAATTCTTATAATAACTATCCAGCTCAAACAGCCATTTTGTCTGCAGTTTATGAAGGGGTTCAAGTTCCAATTGACGCTGCATTAAGAATTGAGGCTCGTTATTTTACCAACGTTGTTATGGATCCAAGATCACAAAATATGGTCAGAAGCTTATTTGTTAATATGCAAGCTCTCAGTAAGGGAGCAAGAAGGCCAAAGGACTTTGATAAGTATGATGTCAAAAAAATTGGTATACTTGGAGCTGGACTAATGGGTGCAGGAATTGCTTATGTAACTGCAAAAGCAGGAATTGAAGTTATTTTAATTGATACAGATCAAGATGCTGCTGATAAAGGAAAAGATTACTCGACTAAAATTTTAGATAAGCAACTAAGCAAAAAAAGAACAACAGAAGAAAAGAAAGAAAAACTATTAAACTTAATAACTCCTACTACTGATTACTCTTTGCTACAAGGTGCAGATCTAATTGTAGAAGCAGTTTTTGAAAACAGAGAAATCAAGGCTGAAGTTACCGCTAAAGCTGAAGCACAAATTGCTGAGACAGCTGTTTTTGGTTCCAATACTTCAACTTTACCTATCACAGGACTGGCTAAAAATTCTAAAAGACCTAATAATTTTATTGGAATTCATTATTTCTCCCCTGTTGAAAGAATGCCATTAGTCGAAATTATTATGGGAAAAGAAACTTCACAAGAGACTCTTGCGAAGACAATGGATTATGTGCAAAAGATTAAGAAAACTCCAATTGTAGTAAATGACAGCAGAGGATTCTATACAAGCCGCGTATTCAGCACATATACAGGTGAAGGTGTTGCAATGCTTGCAGAAGGAATTAAGCCCGCACTAATTGAAAATGCTGGAAAGATGACAGGTATGCCAATGGCGCCTTTAGCACTCTCAGATGCTGTAGCTTTAGATCTTGCATGGAAGGTGACTACTCAAACCAAAAAAGACTTCGAGGCAGAGGGAAAAGAGTTTCCTGTTACACCTATGTATTCAATCATGGAAGAAATGGTTGAAAAGCAAGGAAGGTTTGGAAAGAAGAATAATAAAGGTTTTTATGAATATCCTGAAAGTGGGAAGAAATATCTATGGCCTGAATTATCTAATCTTTGTAAGGAAAGTGATGAGCAGCCTGAAGTTGATGAACTAAAAAAGAGATTTCTCTATATTCAAGCCTTGGAAACAGCCAAGTGTTATGAAGAAAATGTCTTAACAGATGTTCGCGATGCTGATATTGGAGCAATTCTAGGTTGGGGTATGGCACCTTGGACTGGCGGAACACTCTCTTACATTGACATGATAGGTGTCAAAGAATTTGTTGCTGAAGCAGATAAACTTGCACAAAAATATGGTGAAAGGTTTACACCTTGCAAACTTCTTCGTGATATGGCCTCCAAAAATGAGACATTTCATAAAAGTGGTAATTCTAGTCAAGCAGCTTAAATAAGATTAAGATAATCATTATATCTTTATAGATTTGAAAGGATCCAAATGGCAAACACCACACCTACGACTAATTCTCTCGATAATTACTTTTTACCCTTTACTGCAAATAAGGATTTCAAAAAAGATCCAAGACTTTTGGATAGAGGGGAAGGTGTATATTATTGGAACCATAAAGGTGATACCGTAATTGACGCTTCTTCAGGATTATTTTGCGTCCCTCTAGGTCATGGAAGACAAGAAATTGCGGATGCTGTACATCAGCAATTATTAAAATTAGATTATTCGCCAAGCTTCCAGGTTTCACACTTACCTGCTTTTACTTGCGCTGAAAAAGTTGCAAAACTATTACCCGGTGACTTAAACAATGTTTTTTTCACGATATGTGGATCAACAGCAATAGATTCAGCTATAAAAATTGTTCAAGCATATCAGCATGCAATTGGACAAGCTCATCGAATGAAGTTTGTATCACGTGAAAGAGCTTATCACGGTGTAAATATTGGCGGCACATCTCTAAGTGGTATGATTAAAAACAGAGAAATATTTACTGCAGCAATGCCTGGCGTTATTCATTTAAGACATACTTGGTTAGATGAAAATAAGTTCACAAAAGGTCAACCAGAACTTGGCGCACATTTAGCTGATGATCTTCAAAGGTTTGTTGACATGTATGGTCCAGAGTCAATTGCTGCATGCTTTGTGGAGCCTATTGCAGGATCAACGGGTACGTTAATTCCACCGAAGGGATACTTAGAAAAGTTAAGAGCAACATGTGATAAATATGGCATAGTATTAATTTTTGATGAAGTCATAACAGGATTTGGACGAACAGGAAAGTCTTTTGGTTCAGTTAAATATAATGTTCAACCAGATATGATCACTATGGCTAAAGCTATTACGAATGGTTCCCAGCCAATGGGAGCCGTTGGGGTTTCCGATAAAATTTATAACGCAATTGTTGACAACGGCCCTGAACACGGAGTTGAGTTTTTTCATGGCTACACATACTCAGGTCACCCTGCATGTGTTGCAGCTTCATTAGCTACATTAGATATTTATGAAAAAGAGGATATTTTTGCAAGAGCTGAAAAGATGTCACCTTATTTTTTAGATGCTGTTTTTGATGCGTTTAAAGATGTTCCGGCTGTAACAGATGTTCGGGGAGATGGAATGATGGCTGCCATTGATCTTGCAGTTGATAAAACTCCAGGGGTACGTGGATATGATGCTCAAAAGAAAACTTTTGCTAATGGAGTTCATATTAAATTTACTGGCGACAGTGGTATAATTGCACCTGCTTTGATTGCCGAAGAAAAGCACATTGACGAAATGTTACAAAAAATAAAAGAAGTAGTTGTTAAATATTAATAGAAAAGTTTCAAATATGACTAAAATGACAACAGAAGAAGCTTTTATCAAGGTTTTACAAAAGCACGGCATACAACATGCATTTGGGATTATTGGTTCAGCGTTTATGCCTATATCCGATTTATTTCCCAAAGCCGGTATTACTTTTTGGGATGTAGCTCACGAAACTAACGGAGGCATTGTTGCTGATGGATACACTCGTGCTACAGGAAAAATGTCAATGTGCATTGCTCAGAATGGTCCTGGTATCACAAACTTTGTTACGCCAATTAAAACAGCTTACTGGAACCATACTCCTTTACTCTTAGTAACGCCTCAAGCCGCCAACAAAACAATTGGTCAAGGGGGATTTCAAGAAGTCGAGCAGATGGCTTTATTTAAAGATATGGTTTGCTATCAAGAAGAGGTGAGAGATCCTTCCAGAATAGCAGAGGTCTTAAATAGAGTAATATCAAAAGCGTTTAGGGGCTCAGCACCTGCTCAAATAAATGTACCAAGAGACATGTGGACACAAGTCATTGATATTGAAATACCAACGATTGTAAATTTTGAAAGACCAGCTGGAGGGAATGAAGCAATATTAAAAGCATCAGAGTTACTATCTAACGCTAAATTTCCAGTAATTTTATCTGGCGCTGGCGTTGTATTAGGCGGTGCCATTGAAGAATGCAAATTACTCGCTGAAAGATTGGATGCTCCCGTAGCGTGTGGATATCAACATAATGATAGTTTTCCAGGTAATCATCGTTTAGCCGTTGGACCCTTAGGTTATAATGGATCAAAAGCAGCAATGGAATTAATTTCAAAGGCTGATGTTGTTCTTGCTTTAGGCACTAGGTTAAACCCTTTTTCTACTTTGCCATGCTATGGCATAGATTATTGGCCAACAGATGCATCAGTAATTCAAGTCGATATAAATTCAGACCGTATAGGGCTTACTAAAAAGGTAACTGTAGGCATTTGTGGAGATTCAAAGCTTGTAACACAACAATTAATAAATAACTTATCTTCAAGTGCCGGTGATATTGGCAGAGATGATCGAAAAGCATTAGTGCATCAAACTAAATCTTCATGGCTACAAACGCTAAGCAGCATGGATCACGAAGATGATGATCCTGGAACCACATGGAACGCTGACTCTAGAAAGAGAGACTCTGATAGAATGTCTCCACGAATGGCCTGGAGAGCAATCCAAGCGGCTCTGCCCAGAGAAGCAATTATTTCTTCAGATATTGGCAATAATTGTGCAATAGGAAATGCTTATCCTACTTTTGATGAAGGAAGAAAGTATCTTGCTCCAGGTCTATTTGGTCCATGCGGATATGGTTTCCCCTCAGTTCTAGGCGCTAAAATTGGATGCCCCAACATTCCAGTTGTTGGATTTGCTGGCGATGGCGCATTTGGCATTAGTATGAACGAGATGACCTCTTGTGCAAGAGAAGAATGGCCTGCCATTACTATGGTAATATTCAGAAATTATCAATGGGGCGCCGAGAAAAGAAATTCAATTCTTTGGTATGACAATAATTTTGTTGGCACTGAATTAGATCCAGAGCTAAGTTACGCAAAAGTAGCAGAAGGATGTGGCTTAAAAGGTGTCATAGTTAAAACGATGGAAGAATTGACGCAAAACCTAAGGAAGGCCTGTGAAAATCAGGATAAAGGTATCACAACATTTATAGAAGTTATTTTGAATCAAGAATTAGGCGAACCTTTCAGAAGAGATGCAATGAAAAAGCCTGTTGAAATTGCAGGCATTGACTCCAGTGATATGAGTCAAGAACAAATAGGCTAGGATTTTTTTAAAATATAAATTTTATTTTTTGCGCTGGAGTTGTGACGAGGAAGTGCAAGGAATGGCCTTGAGATATACAAAGGAGTGTATTCATTGGATCTGTAGGCTAGTTCTGTATCAAAACCTAATTTTTTAAAAATAGTCTCAGAAATTGAAAGTATTAAGTAACCATTTTTTTTTGTAACTCTTAATAATTCTTTGATTGCAACTGGCCCCACATGACCAGCAGTAAGGACTCCTGTGCAGATTATCAAATCAAACTGATTACTTTTCAATGTAGTTTTTTTACCTAATGATTGGCAAATAAGCTTTTTAAAAATTTTTTTTGATTTAGCAAGTTCTAGCATTTCCTTTGAATTATCTAAACCCGTCAAGTTTTTATAATCTAATTTACTCAACTCTTCAGCTACTAATCCAGTTCCACATCCAGCATCTAAAATATTTGCTTTTTTTGAAATTTTTATTTTCTTACTAAGAAAGATCTCTTTTAATCGTTTTGGATAAGCGTATCCCCAATCAGTTAAATCCTTATCGTATTCCTTTGCCCAACTTTTATAATGCAGTTTTAGTTTTGCTGGATTTTTTTCTGTATAAACAATTTTAAGCCATTTTTTTGCCATTAGAGTTCTTTGCCCTTTTTATATTTATACAAATAGTATAAAAATTAGTTATATATGTTAATAGGTGTTCCAAAAGAAATCAAACCTCAAGAAAATAGAGTAGGACTATCTGCTGATAGTGTAAAGATACTTGTTTCAGAAGGTAATAAGGTAATTGTTGAAACAGGAGCAGGAATAGGCTCAGGCTTTACTGACGCTGACTACTCTTCTGCAGGCGCAAGCATTTGCAAAACTGCCAAAGAGGTTTTTGATATAAGCGAACTAATAATTAAAGTTAAAGAACCACAAAAACAAGAAGTTGAGCTTCTTAAAAAAAATCAACTATTATTTACCTATCTTCATTTAGCCGCCAATAAGGAACTTACTCTAGGGCTAATGAAATCTAGATCAACGTGCATCGCCTACGAGACTGTTACTGATGAGAATAATCGTCTACCATTACTCGCCCCGATGAGCGAAGTTGCAGGCAGAATTTCTATTCAAGCAGGAGCAAGATCATTAGAGACAATAAACAATGGAAGAGGAGTGCTTTTATCAGGCGCAACTGGAGCCCCACCAGCAAATGTAGTTATTATTGGCTGTGGTGTAGTTGGATTTAATGCCGCATTAATAGCGCATGGAATGAAAGCAAATGTTATTTTAATTGATCAATCTCAACAGAGGCTTGATGAGTTAAAATCATTCTTCAACAATGAAGTTACAACTGTGATCTCAACACCTGACAATATTAATGCAAATGTAAAAGATTGTGATTTATTGATAGGAGGTGTTCTTGTGCCAGGCGCATCAGCGCCAAAACTTGTTTCGGAAAACTTAGTTTCAAAGATGAAGCCAGGTTCTGCTCTTGTTGACGTAGCCATTGATCAGGGGGGATGCATTGAAACCAGCAAGCCAACAACTCATGCTGATCCGGTGTATGTTAAGCATAATGTTGTTCATTATTGTGTTACAAATATGCCTGGATGTGTACCTAGAACATCAACAATCAGCCTTAATCAAGCAACATTGCCATTCGTATCTGATTTAGCCAAAAATGGTCTCAATAAAGCTTTGAGTTCAAATAAGAATTTCTTAAATGGCCTAAATGTAATGAATGGACACTGTACACAGCAAGATGTTGCTAAAGATCTTAATTTAGATTTTTGTATGCCTGAAAAGTTAATTTCTTAAATATCTTCAACAGCTTTACAGAGATTTGTTAATTTTTTTATTGCTAACTCTCGTGATAAATAGCCAAGACCGCAATCAGGAGCAGCTATAAGTCTTTCTTTATCAATATGGTTAAGGCAATCTAAAGCTCTAGTTCTAATCATATCAATATCTTCAATTTGACTTGAGGCTATTTTTAAAAGACCAAATACAATTTTTTTTGTTTTGTATTTTTCTAATAACTTTAAATCATTATATCTATGTGCATCTTCAATCGAAATTGTATCAATACAACTTCCCTCTAATGCGTCAGCCAAATCAAAATAGCTAGATAGAGGAGCCTTTGGATAATCAACTGAGTCTATTTTATCAGGATAGCCACAACAAATGTGTACGATTTTATCGCAATTATCAATGCCGTGAAAGCAACGTTCAATATTATCAATCCCAAACTCGAGCGCTTTTTTTGATTTTCTTGCAAATAGCGGTTCATCAATTTGAATATATCTACAGCCAGCATCAACAAGATTTTTAATTTCCTTATTGATTACTTCACCTAGGTCGAAGCACATCTTTTTTTCTTCATGATAAAAGTTATCAGAAATAGTATCAGCAATAGTAAGGGGGCCCGGTATTGTAGCTTTAATTGGCTTGTTTGAAATAGATTGATTAAGCTTAAATTCTTTATCTAAAAAATAACCATTAAATTCAATTTTTTTTGTTATGGTGGGAAGCCAGCAATTATAATTTCCAGTCCTTGCAGATTTTTCAGTGAGTATCTTAAAGTCTATCCCTTTTAAATGCCTGCAATGATAGTGAATATAATTTTCTCTTCTAACCTCTCCATCAGTGACAATATCGACTCCACAAGCAATCTGATCATTAATGACTTGTTTTGATGCTTCATTTACTAGACTTTCATATTGACTGCCCATCTTATGTTTTTCTTCTTGATATGCTGAAGTTGGTCTTTCGTTGTCAGTACCTTTCTCTCCTTTAAACCAATCTGATAAAGGCAAAAAAGATGGCTTAGGGAACGAACCAATTGTTGTTGTTAAAATCACGACAAAAGTCTATTTAAAACAGTGATTTAGCCAAGTATTAAGTATCAAAATATAAAAAAAATATATTTATATGAATCATATAGTTAGTAAATTCTCTTAATGTAATAAATTATAATTAATTTTTATTAATATTTTTCAGAAACTTAGAAGAAAATTAAATTATTTTATTACATAGATTTGTTCAAATTTCTTAA
This sequence comes from uncultured Pelagibacteraceae bacterium, assembly GCA_902526565.1. Lineage (GTDB taxonomy): Bacteria > Pseudomonadota > Alphaproteobacteria > Pelagibacterales > AG-422-B15 > CACNXQ01. The sequence continues at coordinate 83,507 of CABZLP010000002.1, read as the reverse complement.
ACTTTATTCTTTACACACTCTCTCTTATGTATGAGAATTTTTTATTAATTAATTAACAATGTGAGGAGTAGCCGTGAAGAAAATAAATAAAACTCTTAAGGCTGCAAAAGTTTCAAGAAGATCAGTCCTAAAAGGTGCAGCTGCAACTGGAGCAGCCGCAGCTATTGGTCCCTGGTATATTCCAAATGCTTTTGCCGCACCTGTTGTAAATGTTTTGATGTGGGGTGAGTACCTACCTGACTCAGTTGTAGCTGATTTTAAAGCTAAGACTGGCATTACAGTTAACCACACCAAAATTGGAGACAATGGTGAAATAATATCAAAAATGAAAGCTGGTGGTGGCGCAGGTTATGACTTAGCAAGCCCTACGAACATGAGGGCCTTGCAATGGGAAAACCTTGGTGTCTTAGCTCCATTCGATATGAATAGAATTAATACTAGTGCCGTTAACCCAGGGATGCTTGCAGTAGGTGAGCGTGATTGGAATTTTGGTGGTAATGGATCTCACTGGGTTCCACAATTGTGGGGAACAGAGTCGATTTCTTGGAGGACTGATAAATGGACTCCAGATGGCCTTCCAAGTTTCGGTGATTTATGGGAGCCTAATCCAGGCATTGATGGAGCCTTCATGATGGGTAGAACTTATTCAATGATGACAGGTTGTGGAATTTGGATGCATCACCAAGGTAAGATGGATTTCTGGTCTTCTTATAAGGACGAAGATACTATGAGAAAGAACTGGGAGACAATTACTGATTTCTGTATTTCAAAAAAAGGAAATCTTGTTAAATTCTGGTCAGGAGCTGATCCTCAGAAACAAGGATTTACATCTGATGGTGTGATCGTTGGACAAACTTGGGATGGCCCAATTGCAGCAATGATGAAAGCTGGCGAACCAGTTGCTTATCAAACTACAGATGAAGGTGCGTTAGCATGGATTGACGGAATAACATTATCTGCAAAAGCTGAGAACATTGATGAAGCTTATGAATTAATCAATTATAGCTTTACCCCTGAGGTTGGTGGTCAAACTATTAATGAAATTGGATATAATTCAGCTGTTAATGGCGCTTCTGATTTCTACTCATCAGAAACAAAAGCTTTGGCTAAAGCAATTTATCCAGGGGATACTTCTACTAAGTTGAATCCTTGGCCACCAGAGCCACCTTGGTTTGCTGATGCAAGAGCTGAGTACGCGAATAAGTTTGAAACGGCGTAATTAGTTTCTATTAACATTTAAGGCGCTCAAGATCGTATCTTGGGCGCTTTTTTTATCGTGTTTATTAATTTAATAACTATAATTTTCTTATGAGTGCAGACGTAGAGTTAAATAACGTTTCAGTTACTTTTGGGAGTTTTTATGCAGCTAAAAGCGTAAACGTAAAAATTAACGGCGGTGAATTTTTTTCTTTCTTAGGACCATCTGGGTGTGGAAAGACAACATTGCTCAGAGCCATTTCAGGATTTCAAGATCCCTCTGAAGGATCTGTACTAATTGATAAGAAAGACATGTCTGGCATAGGACCAAATAAAAGACCTACTTCTTTAATATTCCAGAATCTAGCCTTATTTCCTTTAATGTCAGTTTCTGAAAATATTGCTTTCTCTCTGGAGGTCAGAGGGGTCTCAAAGGGAGATAGACAAAAAAGAGCAGATGAGCTTTTAGAGCTTATTGCATTGGAAGGACAGGGCGAAAAAAAAGTACATCAATTATCAGGAGGACAAAAACAAAGAGTAGCAATCGCAAGAGCATTGGCTGTTGAACCAAAAGTTTTATTATTAGACGAACCTTTGTCTGCATTAGATCTAAAACTAAGACAAAGAATGAGAACCGAGTTAAGAGAAATTCAAAAAAGGGTTAACATAACATTTATTTATATTACTCATGACCAAGGTGAGGCATTAACAATGTCTGATAGGATTGCTGTAATGAACGAAGGAGAAATTGAGCAGATAGGACCTTGTGATGCGGTTTATAACAACCCATTAACCCCTTTTGTTGCAACTTTTGTTGGAGAAAACAATCCTCTATTTGGAAAAGTAAAAGAGATCAATCAAAATAAGATTAAAATAGAAACTCCTGATGGTGATTTCTTATCGACAATGAACGAAAATAAGAAATTAAACATTGGGGATGAAGCAATTGCTTTTGTAAGACCTGAGTCATTATTCATACCAAGAGATGGAGATAGTTTTGATAATTTAATTGATGTAAATATTGAAAGCTTTGAGTTTGAGGGAAATATAAAAAATTTCTACGCAACGTTAAAGTCAGGAACAAAGATCAAGTTTTCTATTCCAAATGCAATTGATACTTCATCAATCTCTTCAGGTACAAAATTACAACTTGGCTTTGAGTCCATAAAGTCATCAATTTTGCCTAAAGCACAATTAGCCATAGATTAAATATGGGCAATTATTTTTTCACACAGCCATTTTTTAAAAAGAACGGTAAGGCAGTTGCTATTTATTTCTTGGTGGCAATAGTCTTTTGGTTTGTTTTCCTTGTCATCATACCTCAACTATACATGCTGGACTTATCTTTTAGATCAAATGTCCCGCCGTTAGCGCGTGGAGGACCTCAAGATTATTATACAATGGAACATTATCAGCATTTTGTTTTTGGCTCAAAAACATCACTTGATGCATTTAATTTTGTTGATCTTGGAGTTTTTGGAAGAACTATTCTTGTATCGATAATGGTCACTATTGCGAATTTGTTATTTTGTTATCCAATTGCTTTTTATATTGCTAAAATTGCTAATCCAAGCACTGCGAGACTATTGATTGTTTCTTTAATAATACCATTTTGGATCAATGAACTCTTAAGGTCCTTTGCTTTAAGAATACTTTTTGCAAATGAAGGAGTTATAAATAATTTTTTAACTGGAATAGGAGTAATTGATCAAAGTATTTTGTTCATTACATATGATGTTGGATTATATACGGGCCTGGTATACGCATACATTTTATTAATGATGTTTCCTCTATATAACGCCATTGAGAGTTTAGACATTAATCAGATTGAGGCCGCAAAAGATCTAGGCTCATCCTCTTTGAGGACGCATTGGAGGATAGTAATTCCTCATGCAAAGCCAGGAATTGTGTCTGGATGCACAATGGTATTTATGTTGACTGTTGGAGCTCTTGCAACACCGGTGGTCTTAAGCAGCCCAAATACTCTTTGGTTTCCGCAGCTTATTTATCAGTGGTTCAACATGAATGATAACTGGTCACGTGGATCAGCGTACTCAATTATTTTATTAATTATTTCTGTTATTTTTGTTTTAGCAATGATGCGGATTTTTAAAGTTAAGATTGGTGAAATTGTAAAATGAAACCAACATACTTTATTAATTTCATGATGGGCATGTATATATTTATATTTTTTGCCTATCTATTTGGTCCATTGATCATCATGAGTATTACAGCATTTAACTCTGCTGAGTTTCCATCTATTTCTCCTTGGGAGTGTTTTAGTTTTAGATGGTTTAATGAAGGAAAAATTGCATACGACGGGCAACATTTAGCGGGCCTTCTTTCAGATTGGCGATTACATGATGGAATTATTAGTAGTTTAATTATCGGAGCAGGAGTCGTATCACTTTCTGTGCCAATTGGCATGGCAGCCGCAATTGTCTTAACACAAGTTCGATCTCAGTTAAGAGATATTTATTATTCAATCTCTATTATGCCTGTTTTATTTCCAGGTGTCATTATTGGAATATCCACTGTAGTATTATGGGATCGTATCGCGGGACTTGGAGGAGATGGATTCATTTCTGATGTTGGTAGAAATGGAATATTTCTCACAATTCTAGCACAAACGTGCTTTATATCAACTTACTGCTTTTTAATTTTTGTCGCAAGACTTCAAAGATTTGACCAAACACAAGAGGAAGCTGCATTGGATTTAGGCGCAACTCAAACACAAGTATTTTTTAAAATTTTAGTACCTTATTTAATGCCGGCGATTGCATCAGCAGCGGTTATTTCCTTTTTGTTTTCTTTTGAAAATTATAATACGACTGTATTTAGTATTTTATCTGATCAAACACTAACCACAGTCATTGCTTCCAAAGTAAGACTTGGCATTAGTCCCGCCTTAAGTGCATTGGCTTTGACCATTATAGCATTAACTGTTATTGCAGCTGTTACATATGAAATATTAAGAAGAAGAAGTGAAAAAAAATATGCTCAATCTCAAGAAATATTTGTTAAAGAGAAAGCTGCTTCTGGCAGAATTAATAAGGAATACAAAGCAGGTTTTAGAGTTCCAAAAGGAATAGTTGCAATCTTGCTTATATTAGTTTTTGCTACTTATGGAGCAACACAAATTGTCAAAAATGATCTTTATGGACAGTCTTGCATTGACGCTGCAGATCAGCAAAAAAAATCAAAATTTCTTGAACAATTGCAAACCTTAGAGTCTAATGAATTAACTGAGGAAGAACTCTCAGGAGGATCCTTAGGAGGAACAGAAGATTACGGTGACATTTTTGGAGATCCATCGCTATTCCAAGATTTTGGAGGATTTGATTAAACTTTATGACTGATAAAAAAGAACCTATTCAACCAGTAAGTGGTACCGTTGTTCCAAGATACGCTGGACCATCTACATTTGCACGTTTACCAGAACTAAGAGATGTTGATCAGTGTGATGTAGCAATAATCGGTGTACCATTTGATGCCGGAACAAGCTACAGACCAGGAGCTAGGTTTGGTCCTCAGGCCGTTCGACAAGCTTCTCGCCAATTAAGAACAAATTATCATCCGGATTATGATGTTGAACCATTTAAGGTTCAGCAAGTTGCTGACGCAGGAGACATTGCCTGCAACCCATTTGATATTGATGAGGCCATTAAGCAAATTGAAAAAGGAGCTGATGATTTTCTTTCAAAAGCAGGAAGCATTGTCACAATTGGCGGTGATCACACAATTGCATTGCCACTTTTAAGATCTGTTAACAAAAAAGTTGGGGAACCGGTTGCTTTGGTTCATTTTGATGCCCATTTAGATACGTGGGACACTTATTTTGGCGCACCTTATACGCACGGAACTCCATTTAGACGAGCAAGAGAGGAAAGTTTATTTTTAGATGATGCTTCAATGCACATTGGCATTAGGGGGCCTTTATACAGCACTAATGATCTAAAAAATGATCGAGATCTAGGATTTAAAACAATACATTGTGATGAATTTCAGACTAACTCAATTGATCAAATTGTTCAGAGAATTAAAGACAGAATTGGAGACAACCCTCTTTACATATCTATTGATATTGATGTGTTAGATCCTGCTCATGCTCCAGGTACAGGAACTCCCGAAGTAGCTGGCATGACCACAAGAGAAATTTTAAATGTGTTACGCGGTCTTGCTGGATCTCAACTTGTTTCAGCTGATGTAGTTGAAGTTGCACCAGCCTATGATCATGCTGAGCTGACATCTACTGCTGCAGCTACAATCGTTTACGAATTAATAAATATTATTGCGAGAAATCCAAAGTAATTATTTTATTTCAAACCAAATAGGTACATGGTCAGAAGGTCGCTCAAGACCTCTGAATTGTTTTTCAATTTGACAGTCAATAATTCGATCTGTTGCGCTAGGTGTTGATAAAAAATGATCAATTCTCAGACCATTATCTTTTTCCCATGAGCCACGTGAGTAATCCCAGTACGTAAATTCAAATTCTTTTGAATTAAATACTCGAAATACATCCGTTAGCCCAAGGTTGATTATTTCTCTAAAAATTTTAATTGAGTCAGGGTGATGAAGAGCGTCATTTTTCCATTTTTCAATATTCACTGCATCGCCACGGTTTGGAATTATATTGTAATCTCCCCCAAAAATTACTGTCTCTTGATTATCAATTTTCTTTTTTGCATAATCTTTAAGTCTTTGCATCCAATCGAGTTTATAGGGAAATTTTTCCGTATCTATTGGATTACCATTGGGCAAATAAATCGTTGCAATATTAAAAGGGTTACTATCTTTGATCTTTACTTCAATAAATCTTGCTTGCTCATCTTTCGCATTGCCAGGAAGTTCATTGGCTATAAGGTCCATGGGAAGTTTCGATAATATTGCGACACCATTATAAGATTTTTGTCCTTTTGTAATTACTTCAAAACCCATTTCCTTAATGTCATCAAATGGAAAATTTTCATCTGTTGACTTAGTTTCTTGAAGCATGATGACTTCAGGATCAATAGTTTCTTTCAACTGGACAAGGTGAGGTAAGCGAACTCTGATTGAATTGACATTCCAACTAACTATTTTAGTCATAATAAATCTATTGTTGTTTTTATAGGATTCTTAAAGTAATCAATTATTATAGGATATAATTTAAATATATAGTTCGCAACTAATGAGTATTTCAAAAGACTTATCATTACTTTCTTCATCTCCTGAAACATCAAAAGGAAGATTGATTAAGGAAAGTTATAGTCAAACTCGGTCTGAATTTCAAAGAGATAGAGATAGAATATTGCACTCAGCTGCGTTTAGAAGACTTAAACATAAAACTCAGGTCTTTGTTTCTCATGAAGGCGATCACTATAGAACAAGACTTACCCATTCTCTTGAAGTATCTCAAATTGCACGATCAATATGCAGGGTCTTTAATCTTGATGAAGATTTAGCCGATACATTGTCCATTAGTCACGATATAGGACACCCACCATTCGGACATGCTGGAGAAGATGCCCTTTCTTCGTCAATGAAAAATTACGGAGGCTTTGATCATAATGATCAGGCGATAAGGATAGTGCACCTACTTGAAAAAAAATATTTTAATTTTGATGGTCTAAATCTTACATGGGAGACGTTAGAAGGTCTGGTAAAACATAATGGTCCAATAAAAGAAAATATTCCTATGACGATAAATGAATTAAATAATAAATTTAATTTACAATTAAATAAGTTTCCATCCTTAGAGGCGCAAATATCGTCAATAGCGGATGACATTGCTTATAACAATCACGATTTAGATGATGGCCTCAGAGCTGGTTTTTTCACTTACGATGAGCTGGCCAATCTTCCACTGATCGGTGATATAATAAAAAGCTTTCCATCAGAATTTGAATCATTTGAGATGCAAAGGATAAATAACGAGATAACGCGAAAATCAACCGCAATTATGATCAAAGATGTAATGAATACTATTGATGAGCACGTGAGCAAGTTATCTATAAAAACTGCCAATGATGTTAGGTTGCAAAATCAATTAGTTGCTGATTTCTCGCCTGTTATGAAGGAAAAAGTTAGTTCCATAAAATCTTTCCTTTCATCTAAAATGTATAACCATGATAAAGTAAAGAGTATGACGCAAAATGCTCATAAAATAATTACATCCTTATTTGAATTATTCATGAACACTGATGACAAGATATACAGCAAATACCTGCCAGATTATGAAAATGAAAATCATAAATCAAGAATGATTTGTGATTTTGTTGCAGGTATGACCGATAATTTTGCACAAACAATATATAATAAACACATTAATTGATGTCAGATATATTTCATTTTTATAAGTCTATTATCTCAAAGGAATTTGTATCAAATTTTAAATTACCAGAGCAAGTTATAGACAAAAGTCGTTTTGTTGTTGAAAGTCCAAAGAACGAAGACAATGGAGACTTAAGCACTAATATTTGCATGGTTTTAAGCAAAGAGCTCTCCGAACCACCTATTAAAATTGCCGAAATTCTTAAAACCTCCCTAGAAAAATACTCTGAATTTGAACAACTAGAGATTGCAAAACCTGGTTTCCTTAATTTTCGCGTCAATAAGTCTGTTTGGTATAAATTTCTAAGTGAGAAATTAAATAGCAGCGAACTGTATGATAAAAATATAGGTAATGGTCAAACAATTAATGTAGAATATGTCTCGGCTAATCCAACTGGACCATTGCATATAGGCCATTGTAGAGGCGCTGTATTTGGAGATGTATTATCAAATTTACTTAAATCTACAGGTTACGATGTAACAAAAGAATATTACGTAAATGATGCGGGAGTTCAAATTAATTATTTAGCTGACTCAGTTATCATAAGAATTAAAGAAATACTAAATCAGCAAAACGATAATAATTATCCGGATAATTTTTATCCTGGTGAGTATCTTATCGATATTGCAAAAAAAATAATTGATAAAAATGGGGATAAAATTTTAGAGCAAGATAATTCATTTGAATTAATCAAAGATGAAAGTGTAGCCTTGTTATTGGATTTGATAAAAGCAGATTTAAAACTTTTATCTATCGAGCAAGATCATTTCATATCTGAAAAAAAACTAATTGCTGAGGGAAAGATTGATGAGGTTATTAAAAAATTAAAAGACTTAGATCTAATTTATGAAGGCATTTTAAATAAACCAAAAGGAAAGCAAATTGAAGATTGGGAGCCACGAGAACAAATGCTTTTTAAATCTTCAAATTACGGCGATGAGACCGATAGACCATTACAGAAATCAAATGGGGAGTGGACTTATTTTGCAAACGATATCGCTTACCATTTTGATAAATACCAACGAGGGTCTCAGAAATTAATAGATATTTGGGGCGCTGATCACGGTGGTTATATAAAACGCATGAATGCATCAATAGTTGCTCTAACAAATGATAAAGCGAAATTTTCAGTTAAATTATGTCAAATGGTGAAACTAATAAGTGATGGGAAGCAACTAAAGATGTCCAAAAGATTAGGTGATTTCATTACAATTAGAGAATTAGTTGATGAAGTAGGCAGCGATTGTATTAGATTTATGATGTTGTATAGAAAAAATGAGGCTCCATTAGAATTCAACTTTCAGAAAGTTACTGAGCAATCAAAGGATAATCCAGTATTCTACGTTCAATATGCTCATGCAAGAATCTGCTCAGTTATAAGGAACCTTGAAGATTATAAATTAGGTCTTGATCTAAATTCTTTTGATAAATGTAACTATGAACAGTTGAAGGAAGATGGAGAACTATTTTTATTAAAAAAAATAATGAATTATAGCAGCATTATAGAAACTTCAGCTACATTAGAGGAACCTCATAGAATATCTTACTATTTGTATGATTTAGCGTCAGCTCTTCATTCATTATGGAACCAAGGAAAGATTGACAAAAAAAAGAGGTTTATCGATGAAAACAACATTGAAAGAACTTATGCAAGGATTTCACTTTTAATGCTAACGAAACGTACTCTTAAGTCTGGACTTGATATATTAGGTGTTTCTGCACCTGAAGAAATGCAATAAAATGAAAGCTACAATCATTTCGACTGTTTTTATCTCAATTTTTATTTTAATTGGTTTCTGGTTATTCTATAACACTGAAGATGATGATGAAATTATTTCAATTAGTGGAAATTTAGACAATTATAGAATTGTACCCGAGGATACTGGGGAGCTAGAATTTCCAGATTTAAATATCTATGAACTAGGTGAGTAAGCGTCATTATAATGAATAGCTATCTACCCATTATATGTGGAATATCAGGCACTGAATTATCTAAGGAAGAAATAAAGTTTTTTGAATATTATAAACCCTGGGGCGTAATTCTTTTTGAAAGAAATTGCAGTGATATTCACACCATTAAAAAACTAACTGCTCATCTCAAAGAAATAAATCATATTAATCTGCCCATATTAATTGACCAAGAGGGTGGAAGGGTATCCAGATTAAACCTTGATAATATAAAAAAATTTAAAACAAGTGACTTCTTTGGAAAATTGATCGAGCAAGATTTTGATCTTGGATTAAGACTTCTGGAATTAAATTCAATTATGATGGCTAGTACTTTGAAACAGCTTGGTATCAATAGCAATACTATTCCCGTACTAGATTTACCTGCAAATGAAGAAAGTGGAATAATTGGCGATAGAGCATACTCTACTGATGAGAATATTGTGAGCGCAGCAGGAAAAGTAGTTATTAAAGCTTTAACGTCAAATGGAGTTGCTTCAATTATGAAGCATATTCCTGGGCACGGGAAAGCAAAAGTAGACAGTCATCTTGAAATGCCTATTGTAGATGCTGAAGAAAAACTTTTAGAAAAATACGATTTTAAACCATTCACTGAAAATGCAGAGGCACAATTGGCAATGACCGCTCACATTAAATTCAATAAAATAGACTCAAATAATATTGTCACTTTTTCAAAAATAATTATTAACAAGATTATTAGGCAGCACATTAAATTTAAAGGGCTTTTAATGACTGATGATTTGTCTATGAAAGCAGTAAATTGCGAGCCGGTTGATGCAGCAATTAAATCTCTCAAAGCGGGCTGTGATCTGGTTCTTCATTGTAATGGAAATATCAATGAAATGAATATGATAGCTAAAAGAATTAAAGAAGAATTTAAGCCAATAGCTATCCCGGATACAATTTACGATATATACAATCGACCGGTTTCAATGCGCACAGATGAAGCTGGAAGTGAATTTGAATATTTACTAAGCCAAGCATAGGTTATTTTCGTCGAATTAACTATTCTTCTGCTATATAATAAAGAATCAATCTATCAAAAAAATGGAAGATATTTCAAATACTTATAGTGAAACAAATCCAAGAGTCGACTCTGACCCAGATGACTTAATCGTTAATTTAGACGTCTTCGAAGGTCCTTTAGATGTACTTCTGACGTTAGCAAAATCTCAAAAAGTGGATTTAATGAAAATATCTATTTTACAGCTGACAGAGCAATATTTGGAATTTATCGCCAAAGTAAGAGATCGCAATTTAGAACTTGCGGCTGACTACTTAGTAATGGCAGCATGGATGGCTTTTTTAAAATCAAACTTACTAATACCAAGAGAAGAAACTGGCGAAGAGTTAAGTGCAGAGGAGATGGCTGAGAGATTAAAATTCCAATTAAAAAAGCTCGAAGCCATAAGACTAGTGTCAGAGAAACTAATGGGCTTGCCAAAGCTAGGTATTGATTTTTTTAACAGGGGTATGCCTGAAGGAATACGTTTAATCAGAACGCCTGAATACTATTTAGACTTCTATGACTTACTTAAATCGTATGCGGACCAGAGGTATAGAATAGCTTATTCATCGATGACAATAGAAAGACCTCAAGTTTTTGCAATGGAAGATGCACTTGTAAGATTACAAAGAATGGTTGGCGAGGTTCCTGAGTGGACAAGATTAGAAAAATTTCTACCAAAGGAATTTTCGCAAGGCAAAAATGCACGATCTGGTATTGCTGGAACTTTAGCAGCAGCAATGGAGCTGGTTAGAGAAGGCGTCCTCGAGGTCCAACAACTTGTACCATTTGGTCCAGTATTTATTAAAAATAAGAAACAAGATGATTTTCTAAATTAAAATTAATATGAGTAAAGTAAACCAAACTGATAATATAATGAATTTTCCATCTGAGCACATGGACAATCTAAGAGTTCTTGAAGCACTATTATTTGCTGCGAGTGAACCATTAGACGCAGAGAGCATGAAAGCTCGTCTTCCAAAAGGGTCGAACCTAAATAAACTTTTAAGCTTATTAAAAGCTCAATACGAAAATAGGGGTGTAAATTTAATTAAAACAGGAAATAAGTGGAGCTTTAAAACTGCCCAAGATTTATCATCAATGATGAAAAAAGAAAAAATTGTTCAAAGAAAGCTATCTAAAGCTGCAACTGAAACTCTTTCAATTATAGCTTATCATCAGCCTGTAACTCGAGCTGAAGTTGAAGATATAAGAGGTGTTCATTTTAGCCCAGGAACACTTGATGTATTAATGGAGTTAAACTGGGTTAGGCCAATTGGAAGGAAAAAGGTTCCAGGAAGACCAATTATTTATGGTACTACAGAGAGATTTTTAGAGTACTTCCAACTTGAACAAGTATCTGACTTGCCAGGACTAGAAGAGTTAAAAGCTGCTGGATTACTTGAAAGTAGGCTTCCACCAAATCTAGATATTAAAGAACCTCAAGAAGTAGATCAAAGCCAGATAGAACCCTTCAGAGAAGATGAGAACATTGACGATTTAATTCAAAGTGGACACGAAGCCGAGTAACATTTAGCCTACATTCAGTGATCAGGTTTTTCTCATTCATATATATTTTTTTGACTATTTTTTTAATCAGAGCAGATACATTTGCTGATCCTTATCTGCCTGGGGGCGAAACTTCAAATCAAGTTGAAAATAAAAACAGTTTTTCACTTTCATCAAGAAATCTTGAAGAACATATGCGAATTAATTTTCTTGTTGGTAACGCACTTTTTGAGAGAATGTGGGAAGACTCAAGTATATCAAAAAATATTGCTAAAGACGGTCTTGGCCCTTTCTTTAGTGCGCGTTCATGTGAGTCATGTCATATCAACGATGGAAGAGGACATATTCCACTTACTAACAAAGAAGATAAAATTTCTGTTGTTATCCAAATTTCTCAAAATATCGAGCAATCAAACGATTACATAAAAAACATTGATGATGATACTTATGGGGGGCAGATAAGTGAATTTGCTGTTAAAGACGTATTAAAAGAAGCAGATATAATAATCGATTATAAATATTCACTCGAAATGTATGAAGACGGCAGAGTGGTCGAGCTTCGTCGTCCGATAATCAAAATAGATAATTTGAATTATGGTGAATTTAATGAGAGCACAACATTTTCTGCAAGAATCGCACAGCCAATGATAGGACTTGGGCTCATTGAACATATAAGTGACCAAAGTTTATTGATGAATGAGGATGTTGATGACACAAATAAAGATGGCGTTTCTGGAAAGGCTAATAAAGTGTGGGATATCCAAAAAGAAAAATTAGCGATTGGAAGATTTGGATGGAAATCAGCACAACCCTCTGTTTACCAACAAACTGCTGATGCTTTCTATCATGATATGGGGTTGTCAAATAAACTTTATAGCAATCCATTTAACTGTACTAGTAAGCAAGAAGAGTGCGCTAAGGGTATTAGTGGCAACAGTGAAGAATATGATGATCTCGAGGTATCTATTGATCAATTAGACTTGGTGACTTTTTATTCCTCTCAATTAGGGGTACCAGCGCGAAGGAATATAGATGCAGAGAATGTAAAAAAAGGAAAAGAGATTTTTTTCGCATTAAATTGTAATTCTTGCCATGTAGAAAGTTTTACGACTGGCGACTCTGGACCCCATGGAAATTTGAAAAAACAAATCATATACCCATATTCAGATTTTCTTTTACATGATATGGGAGAAAGTTTATCTGACGGCGTTTCAGAATTTCTTGCCCAGGGACGCGAGTGGCGAACTCCTCCATTATGGGGTATCGGTTTAACAAATATAGTTTCTGATGAATATGGATACCTTCATGACGGCAGAGCTCGAACAATCGAAGAAGCCATTCTGTGGCATGGAGGAGAGGCAAAAGAAATCATACAAAATTATAAAAAACTTAAAAAAAATGAAGTGAATCAATTACTTAGTTTCATTAACTCATTATAACTTTTAATCCATACCCATGCGTCAAATTTGCTATTGATAATCATTCTCAATAATATTATATAATTGCTAATTATAATCATTCTAAATAATAGAAATGGGGAACTATGAATTTTATTACTAAACTTTTAACAATCATAGCGGTTAGCTTTGTTACTATTGCAAGCTCTTTCGCAAGTGAAGTTAATCTATATACATCAAGACATTATGACTCTGATGACGCTTTGTATTCAAAGTTTACTGATGCAACTGGAATTAGAGTAAACGTTATTTCTGGTAAAGGTAAAGCTTTGATGGAAAGACTTGCTTCTGAGGGATCAAGCTCTCCAGCTGATGTTTTTATTACTGTTGACGCTGGCAATCTTTGGAAGGTTCAAAAAGATGGCATGTTCCAAAGTATTAATTCAAGTACGATAGACTCTATTGTACCAGAGAATTTAAGAGGCCCAAATAATGAGTGGGTAGGAATAGCTAAGCGTTCTAGGGTTATGTATTACAATCCAGTGAATGTATCTGCTGAAGAGATGGAAGGTCTTACCTATGAAGACTTATCTAATCCAAAGTGGAAAGGAAGAATCGCAATCAGAAGTTCTGGAAATATGTATAACCAATCATTAGTTTCATCTTTAATTGCAAATAATGGTATCTCAGCTACTGAAGACTGGGCACATCGTTTTGTTGGTAACTTTGCAAGAAAACCTGAAGGTAATGATAGAGCGCAAATCATGGCTGTAGCTAATGGTGAAGCTGACATTGCAATCTCTAATAGTTATTATATAGGTTTAATGCTCTCAGGCAAAAAAGGTGAAGAACAACAAGCCGCTGCAAGAAAAGTTGAACTACACTTTCCTGGTCAAGATGGTCGCGGAGCTCACATTAATGTAAGTGGAGCCGGTCTTATGAAGAATGCTCCAAATGCAGACAATGCAGTGAAATTTATTGAGTTTCTTCTAAGCGAAGAAGCTCAAACTCACATAGTGAACAACACTTACGAATTTCCAATGCGTGAGGGTGTTGCTGCAAGTGATTTAATAGCTCAATTTGGTTCTGGTTTTAAGGAAGATCAGACATCAGTAGCAAGCTATGGTGAATTCAATCCAGATGCTGTTAAGTTGATGGATAGAGTTGGTTGGGAATAATCCTTCCATCCATTAAGAGGTAATTTGTCCACCGTCTCTTCTTCTCATTAGTATCAGGACAGATTGCCTCTTTGAAAAATTTTGAAGAGGCATTGATTTATTCTCATATAAATATATTTAAATTGTAAATTAGAACCATTCTAAATAAGGAAAGATTATGAATAAATTGCCAATTGTTAATTTTAAAATTAGGTCACAAAATGAATTCGAAACAGGAGAGATGTGCTATCTTGAAGGAGATAAAGCATGGATGACAATTTCATCAACTGATCTATTTGCTGATAAACGAGTATTAATATTTTCACTACCGGGCGCATTTACGCCAACATGTTCTTCACAACAACTACCTGCTTTTGATGAAAGATTTAATGATTTCAAAAAACTGGGGATCGATGAGATTTTTTGTATTTCTGTTAACGACTCCTATGTAATGAATGCATGGAGTAATTATATGGGTGTTAAAAATGTACAAATGATCCCTGATGGAACTGGGCAATTTACTCGAATGATGGGAATGCTTGTGAATAAAGACCATAACGGGTTTGGTATGCGTTCTTGGAGGTACGCTGTAATTGCTAATAATTTAGAAATTGAACAATCCTTTGTGGAAGAAGGGTTAAATGATAGTGGTACTGACGACGATCCATATATAGAGACAAATCCGGATAATATTATAGAGTTTTTAAAGTAATTGGTTTAATCAGGCGTTTATAATGAGATTTAGTTTTTGGGAAATAACTCCTGTAGCATTATTTATTATATTTGTTGCGCCTGTTGCAATTGTTCTTTTCAGTTTGACTGGAGACTATTCAGAGAACTGGTCTCATTTATATCAATATGTTTTAACTCGATACATACTAAATACTGCATATTTAGTAGCTGGAGTTTCCATTTTAGTAACAGTTGTTGGGGTAGGTACCGCATGGCTCGTAACGAATTATAACTTTACAGGAAAAAATATTTTTGAATGGGCCTTAATATTACCTTTAGCGGTCCCACCATATATACTTGCTTATACATTTACAGGTTTATTCGATACTTTTGGAACAGCAAATAATCTGATACGTGATGTATTTGACCTGGGACGTGAATTTACATTTTTCCCAAAGGTTAGAAATGTACCAGGTGCGATTGTTGTATTTTCATTCACCTTATATCCTTATGTTTATTTAGTAAGTAGAATGGCTTTTATAAACCAATCAAGAACGATGCTCGAGGCAGGACGCACTCTTGGATTAAATAAATTTCAGACTTTCTATAAGCTTGGGGTCCCAATGATAAGGCCTGCAATAATTGGAGGATTAATGTTGGTTATAATGGAAACAATTTCTGACTTTGGAGCTGTAGATCATTTTGCAATATCAACTTTTACAACTGGTGTATTTAGAACTTGGTTTGGAATGTACGATATTGAAACTGCGAAACAATTAGCATCATTGCTATTAATATTTGCGGTCATACTAATTTTGATCGAGAGATATTCTAGAAGAAATGCCAGCTATTCAAATGCAATGTCGTTATATAAACCACTTTCCCTCACAAAACTAAAAGGAGTCCCCAATACTCTTGCTTTCTTAATTTGCTTTACTCCAATTTTTATAGGCTTCTTACTTCCTGTAATGGAACTTTTTTATTGGGCTCTAAACTATAAGTTAGATTTCTTTAATGATAAATTTATCACCACTGCATGGAATACTTTTTATCTAGCCTTGATTGCTGCATTCTTATGTTCAGTACTTGCTGTGATAATTAATTTTTCAATTAGATACAGAGGCAACAACTATTTAAAGGTAATGAGTTCTTTTCTCACTGTTGGGTACGCAGTTCCAGGTTTAATCTTAGCTATAGGTGTAATGCAAATGTTAACTTACTTTGATCATAGTTTTGTATCAAAGTTCTCTAATTTTGTTTTAACTGGCAGTATAATAGGCTTGGTACTGGCTTATGTAATTAAATCTTATGCACTATCAAGCTCAACAATTGAGTCAGGGTACCAAAGAATTAATTCAAGAGTAGATGATGTAGCTCGAACTCTAAAGACATCAGGATGGGCCCTATTAGCTCAAGTTCACCTTCCTTTACTTAAGACTAGTTTTTTAACCAGCATACTTTTAGTTGTTTCAGAGGTTATTAAGGAGCTTCCAGCAACATTAATATTGAGACCCTTCAATTTTGATACTCTTGCTGTTTATACCTACATTTATGCTGCAGAAGAAAGAATGTATGATGCCGCAGCTCCCTCAATAGCAATAGTTATGGTGGGTTTGATACCTATTATTATATTGACTAGAATGATCAGAACATCTAGACCGGCTAGTAGGGATTAAATGACAGCTTTAGAAATAAAAGATTTAAGTCACTACTATGTTAAAGGCAAAAATGTTCTAAATGATGTAAGTCTAGAACTTGATAAAGGTGAAATATTATCAATACTTGGTCCATCCGGATGCGGAAAAACTACATTGTTAAGAATAATTGCAGGCCTAGAGAAAGAAACTAGTGGAAGTGTTCATATGAATGATCAAATTATTTCAGACCATTATCATACAGTATTGACAGAAAACAGAAATATTGGATTAGTTGTTCAAGAAAGAGCTTTATTTCCTCATTTGACAATAATAAGCAACGTAATGTTTGGAGTGAGTGGCAGTAAAACTGAAAGACATTCTACCGCTATGAGACTTCTTAAGCTATTTAGAGTTGACCGATATGCTTATAATTATCCAAACGAGATCTCCAGTGGGGAGCAGCAACGAGTTGCGATTGCAAGAGCAATGGCTCCAAATCCTAAAATACTTCTGATGGATGAGCCATTTGGAACTTTAGATCAATCGCTTACAAATCAGTTGCGTGTCGAAACAAGAAAGATTTTAAAAGACAACAATATAACTGCAATTATTGTCTCTCATGATTTTGATGATGCGCTCTCGATGTCAGATAAGGTCATTGTTATTGAAGATGGAACAGTTATACAAAGTGGCTCAGCAAAAGATATTACCCATATATCTAGAGAAAAATCAGTAAAATTCAGTAGTATTAAAGCCAATACTTAATTATATTCTTTAAATATAAGATTTTTATATATAATAGTCTTACAAGTTAATATTTTAAGAGGACCGAATGGGAATTAGTTTTTGGCAAATTTTAATTGTTGTTGCACTTCTAGTAATACTTTTTGGACGCGGCAAGATTTCTGAATTAATGGGAGATGTTGCTAAAGGAGTAAAGAGTTTTAAAAAAGGCATCAATGATGACGATGAGCAGAAGTCAATCAACAAATCAGAAGATAACTCTACTAAAGAGTAACAGCGATAGAATTATCTGATGTTACCTGGAATTGGTGGAGTAGAATATCTTGTTATTGCAGCATTAATAATAATTTTTGTTGGCCCTAAAGATTTGCCAGCTGTGCTGAGAGGCCTAGGAAGATGGTGGGGTAAAATCAGAAACTTTTCTAGAGAGTTTAAATCAAGTGTTAATCAAATTGCCTCTGAGGCTGGTGTTGATGACATTAAGTCATCAGTTGAGAATGCAAGTCCTAAAAATTTTACTGATGAAATGCGTGACTCAATAAATGAAACGATCATGAAATCAGAAGACAAAAAAACTGAAGATGAGTGATCAAAAAGAAACACTCAACGATACCAAGCAGCCTTTAATTCAACATTTAATTGAACTAAGAAGCCGTTTAATTAAATCAATCATTTTGATTTCAATTTTGTTTGTGATTGCGTACATATATGCAGACTCTATATACAATTTCTTAGTTCAGCCGTATGCAGACGCAGTTGCAGGGGAAGCAGGAAGAAGACTTATTTTTACGGCATTACATGAAACATTTTTCACATATTTAAAGGTTGCCTTATTTGCATCACTATTTATTGCATTACCTTTTATACTAATTCAAATATGGATATTTGTTGCGCCAGGTTTGTACAAAAATGAGAAAACAGTTGTTATTCCCTACTTGGCAGCTACTCCAATTCTATTCATTTTAGGCGCTTCACTTGTATATTTCTTTATTATGCCTCTCGCTATAAAGTTTTTTTTATCATTTGAGTCAATTGGAGGACAAGGAACATTGCCAATTCAACTAGAAGCTAAAGTTAATGAATATCTTAGTTTAATTATGAGACTAATTTTTGCTTTTGGCATAAGCTTTCAATTGCCTGTCTTACTTACATTACTAGCAAGAGTTGGATTTGTAAGCTCTGGAGGACTCAGAAAAAATAGAAAATATGTAATCGTTGGCGTTTTTGCTGTTGCAGCGATACTCACACCTCCTGATCCCATTTCACAAATAGGTCTTGGTGTTCCCATATTAATATTGTATGAAATTTCAATATATGCAGTAGGATTTATAGAGCGAAAAAGAGAGAATAAATAAGTTATAATATGTTAGACATTAAGAAAATTAGAGATGATGGAAAGCAGCTTGATGAGGCTTTAGTAAGTAGAAAGCATGAGCCGTCTTCTTCGTTAATAATAGAGCTTGATAAGAAAAATCGAGATTTAATAGGTGAATTACAGGCACTTCAAGAGGAAAGAAATGCTAAATCTAAATTGATAGGGGAACACGCCTCAAATGGTAAGCAAGATGAAGCTGAATTACTTAAAAGTGAAGTTAGTTCAATAAAAAATAAAATGCAGGAGATTGAAAACAACCAACGTATCGCAAAAGAAAAATTAAATTCTTTGCTTGAAACATTGCCAAATATGCCAGACGCTTCAGTTCCTGTTGGAGACGAAAGTGTTAATAAAGAAATAAAGATCGAAGGTAAAAAGAAAGAATTTTCATTTTCCCCAAAAGAGCATTTTGATTTAGGTGAGGATCTTAATAAAATGAGTTTTGATCAAGCCGCAAAAATATCTGGAGCAAGATTTGTCATCCAAAAAGGTGAGCTAGCAAGACTTGAGAGGGCTATTGCGAATTTCATGCTTGATTTACACACTAATGAATTCGGGTATGAAGAAATTAATGTACCCATTCTAGTAAGAGATCAGGCAGCGTTTGGGACAGGTCAACTTCCAAAGTTTAAGAATGACTTATTTAAAACGACAGATGATTATTGGTTAATACCAACAGCTGAAGTTCCATTAACAAACATGACAAGGGAGAGTGTAGTGGATGCAGCTGAACTACCTAAACGATATGTTTCTCATACACCTTGTTTCAGATCGGAAGCAGGAGCTGCCGGGAAAGATACTCGAGGAATAATGCGCCAACATCAGTTCTACAAAGTTGAATTGGTAAGTTTAGCTTCTGAAGAAAATTCAACTGATGAACATGAAAGAATGCTAAATTGTGCTGAGGAGGTGCTAAAAAGATTAGGTTTACACTATCGAGTTGTAATTTTATCTACGCAAGACATGGGTTTTTCAGCTCAGAAAACATATGATATTGAGGTTTGGCTTCCAGGGCAAAACGCATATAGAGAAATTTCCAGTTGCTCTAATTGTGGTGATTTTCAAGCAAGAAGAATGAATTCGAGATACAAAGAAAAAGATACAATTAAATATCTACACACACTTAATGGGTCAGGTTTGGCAGTAGGTAGAACTTTAATAGCAGTTATGGAAAATTATCAAAACGAAGATGGTTCTATTGATATACCAGAAGTATTAATTCCCTACATGAGTGGAATAAAAAAAATTTCAAACTAAATATATTCATATGCCTTCAGTAAAACTTGAAAATGCAAGAATACTTATAACCAATGATGATGGTTATTCTGCAGAAGGTATAAAAATATTAACTACTATTGCAAAAGAGTTTTCAGACGATGTATGGGTGGTTGCCCCTGAACATGAAAAGAGTGGCGCTTCACACGCTCTATCTTTTCAAAACGCTTTAAATTTAAAAGAACAAGCTCAAAAAGTTTATTCTATAGATGGCACACCCAGCGATTGTATAGCCATCGGCATCAGCCATGTTTTAAAAGATAAGAGACCAGATTTAATTCTTTCAGGGATTAATAGTGGATGTAACGTTGGAGAGGATGTAACCTATTCTGGAACTATTGCTGCAGCTATGGAGGGCTTGATAAGAAGGATACCATCAATTGCAATCAGTCAAAATTATGAAGCAGGTAAGAAAAATGTAATCTCATGGGACTCTTCAAAACATTTTTTGAAAGATATACTCACTGATATAACTAATCTGGGATGGGACAGTAATGTTTTCATGAACATTAATTTTCCTTATTGCCAATCTGATAAAGTGAAAAGTATACAAATTACAACTCAAGGCAATAGAGATACTGATGATTTGATTATAAATGAGGTTGAAAATAATTTGTTTAGGTTCGGGCTTAGAAGAAGACTTGAAGAAAATGCAAAATTAACACTTCCACCATTAAATATGGCGGTTGACGGGTTTATGTCTGATGTAGAAGCAATTGCAAATCAGCATATTTCAATTACCCCGTTTCATTTAGATCTGACCCATCACAGCAGTCTAAATCACTTAAAATTATCAATTAAGTCAGATATTAACTAATTATTTAGTTCAAATATATACGCTAAGTATGTATATTGCCTTAATTATTTAAAGGAGATTCGTAATGGAACAGATGCTGATTCAATTAATGCCGCTATTCTTAATTTTTGCGATATTTTATTTCCTACTAATTAGGCCACAGCAACGAAGAGCCAAGGAGCATAAGGAAATGGTAGCAGGAGTGCAGAGAGGTGACAAAATTGTTAGCTCTGGGGGAATAAGAGGTAAAGTTGTCAAGGTAGTTGGTGAATTCGATGTAGAGGTTGAGATATCACAGGGAGTTAATGTTACTTTAGTTAAATCAACAATTGCAGAAGTGGTCAAAGAGGGCGCTCCTAAATAAATAAATTAATGATTTATTTTTCAAATACTAAGATTTTTTCAATCTTATCCGTCATCTTTATATGTTTGATGTTCGCTGTTCCTAACTTCTTTAGTAAAGATCAGTTAAATAGTTTCCCAAACTTTATTCCTAAGCAGCAAGTTAACCTTGGATTAGATTTGCAAGGCGGATCCCATTTATTATTAGAAGTTGATACAGTTGAGATTGTAAAAGAAAGATTAGAGAATCTAAATTCTGACGTTAGAAGAGTGCTAAAGAAAAATAATATCCAATATAGTAATTTTAAGAATACTGACGACAACTTGAAATTCGTGGTTGAAGAATTCCCTGCTGAAATTCAAAAGGAAATTTTAGAAATATCGGTTAGTAATTCTCAAAATATATTACAAATGGGCGATCAAACTAACTTAGTAATCACAAGAGATTTGAATCAAGTGTCTATCTCCTTTACAGACGAATTTATTAAATTAGCTGTTTCAAATGCTGTTGCTCAATCTCTTGAGATAGTTCGCAGAAGAATAGATGAACTTGGAACAAGAGAGCCGTCTATACAAAGGCAAGGGTCTTCAAGAATTATTATTCAACTGCCAGGAATTGATGATCCTGATCGAATTAAAGCATTATTAGGACAAACAGCTAAGCTTACTTTTCAGCTAGTAGACACCTCTACTAATTATGATCCACTAAATCCAAAGAAAGCACCTGTAGGATCTGAAATTTTACCATCGGATGCTGACGACAGTTTTAAATATATTGTTAAAAAAAGAGTAATGGTCGGAGGAGAGAACTTAGTTGATGCTCAGCCTGGATTTGATCCTCAAACAAATGAACCAATAGTTTCATTTCGATTTGATAGACTTGGAGCCAGTAAATTTGGAAGAGTTACTCAGCAAAATGTGGGCAAACCTTTTGCAATAATTTTAGATGATACTGTTATTAGCGCTCCGGTTATACGAGAGGCAATACTCGGAGGATCAGGACAAATCTCAGGGGGTTTTGACTCAGAAGAAGCAAATGATCTGGCTATACTCCTTAGAGCAGGAGCACTGCCAGCTCCTTTAATCATTTTAGAGGAAAGATCAGTAGGGCCTGATCTTGGGGCAGATTCAATTGAGGCAGGTCAGTATGCAGCTATAATAGGTTTTGTAGCAGTCATAATATTCATGATGTTTGTTTATAGATATTTTGGCTTTTTGGCCGACATAGCTTTGATCATAAATTTATTTATGGTGCTAGGTATTCTCTCGTTATTTCAAGCAACTTTAACTTTACCTGGTATTGCTGGTATTATTTTAACAATAGGTATGGCAGTTGATGCTAACGTGTTGATCTTTGAGCGAGTTAAGGAAGAGATTAGAAGTGGATCTAAAATGATTAATGCAGTTGAAAATGGATACAAAAGGGCACTTTCAACTATATTAGATGCAAATATTACAACTTTAATCGCAGCTGTAATACTTTTTTTCATGGCATCAGGACCAGTGAGAGGATTTTCAATTACACTGGCTATTGGAATTTTTACTTCAGTATTTACTGCATTCACTTTTACAAGGTTATTGATTTCAATTTATGCAAAAAGCCTTAAGCCTTCATTAGTCGGGATGAAAATAAATGATTGATATTGCAAAAACAAAAATTAATTTCTTAAAATCAAGAATCATTACTTTTATATTTTCATCTATATTGGTAGTTTTATCTATTGGCTTTTTTTTTGTAAGTGGATTAAACTTTGGTATTGACTTTAAGGGTGGAACATTAATCGAAATTGAAACTGATAATGAAATAGAAATTGCTGGACTAAGAGATAACCTCAATACTTTAAGTTTAGGTGATGTTCAGGTTCAGGAATTTGGATCAAAAAATAATTTATTGATTAGAGTTGAACAACAATCAGGCGGTGACCAAATTCAACAAAATGTAGTTGAGATTGTGAAAAACAGTTTAGACTCGCATCTTTCGTCTGAAGTAAATTTCAGAAGAACAGAAGTTGTTGGACCAAAAGTCAGTGGTGAATTAATACAATCAGGTGCTATTGCTATATTAGCTGCAGTTTTTGCAATGCTTATCTATATTTGGTTTAGATTTGAGTGGCAATTTTCTCTTGGAGCTGTTGTTGCCTTAATTCACGATGTAATTTTAACTATAGGTGTATTCAGTATCACTCAGTTAGAATTCAATCTTCCAATAATTGCAGCAATTCTGACAATAGTTGGTTACTCAATGAATGATACCGTTGTTGTTTATGATAGAGTCAGAGAAAACTTGCGTAAGCACAGATCCAAAAATATTATAGATCTACTAAATCTTTCAATTAATGAGACATTATCACGTACAATTGTAACCTCTGTTACAACATTACTTGCCTTGTTATCATTATTTATTTTTGGCGGTGAGGTAATTAAGGGTTTTACATTTGCAATGATATGGGGTGTAGTGGTTGGGACATATTCATCAATTTTCGTAGCTGCACCACTTTTAAACTATTTAGATGTAAAGAGAGAATGGAATACAACTTCCGCAGTCGACTCAACTCGTTAGATTTAATATAAATTTTGAGCTGCAACCATCGATAACAGCATCGGTATTGATAATAAAGTATTGGTTCTTGAAAATAGCATTGCAGTTCTGGCAGATTTTGCTTTTGTGTCGGCATCAACTTCAACAATGCCAAGCGCTTTCTTTTGATTAGGCCAGATGACCATCCAGACATTGTACGCCATAATTATTGCAAGCCACATTCCTATACCGATTGTAAGTTGCTTGCCATCAAATCCATACGCCAAGGTGAATGTTAGCGCGTTAACAGATCCTTCATGACCATAGTATAAGCCTAGAGTTGTCAGCCCCGTAATGAGAGTTGCCATAGCTGCCCATCTGAACCAAAACAATGCGGCAGGAGCTATCACTTTTCCGATAGCTGGCTTTTGTTCGTCAGGAATATTTGGCATATTTGGAATTTGAACAAAATTGAAATAGTAGAGTAAGCCTATCCACATAACCCCCGATATAACATGAAGAAATCTAGATAAAGATGCCCAATAGAGTTGGTCAAATCCGCCATAATGGCCAGTAATCATTATTAGCAAAGCTATTGCAAGAAGAGAACCTGCAAGAACTGTCTTTGGAAGAGATTGTAATATTGAAGCCATTACTAGATATTTAACACGAATTTTGTTACAGGCAAATATTTTTTATTTTAAGATTTGTTTTAGGTATTGACCTGTGTAGCTTTTCTTTATTTTAGCTATTATTTCTGGCGATCCTGATCCTACAATTTCACCACCGCCATCTCCACCTTCTGGACCTAAATCTATGATCCAGTCAGCTGTTTTAATTACGTCTAGGTTATGTTCAATAACAACAACTGTATTTCCTTGTTCTACCAATATTTGCAATACTTCTAAAAGTTTTTTGATATCATGAACATGTAGTCCTGTAGTGGGCTCATCTAATACATATAAAGTTTTACCTGTAGCTCTCTTTGAGAGCTCTTTTGATAACTTAATTCTCTGAGCTTCACCTCCTGACAGAGTAGTGGCCTGTTGGCCAATCTTAATATAGCCAAGACCTACATTTTGAAGAGTTATTAATTTATTTTTGATCATCGGTATTGCTTCAAAGAATTTGCAACCCTCGTCCACTGTCATGCTTAAAATGTCAGCTATACTTTTATCTTTGTATTTAATTTCAAGAGTTTCCCTATTATATCTTTTGCCTTCACACTCATCGCAAGTGACATATACATCAGGTAGGAAATGCATTTCAATTTTTATAACGCCATCACCTTCACACGCTTCACAACGTCCTCCCTTAACATTGAAAGAAAATCGGCCGGGCTTGTATCCTCTGGCTTTAGACTCAGGTAAACCTGTGAACCAGTCCCTAATAAATGTAAAAGCTCCGGTATAAGTTGCTGGGTTAGATCTTGGCGTTCTTCCAATAGGTGATTGATCAATGTCTATTACCTTATCTAACTCATTGAGGCCTTTTATTTCTTTATGCTTAGCAACTGTGTGTCGAGATCCATTAAGACTTTGAGCAACTGACTTATATAGAGTGTTTATTGTAAGAGTTGATTTCCCACTTCCTGATACTCCTGTAATGCATGTAAGTGTGCCCAGAGGTATTTCGCAACTTACATTTTTTAGATTGTTTCCACTCGCATCTACAATTTTTAAATACTTATTCTCAAGGGCCGTTCTTCGTATTTTTGGTATTTCAATCTTAAGTTTGCCTGATAGATACTGACCAGTGATACTATTTTTATTCTTCCTGATTTGCTTTACATCACCTTCAGCTACAACTTTTCCACCATTAACCCCTGCTGCTGGACCAAGATCAACAATATGATCAGCTGTTGTGATTGCCTCCTCATCGTGCTCTACAACGATTACAGTATTTCCAAGATCGCGAAGCCTTTTAAGAGTTTTTATTAATCTTTCATTATCTCTTTGATGAAGTCCAATTGAGGGCTCGTCTAATACATATAATACTCCAGTCAATCCAGATCCTATTTGTGATGCCAATCTTATTCTTTGCGACTCACCACCTGACAAACTTCCAGATCCACGTGAAAGAGTTAGGTATTCAAGACCAACATTATTCAGGAACAATATTCTTTCATTCAATTCTTTAAGTATCCGATACGATATTTCCTTTTCTTTTTTTGTTAATTTTTTCTCAAGGTTTCCAAACCACAAGAGTAATTCTTTTATTGATTTATCACAGACTTGGCCAATATGAAGTTTATCAATCTTTACAGCAAGTGCTTCTTCTTTTAGCCTAAATCCTGAACAAGGTTCGCATTTTACTTCACCCTGATACCTCTCAATTCTTCCTCTCATCCAATCACTTTCAGTTTCAAGAAATCTTCTTTCCAGATTATTTATGACACCCTCAAAAGATCTCTCATATTCATACCCGTCGTCGTATGTAAACGTAAGTTCCGTATCACCAGTTCCGTAGAGAACAATGTTTTGAATTTTCTTACCAAGATTTTTCCATGGGGTATTAAGTGAGAATTTGTATTTTCTTGACACAGTTTCAAGGATATTTCTAAAATAGCCATATTTTGAAACGGGCCAGGGAGCTAAAGCATCTTCATTGATTGATAAGTTTTTATTCGGGACAACTAGATTTGGATCGATAGAAAGATCAGTTCCAATCCCATCACACTCAGCACATGCACCAAAGGGATTATTAAATGAAAAAAGCCTTGGTTCAATTTCATCTATAGTGAAACCAGAAACAGGACATGCAAATTTTGATGAAAAAAGATCTTGATGGGGTTTCTCAGATTTCTCATTAACGTCCTCAACAACAACAAGACCATCTGATAGATTTAGAGCTGTCTCAACACTATCTGCCAACCTGTTTCCAATGTCGTCGCTTAGAACAATTCTATCTACAACAACTTCAATATTATGCTTCTTTTTTTTGTCCAGATTTGGGAGGGAGTCAAACTCATATATTTCTCCATCTATTTTTACTCTTTGAAACCCTTTTTTTTGTAATTCTTGTAATTCTTTTCGATATTCACCTTTTCTACCTCTAATAATTGGAGATAAAATTAAAAATCTTGAACCGATCTTTCTATTTTTAATTTGATCTACAATCTGAGTAACTGTTTGACTCTTAATTGGAAGTCCAGTTGCTGGTGAATAGGGTACGCCGATGCGTGCAAATAGTAGTCTTAAATAATCGTAAACTTCTGTAACGGTACCCACGGTGGATCTTGGGTTTTTAGAAGTTGTTTTTTGCTCAATTGAGATGGCGGGACTTAGTCCCTCAATCAAATCAACATTAGGCTTTTGCATCATTTGAAGAAACTGTCTTGCATACGCTGAAAGACTTTCTACATATCTTCTTTGACCTTCCGCATAAATCGTGTCGAAAGCTAAAGAAGATTTACCCGAACCAGAAAGTCCTGTGATAATAGTAAGTTTTTCTCTTGGTATTTTTACGTTAATATTTTTGAGATTGTGCTCTCTTGCTCCTTGAACTGAAATATTTTTGTTCATATTCTTCAATTAATCCTTATGGTAACTATTTAAAGATATCCTGTGTATAAAGTTATAGAATAGCCTTTTTTTATATACACTTACTTATTAACTAGTTAAATTAGTTTTTATGGCTTCAAGTCTTAATAAAGTAATGCTTATTGGCAACATAGGAGCTGATCCTGTAATCAGACAAACACAGGATGGAAAAAGATTAGCCCAATTAAGTCTAGCAACCTCAGAGTCTTGGAAAGATAAATCAACTGGTGAGAAAAAAGAAAAAACTAGCTGGCACAGAATAGTCATATTTAACGATGGTTTAGCAGGTGTTGTTGAGAGTTACGTTAAGAAAGGCTCGAAGCTTTACATAGAGGGACAATTACAGACAAGAAAATTCACAGATCAAAACGGTAATGAAAAATATACGACAGAAGTAATCTTGGGTAACTATAATGGTACGCTAACCATGCTAGATTCACGTGGTTCAGGCAGTTCAGAATCAATTTCTGATATGTCTTCCGATATGAATCAAGCCACCATAGATTCATCCCCAGAAGACATTGATATTGACGATGAAATTCCCTTTTAAGCATAATTTTTAATTCGAAAAACATACTTTTTTCTGTTATAATTTCATATATTTTAATAACAATTTAATGGCTATTTTTCTTAGTTTTCTGGGGAATATATCCTTCCTATAGGTTTTAAATTTGAGTGATTCTAAAGATCAAAATGAAGATCTGAAAACGCCTGAAGAGCAATCAATTATTCCCATACTAATTGATACTGAAATGCAGAATTCATATCTGGATTATGCAATGAGTGTGATTGTCAGTAGGGCATTACCTGATGTGAGAGACGGACTAAAGCCTGTTCATCGAAGAATATTATATGCCATGCATGAGTCAGGCTACGAATGGAATAAACAGCACAGGAAAAGTGCCAGAGTTGTAGGAGACGTGATCGGTAAGTATCACCCTCATGGAGATCAAGCGGTTTACGATGCACTTGTTAGGTTGGCACAGGATTTTTCAATGAGCGCCACACTTATTGATGGTCAAGGTAACTTTGGTTCAATGGATGGAGATAAGGCAGCGGCTATGCGTTATACAGAAGTCCGTATGGCAAAAATCTCAAGTTTCCTTTTAGAAGACATCGAAAAAAATACTGTAGAGTTCAGGCCAAATTATGATGAGACAGAGAGTGAGCCAACAGTTCTACCTGCAAAATATCCAAATTTATTAGTTAACGGCGCTGGTGGTATAGCTGTAGGCATGGCTACAAATATCCTTCCTCACAATCTAGGGGAAGTAGTTGACGCGTGTAAGGCATTTTTAGAAGACGATCAAATTTCCTTTGACAAAATAAATCAAATTATTAAGGGACCAGATTTTCCAACTGGTGGAACAATAATAGGAACAAGTGGTATTAAAGCTTCTCAATCTACAGGGAGAGGTTCCATCGTGGTCCAAGCTAAGTCAATGATTGAGGAGTTTAAAAATGATCGTGAAGCAATTGTTTTTACAGAAATTCCTTATCAAGTAAATAAATCAGTCTTATTAGAAAAGATAGCAGAATTAGTAAGAGATAAAAAAATAGAGGGGATTAGCGATTTGAGAGATGAGTCAGATCGCCAAGGAGTTCGTGTTGTTGTTGAATTAAAAAAAGGCGTCATTGCTCAGATTATACTTAATAAGCTGTACAAATATACTTCATTGCAGAGTTCTTACGGGGTTAATTCTTTAGCCTTAACAAATGGCAAGCCAAAATTAATGAACATAAAAGAGTTCATCTATCATTTTGTGCAATTTAGGAAAGATATCATTTCTAATAGAACAAGGTATGATTTATCTAAGGCAAGAGATCGTGCTCATACACTAATTGGGCTTGCAATAGCTGTTGCAAATGTTGATAGCGTAATAGACATAATTAAATCTTCAAAAGATCCAAATGAAGCTAAAACATCTTTACTAAAAACCAAATGGAAGACAGAAGATATAATCGATCTACTTAAAATCGTAGACGATCCCAGACAAGTAAAAAATGATAAAGAAGTTTACCTCACAGAGGAACAAGCTAAAGCAATCTTAGAGCTAAGACTTCAACGTCTTACTGCATTGGGAAAAGATGAAATCAAAGGAGAATTATCAGAATTGTCGAAAAAAATTAGTTATTTTTTATCTGTTCTGAAAGACAATAGTGTATTGAAAAAGGTAATTAATGATGAATTAGACTCAATTAGAGAACAGTTTGATATTCCACGCCGTACCGATATTAATGAGGGAGAGGCATCAGAGATCGTTCAAGAAGATCTCGTCCAACGAAGTGACATGGTCGTAAGTGTTACTAATTCTGGGTATATAAAAAGAGTTCCATTAAACATGTATAGAGCTCAGAAAAGAGGCGGTAAGGGTAGAGCTGGCATGAAAACAAATGATGAAGATTTTGTGACTCAAGTTTTTACAGCAAGCACACATGACAATATGCTTTTCTTCACTTCTAGTGGAATAGCGTTCAAACTTAAGACCTGGAAAATACCAGAATCTTCTCCTCAAGCAAAAGGCAAAGCGATTGTTAATTTGTTGAACCTTAAAGAAAAAGACAGGCTTTCAAGTATCTTAGTTCTGCCAGAAATGAAAATGGATGACGATAGTGATTTTCTTGTCTTCGCCACAGCGGACGGCAGTGTAAGGAAAAATAGTCTAGAGGATTTTAAACGCATACAAGCAAATGGTAAAATTGCTATGAAGCTTACTGGTGATAATAGTATAGTTGGAGTAAAATTATGTACTAATGCTGACGATATACTTCTCACAACAAAATTTGGAAAGTGTATTAGAACACCTGTCGAAAAACTTAGAACGACAAAAAGCAGAACATCAACGGGTGTGAGAGGAATCAAATTAGTCAAGGGGGATGAAATTATTTCTATTTCAGTCATATCCCACACAGATACTACATCAGGTGAGTCCAAGGCTTATTTAAAAATGCGTTCTAAAGAAAAAGATAACGATGATAATATCGATAACGACAACAGTGAGAGTGATGTTTTTGAAGCAGAAGTAAAGTTAAGTAATGAAAGATACGATGAAATGAAGGCTCAAGAACAGTTTATTTTAACTCTTACAGAAAATGGTTTTGGAAAACGCTCCTCTTCTTATCAATTCAGAATATCAAACAGGGGTGGATCAGGCATAATGTGTATTGCTACATCTGATAGAAACGGAAATGTTTTAGCATCATTTCCCGTCAACAATGATGATGACATAATGCTTATTACTAAATCAGGACAAGTTATTCGCTGCCCTGTTAAAGATGTTAGGATAGCAGGTAGAAATACTCAGGGTGTTAGCATATTTAAAACAAACGATAATGAAAAAGTTGTTTCTGCATCGAGAGTTGAGATAGATAATTAATAAATTACTAGAGCTAAAATAATAATCGATATATAGTCCAGTCATGAACAGAACCGGCATATACCCTGGAAGTTTTGACCCTATTCATAAAGGGCATATAGATATCATAAACAGAGCAACAAAGCTTGTAGATAAGCTTTATATAGCAGTTGCGGACAGTCCTCATAAAAAACCTTTATTTAATCTAGATGAAAGAAAAGAAATGATTGAGGAGGAGTTTTCGGGCAATAGTAGTATTGAAGTAATTGCATTTGACAATCTTTTAATTGATCTTGCCAATTCATTAAAAGCTGAAATCCTTATTAGAGGTTTAAGAGTAGTTTCAGATTTCGAATATGAATTTCAAATGCTGGGTATGAATAGGCAACTTGATTCAAAGATTGAAACAGTTTTTTTAATGGCTGATGCACAGCGACAATCCATTTCGTCGAACTTTGTAAAAGAAATTGCACGTTTGGGTGGAGATATTAGTAATTTTACCAACAAGTTTGTGGCAAGCAAACTTAAGGATAAGTATAAATAAATATGAATTTTATAAAGATCATTTTTTCTTTATTTTTTCTAATAACAGCAGCAAATGCGGAAGGAGAGTACATGGCTAAAGATCCTGAAAATACCATTCAGATTGAACTAACGAGTGGAAACGTAATAATAGAGTTAATGCCAGACATTGCTCCCAATCATTCAATAAGAATTAAAGAACTTGCGAGAGAAGGTTTTTATGACGGAGTTCCTTTTCACAGGGTAATAGAGGGCTTCATGGCACAAACAGGTGATGGAGAAAATAGAAATGGAACAGGCGGCTCCAATAAGCCTGATTTAAAAAATGAATTTAGCAATACCTCTCATTTAAGAGGCACTGTTTCAATGGCAAGAACTGCTGATCCAGACTCTGCAAACAGCCAATTCTTTATATGCTTTGATGCAGCTCCTCACTTAGATGGACAATACACCGTATTCGGGCAAGTAATCGAAGGAATGGAATATGTTGATGGCTTGAAAAGGGGCGAACCTGGATCTGGGACCGTAGATGATCCTGATGAAATGGTTTCAGTAAAGGTTCTTGCTGACCTCTAAATAATGAAACTAAGTCATTATGACTTTGATCTGCCTGATGAGTTGATTGCGGACAGGCCTTGTAGTCCTAGACAAGGGTCAAAGATGCTTGTTTACAATAATTCATATATTGATACAAGTTTTTCTAATTTTTTAGACTATGTTGGTGAAAAAGACCTAGTTGTCATAAACAATACTAAAGTTATTCCCATACTCCTCAAAGGACAAAGCACGGAAGTAAATTTTCTTATTACCTTACATAAAAAAATTGGTGAAACAAACTGGCTTGCATTTGCAAAGCCAGGAAAAAAATTAAGTGCTGGACAAACCATTGAATTTAATAAGAGCATTTCATGCATCGTTAGTAAAAAACTCACATATGGAGAAATTGAAGTGAAATTTACTTGTTCAGAAAATGAATTTGATGAATTTATAGAAAATGAGGGAAGCATGCCTTTACCCCCTTATATACAAAAGAAAAGGCAAAGTGACTTAAAGGACTTCAATGATTATCAAACAGTCTATGCAGCTGAAAAGGGCTCAATAGCAGCCCCAACTGCAGGATTACATTTCAATGATGCTATGATTAACCATCTTAAGAAAAAGAATCAACTAATTGAAGTAACTCTTCATGTAGGAGCGGGGACATTCTTGCCAATAAGGAATGATGATTTAAATTTGCACAAAATGCATTCAGAACATGGAACAATTAGCCAAAAAAGCGCTGATCGAATAAGAGAATGTAAATTAAAAGGAGGAAATATTATATCTGTAGGTACCACAACATTAAGACTCCTGGAAAGTGCAGTTATAAATGGTGAAATTAATAAATTTAAGGGAGAAACGGATATATTTATTAAACCAGGTTATAAATTTGAGGTTGTAGATATATTATTAACTAATTTTCATTTACCTAAATCAACATTGTTATTGCTTATTTCTGCGTTTAGTGGAACTGAAGAAATAAAAAATATGTATAATCATGCAATAAAAAATAACTATCGTTTTTTTTCATATGGAGACGTAAGTTTACTTTACAAAAATGACTGATTTTCAGATTACTCATAAAGTTGGCAAAGCGCGTAGAGGTAAACTAAATACAAAAAATGGGATTATCAATACACCTGCGTTCATGCCCGTTGGAACTGCGGCAACAGTAAAAGCTGTATTCACAAAAGATTTATACGAAACTAACTCAGAAATAATACTAGGAAACACGTACCATTTAATGTTGAGACCTGGATCTCAGCAAATAAAAGATTTTGGAGGTCTTCATAAGTTTATGAATTGGAATAAACCTATTTTAACAGACTCTGGTGGTTATCAAGTATACTCATTGTCAAATCTTAGAAAGTTATCAGAAGAGGGCGTTGAGTTTTCATCACACATTGATGGGGCAAAAGTATTCGTATCGCCTGAAAAATCTATTGAGATACAAACCGATTTAAATTCGGATATCGTTATGGCATTCGATGAGTGCACCCCTTATCCAGCAGAGTATGACGAAGCAAAACAATCAATGGAATTGTCAATGAGGTGGGCAAGCAGGTGTAAAACGTATTTTAAAGATCACAACACGAATAAATTGTTTGGTATTGTGCAAGGAAGTACCTACGAAGACCTAAGACATGAGTCTGCCAGTTTATTAAGTGATATCGGATTTGACGGTTACGCAGTTGGAGGTTTGGCAGTTGGAGAAACTCAAACTCAAATGTTTGACGTGCTCGATTATACGGTTTCAAAGCTCCCGATAGAAAAACCCCACTATTTAATGGGGGTAGGCAAGCCTGATGATATTATTGGAAGTGTTGCTCGCGGCATAGACATGTTTGATTGCGTATTGCCCACACGCAATGGACGAAATGGACAAGCTTTTACAAAATTAGGACCAATCAATATAAGGAACGCTAAATACAAAAGCATGGATGAATCAATTGATCCAGAGAGCAACAATCCAATTTGTAGGGACTACTCTGCCGGTTATATTCATCATTTATTCAATGCGAAAGAAATGTTAGGAGGAATGCTTTTATCTTTGCATAACATATATTTTTATCAAGAATTGATGAGTAATATTAGAACTGCAATTGAAAATGATGAATTTGAAAAATTCAGAGCTGATTTTTTATCTAAATATTTAGATTAAGTTATTTACCTTTAAATTTTGGTTTCTGTTTTTGAATAAATGACATTACACCGATTTTGCTATCCTCAGTTTTTCCAGCAATAGTTTGAGCTTTACTTTCAGCTGAAATCTGCTCTTCAAATGTATTTGCAAAGCTATCCCAATATAGTTGTTTCATTAATCCTAGTGCCACCGTTGGTCCTTCAGCAAGGTTAGTTGCAGCATCCATTACTGTCGACATCAGCTTATCGTCTTCAACAACATGATTTATCAGCCCCCAATCAAGCGCTTTATCAGCTTGAACTTTTTCACCAATTAATGAAAATTCTAATGCACGGGCCATTCCAATCTTTCTTGGTATTACAAAAGTAGAGCTGGCATCCGCTACTAGGCCAATAAACTTAAATGCTTGATAAAAATATGACGATTTTGCAGCATAAACAATATCTCCAAAAATACCAAGCGAGCATCCTGCACCTGCGGCTACTCCATTGACAGCTGTTATGAGTGGTATATTCAAATTTTTAAGATCAATTAAAAAGGGATGATAATGCTCTTCCAAAGCTTTACCTGGGTCAATATCTTCAAAACTAGATTTACCAGTGCTTTCAACAAGATTTGCTCCTGCACAGAACCCTTTGCCGGTGCCTGTTATAACTAAACATCGAGCTTTTATCTCGCCATTGTTAATCAAAATTACATTTTTATGCAATTCTGCAATCATTTCTAATGATAAAGCATTTAGCCGGTCAGGATCATTAAGTGTTAATATTGCAACATTATCAATGGTTTCTAACTTTACTACGTTGCTCATAAATTATTAATATACTATTAACTTTAAAACAAAAAAGTATATTTTTTCTTATTTTAAAATATAAAGATTTGAAATAAGCTATATTTGTATGGGACTAGGAAATATTTCAATCACTGGTAATTATCCTGAAGTTAGTAAAGAAACTATGCTTTCAAAGCTTAATACGTTGAAAGCGCCATTTCAAAAGAATTTCAACCCTGATGTAAATGATCGTATCGATAGAATTAAACGAATACAAACTTTAGTTGAAGAAAATATTGATGATTTCCATAGAGTATTGAGACTAGACTTTGGAACCCGTCATGAGCAATTAAGCCTTATGGCCGATACAATGCCAGTTATAAATAATGCAAAACACGCCTTAAAAAATATTAAAAAATGGATAAAACCAGAAAAACGAAAACCTAATTTTCCTCTTGGTCTTTTGGGTTCAAAAGCTTATGTCCAGTTTCAACCTTATGGAGTTGTTGGTATCATTTCTCCATGGAACTTTCCTCTGACATTAAGTATCGCACCTCTTATTGAAATTTTCGCAGCAGGAAACAATGCAATGATGAAACTATCAGAATTTGTACCCGCTACTTCTGATTTAACCGAGAAACTAATAAACAAATATTTTAATGAAAATGAAGTAGCGGTTATTAATGGTGGACCACAAACATCTCAATCATTTGCAGGACTACCCTTTGATCATCTACTTTTCACAGGTTCAACAAATGTTGCAAAAAAAGTAGCTTCTGAGGCTGCATCTAACTTAGTGCCAATGACTTTGGAATTAGGTGGAAAGTCACCTGTTATAGTTGGTCCTAACGCTAAGATGAAGAAGAGTGTCGATAAAATTATGATGGGAAAACTCCTTAACTCTGGACAGATATGCATTTCTCCTGACTACGTGTTTGTTCCAGAAGGAAAAACTGAAGAATTTGTTCAGCATGCACAGGAACATGTTGCCGAAAACTATCCTACGATAAAAAATAATCCAGACTATACATCTATTATACATTTAAATCATTTTGAGCGGTTGCGCGACTTAATTAACGACGCTAAATCAAAGGGAGCAACTATTGTCGAGCTTAATCCTGCTCAGGAAGATTTTTCACAGCAAGAACATCACAAGATTGTTCCAACATTAATTCTAAATCCGACTGATGACATGAAAGTTATGAAAGAGGAGATATTTGGCCCTTTAATGCCTATTAAAACATACAAAAATTTCGAAGATACTGTGAGCTTTATAAATCAAAACCCTAAAGCATTGGCGGTCTATTATTTTGGTGATGATAAAGAAGAAATGAACAATGTTTTAGATAATACATCTTCTGGTCAGGCTGTCATGAACGATGTTCTGTTTCAATTTTCAATGCATGATTTGCCGTTTGGAGGAGTTGGGCCTAGCGGCATGGGCGCATATCACGGACACGATGGATTTAAAAATTTTAGTCACAAGAGATCTGTCTTAAAGGGTCAGAATATTTTAGATGCAGGTAAAATGATTTCTGCACCGTTTACAGAAGCAACAGAAAAAAATATCAAAAGATTAACTTAAAGTATACTTTCTGCAGAAATTTTTTTTGAATTTTCAACAATAAATTTAAATCTAAGTTCGGGTTTCTTTCCCATTAGAGCGTCTACAGATTTGAGTGAGCTCTTTTTATCTTTTGATGCAATTTGTACCTTTAGTAATGTTCTATTATCGGGTGACATCGTTGTTTCCTTTAATTGAGCTGGCATCATTTCACCAAGCCCTTTAAATCTATTAATAGTAACTTCACTACCTTTAAATTCTTTCTTAATTATCTCGTCTTTATGTTTATCATTTACTGCATATAAAATTTTTGATCCTTTGGTAATCCGATAAAGAGGGGGTACTGATAGATATAAATGACCTTCATCTATAAGTCTTGGAAACTCCTTATAAAAAAATGCCATTAGCAATGTTGATATATGTGCTCCATCAACATCAGCATCTGTCATGATAATTATTTTCTCATACCTGATATCTTTTGAATTAAATTTTTCACCTCTCTTGCAGCCAATGGCTTGCACTAAATCAATAATTTCTTGATTGGCATTAATTTTTTCTCTACCCGCACTCACTACATTCAATATTTTTCCTCTCAATGGTAAAATCGCTTGAGTTTTGCGGTCTCTTGCTTGTTTAGCTGAGCCTCCAGCTGAGTCTCCTTCTACTAAAAATATTTCTGTGCCTTTGTTTCCATCTATGGAACAATCCGCCAGCTTCCCTGGTAGTGTTGTTTTTTTTCTTTTTATATTTTTATCAATTATTTGATTTGATCTGTCTTGAAGTCGTAATTGAGATCTATTAAAAGCATATAGAAATAACTCCTCAGCAGATTTAGTTTTTGAGGTAAGCCATTGTTCAAACAATATTTTAACTTTGCTTTCTATCTTTCTTCCCGGTTCAATACTTGATAGTTTTTCTTTCGTCTGTCCTTGAAATTCTGGATTTTCGAGAAATACAGATAGAATAGAAGCTGAAGATCCAAATAAGTCTTCTTGATTTATTTGAGATGATTTTTTTTCGTACTTTAATTTTGAAAATTCTTTAAATGCCTTGAATACACCTGCTTTGAAACCACTTTCATGCGTACCTCCCATAGGAGTTTTTATTGTGTTACAGTATGACTCGTTTATTGGTTCTATAGCATCAAACCAATTAATAATTCCTTCTATCTTTCCATCTTCGTCACTAATTTTTGTGCTAAAATAAAAGGGGTCGTCAAAGATTGGATCTTGTGATGAACACAGACTACAAAGATAATCCTTTATCCCATCTGAATAGTGCAGTTTGTCCTTAATGGGAATATTCTTTTTTGAAACAGATTTATCACAAGACCAATGAATCTCAACATCTGGTATTAAGTAAGCTTTTGCTTTGGCCATATTATAAATAATCGAAGAATCGAAATAGGCGTCATCACCAAAGATTTCAGTATCTGGAGAAAAAGCTATTCTTGTACCTTTTTTCAATGAGCCTTTTGAGAAAGATTTTAATTTCGTTTTAGGATTACCTTGTTGGTAAACCTGCAAGAAATATTTTTTATCTCTCGCAATTTCAAGTGTTAATTTTTTCGAAAGAGCATTAACTACTGAAATTCCAACACCATGCAATCCGCCGGATGTTTTATAGCTATTATTAGAAAATTTTCCTCCTGAATGAAGTGTAGTCATGATGACTTCAGCAGCTGGTATTTTGAATTTAGGATGCTTGTCAACTGGAATGCCTCTACCATTATCGGATATTTCAATAGTTGAGTTATTTTTTAGCTTTATTTCTACTTTATTTGCGTGACCAGCTACTACTTCATCCATTGAGTTGTCAAGTACCTCACTTACTAGGTGATGCATTGCTAAAATGTCAGTACCACCAATATACATGCCCGGCCTTTTTCTGACCGGTTCTAACCCCTCAAGGACCTCAATATCCTTTGCTGTATAACTTTTGCCTGGTTTACTAACTATTTTATTTTTTAGCTTTCCTTTTTTGCGTGACTTTTTCTTTATATTTTTTTTTCTCATTAATAGTTCTATTACTAAACAAGATTCTTTACTTTGTGTAATATTTTATTAGTCTAACAACATGAAAATATTAGAGATTTACCATGCCAGTCATTGAATCAAAAATCATGATCAATTCAAAATCTTTCAAGAAGAACCAGCAGGATCATGCAAAATTAATAGAAGAAGTCAGAACTTTAGAAAAAAAAATTGCTGATAACTCAGCCAGATCAAGAGAAAAGTTCGAAAAAAGAGGCCAACTATTACCACGAGATAGACTTAAAAAGCTTCTCGATCCGGGGAGCTTTTGGCTTCCACTGTCAACTTTAGCTGGGTACAAGATTGGTGATGATGACGGAGAAAAGAGCATTGGCTGGGGCAATGGCATTGGAGGCATAGGTTACGTGTCAGGAGTAAGATGCATGATTGGTGTATCAGATGCAGGCATCAAAGGGGGAAGCAGTTCAGCAATGGGCGTTGAAAAAGGACTAAGAGGTGCACAGATGATTTTTGAAAACAAATTGCCTTTTATTCAATTAATTGAGAGCGCAGGTGCCAATTTGCTCCGTCAAACGGATATGTTTATTAAAGGTGGAAGAAGTTTTGCAAATTTAGCAAAAATGTCTGCTATGGGAATCCCAACGATAGGTGTTGTACATGGATCGTCGACTGCCGGTGGTGCATACCAAACTGGATTATCTGATTACATAATAGTTGTTAAAGAGAGATCTAAGATATTTCTTGCGGGCCCACCTCTACTTAGAGCATCATTGGGTGAAGTAGCAACCGATGAAGAAATTGGTGGAGCAGATTTGCATTATGCAGTGTCTGGCCTGGCAGAGTATATGGCTAAAGACGATGCTCACGCAATTGAGATAGCCCGTGACGTTATGAAAAATATTGGTTGGGATAATGATTTTGAGACCTCGCAAAAGAATGATTACAAAGAACCAATTTATTCGCCTGATGAGCTAACAGGAGTTGTCCCGGTTGACTATAAGTCACCTTATGATTGTCGAGAAGTAATAGCTAGAATTACTGATGGATCTGAATTTCTAGAGTTCAAGGAGGGATGGGGTAAAACTCTAATTACGGGTCATGCTAGCATCCATGGCTATAAAGTTGGCATACTTGCAAATAATGGTCCTATATTTTCAGAAAGTGCAAACAAAGCAACTCAATTCATTCAGATTTGCTCTCAGTCAAATACCCCACTTATCTTTTTGCAAAATATTACTGGTTTTATGGTGGGTACTAAGGAAGAAGCAAAAGGAATGATTAGACACGGATCAAAAATGATACAGGCAGTTACAAATTGTACGGTTCCAAAAATAACTCTAAGAATAGGGGCATCTTTTGGTGCAGGTGAATATGGGATGGCTGGAAGGTCTTATGATCCAAGATTTTTGTTTTCATGGCCAAATGCAAAAATGAGTGTAATGGGTGGTGAGCAAGCTGCAAGAACTATGGCTCAGGTCGCTATGGAGGGTGCTGAAAAAAAAGGAATGGATCCTAAAAAAATTTACGGAAAAAATCTTGAAATGTTAGAAGGTATGAAGAAAAAAATAATTGATCAATACCGTGAGGAGGGCGAGGCTATTTTTTGTTCAGCTAGACTCTGGGATGATGGAATAATTGATCCAAGAGATACAAGAAAAATATTGGGCGAATGTTTAAACATTATTAGTGATGGAGATAAAAGAGAATTAAAGCCAAACACATTTGGCGTAGCGAGAATGTAATTAGTTTTTTCCTGGCAATATATCTAAATACTTTGAAATAATTCCAAGCATTACTTCATCGGAACCACCTCCGATTGATCCAAGACGACCATCCCTGTATGCTCGAGAGATAGGGGTTTCATCCATAAAGCCCATTCCTCCCCAAAACTGAAGACATTCGTCATTTACCTTTCGTGCAAGTCGGGTAGATTTTAATTTTGACATAGAAGCAAGTTTCGTACAATCGCCACCGTTGACGTGTATATCTATACCTTTCCAGGTTAAAGCTTTAAGAGCTTCAACTTCTGTCATGAGTTCAGATAATTTAAAGTGAACAACTTGGTTGTCGAGTATTGGTTTGCCAAAAGTTTTTCTTTGTCTTGTGTAATCAATTGTTTGATTAATGGCGAGTTCGCATGACGTGTAGTTTGCTATGGCGGCGTATAATCTTTCTTCTTGAAATTGCATCATTTGATACACAAACCCTTTACCTTCTTCTCCTACTAAATAGCTTTGAGGAACCCTAACATCCTCAAAAAATATTTCTGCTGTATCAGATGAGTGCATACCCATTTTTTTTAATTTTCTATTTATGGTTACTCCCTTAGCCCGTTTTCCATTTTCTTTAAGAGGTACGCAAATTAAAGATTTATTCAAGTGTTTATTTTTTGCTACGTTATCAGTATTAGCGAGCATGCACATCCAGTCAGCCTGAGTACCATTCGTAATCCACATTTTGGACCCGTTGATAATATAATCATCGCCATCTTTTATGGCATGCGTCTTGATTGCTGCAACATCTGAACCAGCGCTTGGCTCCGACACTCCTAGACAAGATACAAAGTCACCAGAAATTGAAGGCTTTAGAAATTGGTCACAAACTTCCTCACTGCCAAACCTTGCAAGAGCGGGTGTCGACATGTCAGTTTGCACACCTATTGCCATTGGAACGCCACCGCATTTTATATGGGCCATGGCTTCATTTAAAACAGCGCCGTATGAATAATCTAGGCCAGCGCCGCCATATTTTTCAGGTTTTGTGACGCCAAGAAATCCTTGATTGCCAAGTTTCTTGAAAAGTTCGTGCGCAGGAAATATCTCGTTCTCTTCCCATTCATCTACATGCGGATTTATTTCTTCTTCAATAAACCTAAGTGCAGATCTTTTTAATTCCTCATGTTCTGTAGTTAATTCCATTTTTTTATTCCTATAACTAGTAATAAATTAGCGTTATTTAAGGAAATTTCAATCATTACGTAATAAATCAAACGCTAAAATAGTTTTTAAACTCAATTGGGTGAGGGGAATGTTCCAGGTCGTATACTTCTTCCATTTTTAGGTCGATATATCCATCAATTTGATCATCAGTGAATACGCCGCCTTCAGTTAAAAATCCTCTATCTCCATCAACGCTGTCTAGAGCTTCTCTTAGAGATCCACATACAGTTGGTAATTTTTTCACTTCAGCATCTGAAAGTTCATAGAGATTCTCATCTGCTGCTTTTCCTGGATCAATTTTATTTTTTATTCCATCAAGTCCAGCCATCAGCATTGCAGAAAAAGCTAAATATGGATTTGCTGAAGGATCAGGAAATCTTACCTCTACTCTTTTGCCTTTAGGACTATTGGATACAGGTATTCTGCATGATGCAGATCTGTTTCTTGCAGAGTAAACTAGTATTACGGGAGCTTCAAAACCCGGTATCAATCTTTTGTAACTGTTTGTGCTTGCATTTGTAAAAGCATTGAGCGCTTTACCATGCTTTATAATTCCACCAATATAGTTTAAAGCCATATCTGATAGGCCCGCATATTTATCTCCTGCAAATAGAGGCTCTCCATTTTTCCAAATAGATTGGTGTGTATGCATGCCTGTACCATTATCACCTTTAACAGGTTTCGGCATAAAGGTTGCAGTTTTACCAAAAGCATTTGCAACCATATGAACACCGTACTTATACAGTTGCATTGCATCACCTTGTTTCAACAAGGTATCAAACAAAAGACCTAATTCATGTTGACTGGGAGCAACCTCGTGGTGATGTTTCTCCATTTTTAATCCTAAATTTTTTAACTCTTCTAGAAACTCCGTTCTTATGTCTTGAGCACTATCTACTGGAGGAACAGGAAAGTAACCTCCTTTTACACCTGGTCGATGAGCCAAATTGCCACTTTCATAATTCTTTCCAGAATTATAAGGCCCTTCAGTGCTATCAATTTCAAACATTGATTTATTCATATCAACTTGAAATTTAACATCATCAAACACAAAAAATTCAGCCTCTGGCCCAATATATACAGTATCACCAACGCCAATGCTTTTTACAAATTCCTCGGCTTTTCTTGCAGTGCTTCTCGGGTCTCTTTCGTAATATTCTTTGGTTACGGCATCAAGGATATCACAGAATACCATCATTGTAGGTTGAGCTGTGAATGGATCCATCACTGTGGTTGATAAGTCGGGCCTGAGCACCATGTCAGACTCATTAATAGCTTTCCAACCCGCTATTGAAGACCCATCAAAAAAAACACCCTCGTTTAATAGGCTTTCATCTACAACAGAGCAATCCATCGTCAAATGTTGAAGTTTACCCCTCAGGTCTGTAAACCTAAGGTCCAAGTACTTTACACCGCCATCTTTGATTTTCTTTAAAGCATCATTAACCGTTGTCATTTAAATAATCCCCAATACATTTAGCCAGTAAATGAGTTAACACATTTACTGAGCTAATGTCTAGTTAGTTAATGACTACTTGGTTAATGTCCCAACAATATGAGCAAGTATTTTGTAGGGATCTGCGTTAGAAGCCGGTCTTCTGTCTTCTAAGTATCCATTCCAATTATGCTCAACGGTGTAAACAGGAATTCTGATGCTTGCCCCTCTGTCACTCACGCCATATGAAAATTGGTCAATGCTCTGAGTTTCATGCAGACCTGTGAGTCTCATATCATTATCAGATCCATAGGCAGCAATTCCTTCTTCATGGACCTTGCCTAATTTATCGCACATAGAGGAAAATAAT
The DNA here is from genome assembly GCA_902526565.1 of uncultured Pelagibacteraceae bacterium. Lineage (GTDB taxonomy): Bacteria > Pseudomonadota > Alphaproteobacteria > Pelagibacterales > AG-422-B15 > CACNXQ01. Next base: position 40,421 of record CABZLP010000002.1, on the reverse strand, counting down.
TCTTCTGATCCGCCAGTACGCATCTGTTCATTTGAGAAATTGGTATGCATACCTGAACCATTCCAGTCACCTGTTTTTGGCTTTGGATGTATATTCACTCCCACACCATGTTCTTCAGCGATTTTGAATAAAAGGTAACGACTTACCCATAAATCATCAGCTGCTTTAATACCTTTACCAAAACATTGATACTCCCATTGTCCAAGCGCCACTTCCGCGTTAGTACCTGTTAAAGTAATCCCTAGGTCATTACACGCATTTAAATGTGCATCAGAAATTTTTCTTCCAACAACATTTCCAGCACCAACTCCACAATAGTATTCTCCTTGTTCTCTTGGTGTGCCATCTTCCCATCCAAGTGGTTCACCTGTTTTAGGGTCTGTAAAAAAGAACTCTTGTTCAAAACCGAACCACCATTCATCAGTTACAACATCGGCTGCTGCTGCTCTGAAGTTCGAAGGGTGAGTTGTGTGATCTGCTGCTTGCACCTGAGTCATTACCAAATCATGTCCATTTGGATTTGTATATGTTTGAACTGGAAGAAGTAAACAATCCGAACTTCCACCTTCTGCCTGTTGCGTCGATGAACCATCGAACGACCAGTCTGGTGCTGCTGTTTCAGTTGTTGCTTTGACCTTGCTTCTCATGAATGGTTCAGGCTTATAACCATCCAACCATATATATTCATAAGTTTTTATGTCTGACATATTAATTTTCCTTTCTATGTTTGATTTTACAATGCATCAGAACCAGTTTCGCCAGTTCTAATTCTAAGAACAGTATCTATATTTGATACAAAAATTTTACCGTCTCCAATTCTATTGGTGTTAGCAGCCGCTCTTATGGCCTCTACAGCTGTATCAACTAGATCATCTTGTAAAATTATTTCTAACTTAATTTTTGGAAGGAAATCTCCATACTCAACACCAGTATTAACCTCTGTAAAACCACGTTGCCTACCTAAGCCTTTGGCTTCAGTCATTGTAACTCCACGAACTCCAACCTTTTCAAGGGCTTCTTTAACCTCATCAATTTTGAAGGGTTTTATAATCGCTTCAATTTTTTTCATTGGTGTATTTTAACCAGATTGTTTTATATTATTAATTTCCAGAAGGAAATTAAAATTAATGATAGATTATATACATATTGATCATATGCCAGAATGACAAAGATCAACAAGACTGCACGTGAAATGGATTGCGATTATTTATGAGATTCATTAACTTATATATTTTTCTTAAAGTATGACTGAATATATATTTACAAGCGACCAGATGTCAGCAGCTGATCAACTTACTATTAAAAATGGCATTTCCAGTCAAAGTTTGATGCATAAAGCTGGTGAGGCTGTTCTTAAAAATCTTCCGCTTGATCATAAAGGCAAAGTTTTATTCATTTGCGGGCCTGGCAATAATGGTGGAGATGGATACGTAGTTGCCAGACTCCTATCAAATCTGGGTGTTGCAGTGGAAGTCGTATCTTTAGAATTTGGAAAAATCCCATCCAAAGATAATCAGTTTTATAAAAATAAATTAGATAAACTGATATTTAAAAATAAACCAAGTGATTTATCTGATTATAAATATGTCGTAGATGCATTATTTGGTATAGGCCTTTCCAGGAATCTATCAGATGAAATAAACGAACTTATAGATAGAATTAATTCCTCTGATTTAGATGTGTATTCCATTGATGTACCAACTGGCGTAAATAGTGACACGGGGGAAATTCATGGATCTGCATTCAAAAGTAAAAGAACCATAACTTTTTTTAATAAAAAACTATGTCATTATTTATTGCCTGGAAGAAAGTACTGTGGAGAAATAGTAGTAGAAGATATAGGTATATCAAGAAATGTAATAAAAGAAATTATGCCTAAAATAAAAAAAAATGAACCGTCTCTATGGATTAATCAATTTCCTTTTCCCTTATCAAGTGACCATAAGTATTCAAGAGGAATGTTGGTTATTAATACTGGTCCAAAATATCAAACTGGAGCAGCTCGATTAGCCGGTCGGTCTGCTTTGAGAGTTGGAGCAGGAGCAGTAACTATGGTCTGTGATGAGGAAACAGCGGAAATATTAGAACCGCAAATCTCAGTAGAGTTGTTATCCGTAATTAAAGAAAAAAATGATTTTCAAAAGCTCTTGAAAGATAAAAGGGTCTCAAGCGTGCTCATAGGACCTGGAAATGGTGTAAATGATGAAACAAAAGCTAGAACTTTAATGGCATTAGCTTTTGTGAATCATTGTGTTATTGATGCAGACGCAATTACATGTTTTGAAAAAAATCCAGAAGAATTATTCATAGATACCTATCCGCATACAATACTCACGCCTCATGAGGGTGAATTTAAAAGATTATTCGGTGAAGATATCGCATCAATAAAAGATAAAGTTCTTAGATGCATTGAAGCAGCAAAGTTAGCTGGAAGTATAGTTTTATTAAAAGGTGCAGATACAGTTATAGCCAGCCCTGACGGCAATGTTGTAATAAACTCTAGCGAAGCTCCATATTTGGCGACAGCAGGATCAGGCGACGTTCTTGCCGGAATCATTGCTTCTCTCGTTGGAGAAAATAAAATGAAGGCATTTGATGCAACTTGTGCTGGTGCATATATACACTCAAAACTTGGGGAAATGATAGGTCCTGGACTTATTGCTGAAGATCTTATTGACAACATTCCTTTGATGATTAAAAAACTCCATTCGCAAGCTAATGATAGTAAATAAAATAATTATAGCCTTAGTCTCTTTTATATTTCTGCAAGTCGGCTCATTGCATGCAGAGGTCTCGTACGCCTTTAAAGTAAAAAATACAGAATTTATCGGTTCAATAAAAAAAGAAAAAGGAGATAAAAAAACAATTTCGTTTGTAGGAATTCCTTTTGCAAAGCCTCCAATAGGTGATTTAAGATGGAAGGCTCCAAGAGAATTGGATCAACTCCCTAATACTTTTGAAGCTAAAACATTGCCCAATAGATGTATGCAAGTAAGTAATTTTTATGATTCAATGGACGGTATTGAGGAAGGTTCGATAATTGGATCTGAGGACTGTCTTTATTTAAATATTTATCTTTCAGAAAAGGCATACAACAGTAAAAAAAAATTGCCAGTAATGTTTTGGATACACGGAGGTGGAAATACTTGGGGTTATTCAGCTTCAAACTTATATACTTCTGGTGATTTCATAATGGAACATGATGTAATCTTAGTCACAACAAACTATAGATTAGGTCCCTTTGGATGGTTTGCTTACAGTGATTTAAATAAAGACTCAGATAATGAACTTGATCAAAGCGCAAATTTTGGAACTCTCGATATCATAAAATCGCTTGAGTGGGTTAATGAGAATATTTCAGATTTTAATGGCGACCCAAATAACATTACCATTTTTGGTGAGTCTGCTGGAGCAAGAAATGTAATTTCACTTATGACTTCACCTTTAAGTAAAGACTTGTTTCAAAGAGGTATTTCTCAAAGCGGCTATCTTGGCTCAGACTCTTTAGATTATGCAGAAAATAATGAAAGAGCGGGATCAAAAAGTTTATTAAGACACTTGATTAAATCAAAGAACGCGTCAATATCTGATGAGCAAATTTCAAATTTCATGAGCAATCAGATGCTTTCTGTTGACCTTTTAAGATCTGCCGATGCGAAGGACATTATATCATATTATAGACCAAGACCTGATGCGGCGGGATTAATTGATGTTCCGAATGTAATACCTGATGGAGTAATAATTCCAAATAAGGGAATCTATGGAGCTTATAGAGATGGTGACATGTATGACAAACCTATGATATTTGGTTCAACACGAGATGAAGATAAACTATTTATGTTTATGAACGATGAATATGTCAATAGGCCATTATCCTTCTTAAGTTCAATATCGGAATATCTTGATTTATATGTAAAACCTAAAGATCCAAAGTATTATGATATCTACGCTAAATACATGGCAGAATCATGGAAATATGGAGCTGTAGATCTACCATCAGACTTTACATCAAATTACAAAAAATCAAATGTATATGCTTATCGATTTGATTGGGATGAACAAAATGTTTATTTAGGTGTTGATCTGCCTAATCTACTAGGTGCAGCACATGGAATGGAGTTGGCGTTTATTTTTAAATCTGATGGTTTATTAGGCGAAAGCTCTGATGCGATAAATGACATAATGTACAATGAAAACAATCGGGCTACCGATTTGGACCTTTCAACAAAAATGGGACAGTATTGGGTAAATTTTGCTTACGATGGAGATCCGAATAATGTCCCATATGATATGTCTACTGAGTGGAAACCATGGAATAAAACAAATAACAATGAGAGGTTTATTGTATTTGACTCAGTTAACGATAAAGGAATCGCAATGTTTAACAATACTTTATCAGCTAACTCTATTCTGCAAGGAATATCAAGTGAGAGCATAGCCGTTGATCAGAAGTGCTACATTATTTATAGAATGTTCAATAGAACTACTCTAACTGATGAAGAAGTTGATGAGATTTATAGAACTTTTATGAACGGTAAGTGTGCTAAGGCTTAAAACTTAGTTAACTTCACTCGATAGTTGTCTACTGTAGTTATTTCTTGAATGCCATCAATGTGCATTTTGAAATTTTTATATTCTTTTTTTTCTTTCACTTTTTTTCGAGCATCTTTTTCATCTTTTGCACAAACAAAAAAATTGGTATGACCTTCATAAAAACCGTCTGAAATATTAGGATCATAGAAACCTGTATGGACTTGAAATAATTTCATACTATTTAATAATTAGATCATGAAAAAAGAAAACTTACCATCTAAAATATGTCCTGTATGCAATAGACCTTTTAGCTGGAGAAAAAAATGGAGATTGAACTGGGATCGAGTTGTGTACTGTTCAAAAAAATGTGCTGGAATTAAGAAAGATTAAATAATGTTTCTTTTTTTACCTTTATAGAATGAATTTATATTTTCTATTAATTGATTAATTGCATCTTGAAGTGTTTCCTGTGACGCCCATGCAGTATGAGGCGTCCAAATAAAATTAGATTTATTTAAAACGCTATAGTAAGCGTGTGATGAGTTAGGAGGCTCTGTTGTTGTTACGTCTATTCCTGCACCTGCAATGATCTTTCTCTTTAATGCTTTTGTTAAATCGACTTCATTTACAATACCACCTCTGGCGGTGTTTATTAAAATTAAGTTTTTCTTCATAAGCTTTAGTTCTTTAATTGTAATTAGGTTTTCCGTATTGCGATTTAATGGACAATTTATCGAAATATAATCAAGCGATGAAATAAACTTTTTAAATTCAGTTTTTTTGTATTTTCTAACTGAAAAAAATTTAATTTTCATTCCAAAAGCTTTTGCTAATTTTCCAACTTTTAAGCCTATAGACCCTTTGCCAATAATCCCTAATGATTTACCGTTTAAGTCATTTATCTCTCTACTAAGTAATGCAAATGCTTTTCTTTTTTGCCAAATTTTATTTTTAATATCCTTCTCTAGGCCTTTAATGTTTTTAGACAAGGTAAGCATGAGTGTTAAAACGTGTTCAGCTACAGACACAGAAGCATAATTGCGCAGATTGCAAACTGAAATATTGTTCGCCTTACAATAATCTAAGTCAATTATATTTGTCCCAGTTGCGGTTATAGCAATTAGTTCTAAGGCTTTCGCCGATTTTAAATTAGATTTGTTTAATTTTATTTTATTTGTAACAATTATATTTGCTTTTTTAATTCTTTTTTTAACTTCTGTTTTCCTTGTAAATTCATAGTTTTTCCAAGTATGATTAAAATTTATTTTAGGAAATAAGACATTTGATGGGAAAGTTGAACTATCCAAAAATACGATACTTTTTTTCATGACTATCCAGAAAACTATAGCATTAAATTTGAATACTTTACTGTAAACATTTCTAAAGTAGTCTATTTTGAATTTTCTATTAATCGCGGATATGGTGGAATTGGTAGACACGCTGGTTTTAGGTACCAGTGAGGGTTCTCATCACAAATAGAGTCATTTCAAATAGTTATAGCTTATATTTAATAGCAATTTCCATACCTGAGGACACTCTGAGGACAACATAGAGACAATGAGAAATTAATATTATATGTTTTTGTATGACGTATATGAAACAAATTTACAATTTTTTAGGAAAATTAAGTTGGAAAATTAAATTTTCTATTATCTCAGGCTTAATAATTTCACTAGTCATTATCAGCACGAACATAGCTCCTGCTAAATTAAGCTTTTTTTTGATTTATCTATTGGAATTCTCAGTTTTAATTTATCTTTTTTTTGTCATAGAGTATGTTCTTAGAAAATTAATAATTGCTATTTACAATTTAGTAAAAAAGTTAATACCATACGTTTTAATTGGGTTATTCATAATAATCGGATTTTCTTTTGCTAATGAAGATTTTAAAAACTATGCACTTAGTTTTATTCCAAACAATGTAATCGCTTTTAATAACAAAGACTCCGCCTGTAAAATTTTATTAATAAATTATTCATCTAGTAAAGATTGCCTAAGAAGATTGGATAATAGGCATAAACTATTTTTAGAAAGATACTTACAAATTGAAGGTAACAGAGCTGAAGGGACATATTGTAAGAACTTTTCTGCAGAAAATATGAAAGAGGATAGAATTATTCAATGTATTGAGGTACTGGAATCTAATTACAGAATTGCACAAAAGAGCAAGAACACAAAAGAAAGACTTGAGTTATTTGCGAAGCTGAAAGATATAGAAAGAAAAGAGGAAATAAGACAAAGATCGATAGATAACTTAACTAATCTTGGCTTAAGTTTGCTTGGCTATGGATCAAACACTTCTAGTTCTTCAAATCAATTTACATCTAAAAGTTTATCTTTTGAGGATAAAAGAATGAATTGTAGACGCACACATGATCTTTATTTTACGTGTCGAGCGGGCAATGAACGCACGCAATGCTTTATTGGAAATCCAAAGTGTAAAAATGGAACTAAATTTAGCTTTAAAGATAACAAAATGAAAGTGGGCAGGAATTTTTGCAGATATACTTCTGACGGATCCTACATGTGTAATTAGACTCTATATTCTGAGGACACTCTGAGGACAATCCTTGAAGAAAAACCACTTAAACCAAAACCTTAGCTAGTTTAAATTTTTACTGTAAACATCTAAAAAATAGTCTATTTTGCATTTTCTATTAATCGCGGATATGGTGGAATTGGTAGACACGCTGGTTTTAGGTACCAGTGAGGTAACTCATGGGGGTTCGAGTCCCTCTATCCGCACCAAAAAATGAATATGAATTATAAAGAAACATTTAATAAAGGACTTAAAAGAGGATACGAATTCACTGTTGCAGCAGATATATTCAATAAAAGTCTCAATGCAAAAATTGAGGAGATAAAAAAGACTATTAAGGTTGACGGATTTAGACCAGGAAAGGTTCCAAACAATATTATCATGCAAAAACATGGTGAAGCAATAAATGCAGAGGTGCTCAATGCAGTAATTAATGAAAATGTCTCAAAAATTATTCAAGAAAATAAACATAGACCAGTATCGCAACCAAAGGTTGATTTTAAAAATGAAAAAGATAATAAGCCAGATAATGATAAAGTTTTCAAAATTGAATTTGAACTATTTCCTGAAATAGAGATTGCAGACTTTGATAAAATTCAAATTGAATCGACTAATGTAAAGCTTGACAAAAAAGAAATCGATAAACGAATAGAAATGATTGCAAAATCTCAAAGAACTTACAAAGAAAAACCAGAGGATTATAAGTCGAAAAAAGAAGATTCTATCTTACTTGATTACGAAGGCACAATTGATGGAAAAAATTTTGACGGCGGTAAGGCAGAAAATCAAACAATAGTTTTAGGCTCAGGAAGATATATAAAAGATCTAGAAGATGGATTAGTTGGATGCAAGAAAGGTGACAAAAAAAATGTCAAAGTTAAATTTCCTGCTGATTATAACGCTAAGGAACTTCAGAATGCTAGTGCGGTATTCCAGTGTGAAATAAAAAAAGTAAGTTCACCGGAGGAGTCTAAAGTTGATGATGCATTGGCAAAATCAATGGGCGCCGAAAATTTAGAGGATTTAAAGTCTAAAGTAGAAACACAGATGAAAACGGAGTACAGCGACTTAACTAAAAACTTAGACAAGAAAAATTTATTTGAGAAACTTCAAAAAATTCATGATTTTCTATTACCAGAAGATTTGATTGATGCTGAATTTAATAATTTATCAGCTAATCACCTTCAATCGCAAAATCCTTCTTCAATTGATCACCAAAAGGAAATAAAAGATAATAAGCTGTCGTCTGAAACTGAAAAAAAATTGAAGGAAGATGCAAAAAATAGAATTGAAATGGGTCTAATCTTACAGGAAATAGGCAAGGTAAATAAAATATCTGTAACTCCTGAAGAAATGAATAAAGCTTTATTTGAGTATGCGAGCAACTTTAAGGGGCAAGAGCAGAAAGTTATTGATTATTATAGAAATAATCAAGAAGCTTCAATGCAATTACAAGCACCTTTATATGAAAACAAAATTGTAGACTTTATTTTATCTAAGGTTAAATTGAAAAAGAAAGAAGTCGATGTTGACTCTTTTATTAAGCTTTACAATAACGTCAACGAGGTAGTAAAGTCGCCTCCAAAAAAGAAGGTTGCTAAAAAGAAATCAGTTAAGAAGAAATCAAGATAATAAAATGGATAGTAATAAAACATTTAGTCAGCTTGTACCTATGGTGGTAGAGCAAACTGGTAGAGGCGAAAGGGCTTTTGATATTTACTCTAGACTTCTCAAGGAACGAATTATCTTTTTAGTTGGCCCTGTTAATGATAGCGTGGCATCGTTAGTCTCTGCTCAGCTTTTATTTTTAGAGTCAGAAAATCCTGAGAAAGAAATATCCTTATACATAAATTCTCCTGGGGGCGTTGTAAGCGATGGTTTGGCAATTTATGATACAATGCAATTTATTCAATCGCCAGTCTCAACTCTTTGTTTTGGGCAAGCTGCTTCAATGGGATCATTTTTGCTTGCTGCAGGTGAAAAAGATAAAAGATTTGCACTACCAAATAGCAGAATTATGGTTCACCAGCCTTCGGCTGGTTTTCAAGGTCAAGCTACAGATATAGAAATACATGCAAAAGAAGTTTTAGCGCAAAAATCTAATCTCAATAAAATTTACTCAAAGCACACAGGCCAATCTGTTGACACGATCGAAGAAGCGCTTGAGAGAGATAACTTTATGTCACCTACAGAAGCCCAAAAATTTGGCATAATTGACAGTATTCAAGAAAAACGCATAGTTCCAAAAATTGAGAAATAGCCTCAAATAGAGTCCTTAATTAACTGTTTATAAACAATTTTTTTATTAAATTGGCCTAATTTAATTGTTTTTTGGCTCCAATAATGGTTTCTTAGTAAAATATTGATTCGAAAATATAGATAATATGGTTGAAAATAATAACGATAATAAAAGTAAGAATACACTTTATTGCTCTTTTTGCGGCAAAAGTCAGCATGAAGTTAAAAAGTTGATTGCAGGTCCAACAGTATTTATTTGTGATGAGTGCGTTGAACTATGTAACGATATTATTCAGGAAGAAAATAAAGAGACAAAAGCTAAGTCATCTAGTCGAATACCAACTCCAAAAGAAATTTGTGAGACACTCGACGAATTTGTAATCGGTCAAAAAGATGCAAAGTACAATCTTTCGGTTGCAGTACACAATCATTACAAAAGAATAGAGCATTCAAGCTTTAAATCAGAGGTAGAACTTTCAAAGTCAAATATTTTATTAATTGGTCCAACTGGATGTGGGAAGACTCTATTAGCTCAAACTTTGGCTCGAATTTTAGATGTTCCTTTTACAATGGCTGACGCCACTACTCTTACTGAGGCAGGATATGTGGGGGAAGATGTAGAAAATATAATTTTAAAACTTCTTCAAGCCTCAGATTATAATGTAGAAAGAGCGCAAAGAGGTATTGTATACATTGATGAAATTGACAAGGTCAGTCGAAAATCTGAAAACCCCTCAATTACAAGAGATGTTTCTGGTGAAGGCGTTCAGCAAGCTCTTTTAAAAATAATGGAAGGCACTGTTGCAAGTGTACCACCTCAAGGTGGAAGAAAACATCCCCAGCAGGAATTCCTTCAAGTTGATACGACAAATATACTTTTTATCTGTGGAGGAGCGTTCTCAGGTCTTGATAAATTGATCAATAAAAGATCTAAAGGTTCTGGCATTGGCTTCCAAGCTAACGTGAAAAAATATGAAGAAAAGTCTGGAGGCAATAGCCTTTTGGACTTAGAGCCAGAAGACTTGTTAAATTATGGTCTAATACCAGAGTTTGTGGGAAGATTGCCAATTGTTACAACATTAACAGATCTTGATGAAGAGTCTCTCATGAAAATTCTTCAAGAACCTAAAAATGCACTTGTTAAACAGTATCAAACATTATTTGGAATGGAAGACGTTAAGCTAATTTTATCAAAAGATGCTTTAATCGTGATTGCAAAGAAAGCAATTGATAGAAAAACTGGAGCAAGGGGGTTAAGGTCAATTCTTGAAAATATTTTGTTGGATACAATGTTTGAGCTTCCATCTCTTGAAGGAGTCGAGGAAGTGGTGATAAACGCTGAGGTTGCGGAGGGTAGAGCAAGGCCATTATATATATATTCTGACACTAAAAAGTCTTCTGAAACAAGCGCTTAGCTAACCAAAACACCTACCTTCTTGAAAATCATTTTTTTATGCACATTTAATATTAGTGTCCCTAACAATTAACTTTACTAGCGAGTACTTTAAACTTCTTATTAATTATAACTAAAACGATTCACTTATGGCCGAAAATAACATTCCAGTATTACCTCTGAGAGATATTGTAGTATTCCCGCACATGGTTGTCCCTCTTTTTGTTGGTAGGGATAAATCTGTTAAAGCACTTGAAAAGGTAATGGTTGGCGATAAGCGTATAATGCTAATTACGCAAAAAAAAGCATCAGTAGATGATCCTAAAAAAGATGATTTGTTTGATTTCGGAACAGTAGCAAATGTATTGCAGTTGTTGAAGTTACCCGATGGTACAGTTAAGGTTTTAGTTGAGGGAATTCAACGTGCCTCCATTAACATGTTTTCTGATAAGGAGACTTATCTTGAGTCAAATATTGATTTAATTGATGAAAATATTGATACATCTGACAAAAAAATAAGAGCGCAATCGAAATCAATTACCGACTCATTTGATAAATATGTGAGTTTGAATAAGAAAATTCCCCCTGAAGTAATTGGAACAATAAATGAAATCGATGATTTGTCCAAGTTAAGTGACACAATTGCTTCTCACTTATCGATCAAGCTTTCTGATAAACAAGAAATATTAGAAGCTATAGATTTATCAGATCGTTTTGACAAAATCATGAATTTTATTCAAGCTGAGCTGGATGTGATGCAAGTAGAAAAAAAGATCAGAGGTCGTGTTAAAAATCAAATGGAGAAAACACAACGAGAATATTATCTTAATGAGCAAATGAAAGCTATACAGAAAGAACTTGGTGAGGGCGAAGACGGCAAAGATGATGTTCAGGAATATGAGGAAAAAATTGTATCAACAAAACTATCTAAAGAAGCGCGTGAAAAGTGTTACACTGAGATGAAAAAATTAAAGTCGATGAGTCCTATGTCTGCTGAGTCAAGCGTGATACGTAATTATCTTGATTGGATTTTATCCATACCCTGGAACAAGAAGACAAAAGTTAAAAAAGATATTAATTTTGCTGAGAAAGTCCTTAATGAAGATCATTATGGACTAGAAAAAGTAAAAGAAAGAATTCTTGAGTATCTGGCTGTTCAGCAAAGAATAAAAAAAATGAAGGGGCCAATTTTGTGTCTAGTGGGAGCTCCTGGTGTTGGAAAGACATCATTAGGTAAATCTATTGCACGCTCTACAGGAAGAAAATTTGTACGAATGTCGCTTGGTGGCGTTCGTGATGAAGCAGAAATTAGAGGTCACAGAAGGACTTATATTGGATCTCTACCTGGCAAAGTTTTACAGATGATGAAAAAAGCAGGTTCATCTAATCCGTTGTTTTTATTAGATGAGATTGATAAGCTCGGGGCAGATTATCGAGGCGATCCTTCTTCAGCCTTGCTTGAAGTGCTAGATCCAGAACAAAATAACTCCTTCAACGATCATTACCTTGAGGTTGATTATGACTTGTCTGATACAATGTTTATTACAACTGCGAATACATTGAGAATGCCGCCTGCATTATTAGACAGAATGGAAATTATTAGAATTGCAGGTTACACAGAAGATGAAAAACTAGAAATCGTTAAGCAACACCTTGCGCCTCAGATGTTAGAAAAACATGGCCTAAATAAGGATGAATTGATCTTAGATGACTCAGCAATATTAGGTTTAATTAGGTATTATACCCGTGAAGCTGGAGTAAGGAGCCTTGAAAGAGAGCTTTCAAATCTTGCCCGTAAAACTGTTAAGAAAATCGTATCAGGTGATGTCGCATCAATTATAATTGATGAAAATAATTTGAATGACTTTGCTGGCGTCAGAAAGTTTAAATACGGTGAAATTGACAATGATGATCAAGTTGGGATTGTGACAGGACTTGCCTGGACAGAGGTAGGCGGTGATATACTGCCAATTGAGTCTGTTATTATGCCGGGCAAGGGTAGAATGACTATAACTGGAAAGTTGGGCGACGTCATGAAAGAGTCAATACAGGCAGCCAAGTCTTATGTTCGCTCAAGATGCATAGAGTTTGGAATCAAGCCAACTATATTTCCTCAACGAGATATACATATACATGTTCCTGAAGGGGCCATTCCGAAAGATGGACCATCAGCGGGCCTTGGCATGGTAACTTCAATTGTTTCTGTTTTAACTGGTATCCCTGTAAGAAATGATATTGCAATGACTGGTGAGGTAACTTTACGTGGAAAAGCTCTCGGCATAGGTGGGCTTAAAGAGAAATTATTAGCGGCACTTAGAGCTGGCACAAAAACAGTAATCATTCCAAAAGAAAATGAAAAAGATATGGCTGACATTCCTGATAATGTTAAAAATGGCCTTGAGCTGATCTTTGTTGACAATGTTGATGAGGTATTAAAAATTGCCTTAACTAAGCCTCTTCTTCCAATTGAGTGGAATGAAGACGAATCCCCTAAATCTTCCAGTGAGATAAAGGACGATGAGGGTGAGCAAGATGCAGATAATCCAATAACTCATTGATTAAGATACTAATTCTAATTTCTTGAACACGAATAATTGATTTTTACCAGTTTTTCAGGGCTTTTTCTTGACTATGTAAAGTACTTCAGATCTCATAGTTATATTACGAATCAATAACTCCTAGAAAAGGTGGGGATTATGAACAAACAAGACTTAATAGGAAAAGTTGCTGAAGTTACTGGTATGCAGAAATCAGACTCAGAAAAGGCAGTTAATGCCGTTTTTGACCAAATTACAGACGTTCTAAAAGCAAGAGGCGAAGTAAGATTGGTAGGCTTTGGCACATTCAAAACTTCAATAAGAAAGGCTTCTCAGGGGCGAAATCCACGTACCAATGAGGTCATTCAAATACCTCAATCAACCAGACCTAAATTTACAGCTGGTAAAGGTTTGAAAGAGGCTGTTAATAACGCTGGCGGAGGAATGTAAATTTCACCCAATTGCGAAATTATTTTAAAATCCGATCGTACATTGTTTTTGTATGGTCGGATTTTTTTAATAAATTACATTTTACCTTATATAAAATAGATATATAACAGTCATTCCGGGCGATTAGCTCAGCTGGAAGAGCGTCACGTTTACACCGTGAATGTCGGCAGTTCGAACCTGTCATCGCCCACCACTTTTTGTGGGGGTGTAGCTCAGTTGGTTAGAGCGCCTGCCTGTCACGCAGGAGGTCGCGGGTTCGAGTCCCGTCACTCCCGCCACACGAAAAATAGTTTTAAATGAAAGCTTTATCATCCACGAAAAATGAATCATGTTTGGCAAATAGTAAGACTATTATGCTAAACTTGTACTACTGAGCATGATTGAATCCTGCTCAGTTTGATTAATTTTCGTCAACAAGACGTCAACAGAAATGATTTACTGCCGCTATATAAAAAATATTCTTTGTGCCCTTATTATGTTTGGCATAGTTTTGACTGCTCAACTTCATGCAAGCGAATTTAAAGTTGGCTTTGCTAAGATGCCGATCACCCCTAATCTAATTGATGAATGGGAAGATATAAATAATGATGCTCAATTTGATCCAAATATTGATAAGTGGACTGATATAAATGGTAATGGCAAATTTGATGCGGTATGGATGGCAGGTTTTCAAAATAAACGAGCCGCCCAAAGCATTAAAGATGATTTGATGTCTGTAGCCGTTGTAATAGATGATGGTCAGACGCGGATAGGTATCATAAGCGCAGATATAATAGGGTTACTGCGAAAATTTGTTCTCAGTGTCCGTGAGGATGTTCCTGCCGAGTGGGATCTAGATTACATTATGGTGCATGCAACACACAACCATGAAGGTCCGGATACTCAAGGTCTTTGGGGTCCAAGTTTTTTAAAAAGCGGTGTCAACGATGACTATATGAAGCGGCTTAAAAAAGATTTTATCAGCACATTAGGAATGGCTATTGATAACTTAGAGACCGCAGAAATGAGTTTAGCTTTAATTCCAACTAATCCACTTACCCCCATTAAAGATAAACGAAAACCTATCGTAATAGACGACGATATTAGGGCAATTTTATTCAATCGCCCTGACGGCTCAATAATTGGCTCTTTGATCAATTTTGGAATTCATGTTGAGCTTGTATGGGATAAAAATTTAGACATAACTTCTGATGTTGCGGGCTACTTAAGAAGAGGTGTCAGTAATGGAATTTATTATGATGACAAGCTAATTAAACCTGGACTTGGCGGAACCACATTATGGCTTACAGGAAATATAGGAGGCTTGATGACGTCAGGGCCAACAGATCCAATTTATGATCCTGTTATAAAAAAAATGATCACTAAGCCGAGTCATTCTAAAGCTCGCGCATATGGTTATAGCCTGGCAAATAGTGTCATAGATGCTTTTCAAGCAGGTGATTTTAAGACTTCTCCAAAGCCATCATTAAGTGTCCAATCACTAGAAATAGAATTAGGCATAGAAAACTTGATGCTCTCATTTGGCACTTTGCTTGGTGTGATTGACGCCGATACTAAATTTAGTCTGAGGCCACCATTCATGCGTTATCTAAGTGAGGTAGCATTCATACAAATAGGTGATGCATCTATTACTGGAATTCCTGGAGAGCTTTTTCCAGAAATTGCTATTGGAGGTATTGAAAACCCTAAAGGCGCTGATTATGTAATAGCGCCCCAAGAAGTTCCGCATTTACGAAGTCAATTTCCAGACAAATTGAACTTGATGGTGAACTTAGCAAATGATTCTATTGGTTACATCATCCCAAAAAGTGAGTGGGATGAAGAAGCTCCATGGATTTATGGAGAAAGTGAAGAAACTTATGGAGAGGTAGTATCTTTGGGCTCAGATACAGCAACAATGATTCACGAAAATATCATTATGATGATAGAAGAATCAAAAAAATAAATTTATTTTTCATTATTTTTTTATATTCAATCAATAGAAGGACACGTGTTCGAGTCCCGTCACCTCCACCGCATACAAATTGCTTATTTGCTTTTATTTGCTTCTAGTATTATGCTTATAGGGTGATCGAAAATTTTAATAGTATTTACCTTCTTATTCTGCATTTATTGATGACGGCATTATTTGGAGTTTTTTCTTTTAGAGCTCTTTTTGCGCCAGACGGTATGGCTAAAGAGTTTAATATGGATAAAAGCAGTATTTATATTATTCGAGTATTAGGCGCATTTATAACACCATTTTTTCTTATAGGTATTTATTTAATATTTAGACCAAGTGGACCTGAAGGTGCGTGGGCTTATTATAATCTAATATTCTTACTAGGTTTAATTTTATCTATATATGATACTATTTTTTTTCTCAAAGGCATTGATACAGAAACAGGCGCAAAGAACTCAGTAACTGATCTTATGATCGACGCATTTACTCTAGTGGCATCGATTATATTAATCATAGGACTATCTGATAAAATATATATCTAATATTTTACTTTTTAAGATTAATTTTTGATTAAATCTATTTTTTAACTTAATACAGCATTCCTAAGTTGCCGAGCACCCTCAATAAGTCTAGTAGTAGGACGACTGAAATAAGCATCTGAGTCAAATGAATATATATTGTTTGTCTTAAATGGCCTTAAGAAATTAATTTCTTTGTTATTTTTTAATTTTTCAGCAAAAGATTTATTTTCATGCAATTTATATCCACAACAGATTACTGCTATATCATCTGGATCTGATTCAATTATCTCTTCGATACTGATTACTCGTGAATGCTCACCTTTTTGACCTATAGCAGAACGAAAACCGGCAATTTCAATTTGTTCAGGTACCCAGTGTCCTGCAGAAAAATAGGGATCAATCCATTCAAGTGATAGAATTTTACGAGAGTATTTTGGCAAGCTATCCAGTTCATCCCTTCTCGCTATAGCCTTATCAACATGTTGTTTCGCTTTCTTTACTGCATCTAATTGTTCTCCTAGCTTGAGAATTTCTGAGCATATTTCTTTAAACGATTTTCCATTTAATGAAATGATTTGAGTTGATGACGGCAAAGTGCACAGAGTACCTTTAAGAACTACCTCTATCTCACTACTTGAAATTGCGCATACATCACAGAGACCTTGGGTTATTATAACGTCAGGTTTTAATTCATTGAGTAATTGAGTATTAATTTCATACAAAGGCAGTTTGCTATGAACCTTTTTTCTAACCTGTGTGTCAATTTCGCGTTGATCCTGATTTGAACGAATTGAAGAATGGGTAATTACACTAAGTTCTTTTAAGCTTTCGGGGTAGTTGCATTCATGACTAATGGCAACGAGATGATCTTTTAGACCAATATCACAAACTATTTCACTAGCACTAGGCAGTAAGCTTGCAATGCGCATCATATCTAATCATGCTCGCCATCTTTTCCTCTAAAGGACTTTAAATCGTAAATTTGAGGTCTGTTTTTTGCTGTATTGAAAACAAAAGCAGTAATGAAGATTGCAGCAATAAAAAGTACGTGAGCAATAGAGGTTATTCCAAAGACAAAAATACTGTCAACTATGTATAAAGAAAACACACCACTCCACATAAATGCGAGTATTTGCATAACCATATGTCTAACTTTTAGATTAGTAATATTGCTGAGCGGATTAACATTTGGATCCATTATAGAGGACCATATTTTTTTTATAAAATTCATACTAATTAAATAGTTTCATTATTATTAAAAAGCAAGTCTATTGAAATAATGTTGCCGTATCTTGAACGTCTTTGAGAAATTTCTTTCTTATCTTTTCTGATACAAAAGGGACAGCAAAATATCGTTTATAGAGTATATTTTTAATGCCACAGATATGAAAAACTCCTCTTTTTAGACGCCTTATCGGCAGATTTAAAAAGAAAGTCGTTATCGCCAATCTTGGTGATCCATATGTACAAAAAATAATTGCTTTCTTGTCACCCAGATTGCCTTGAGGATATCCATAATTACCAACCAGTTGTTTAAAGGTAAATGCCCATGGTGGAGCTAATACCTTATCAATCCAACCTTCTAGAATTGCTGGCATTCTAAAATTCCAAATTGGTGCAATAAGAACGATGGTATCACTTGCATCAATTCGACTTCTGTGGTCAAGAACATCTGGCCCTGGATTACCGCCTGCATAAACAGGGTCAAATTTGTCTTTATAAAGGTCGACTATATCAACGCTATGTCCTGCCTTTTCAGCGCTTTCAATAAATGTATTTTTAATGGCAGCATTGAACGAGTTATCGTCGTAATGCCCATAAACAATAAAAAACCGTCTACTTTTTCTCTCTCTCACTTTGTAACCTCTTCACAGCTAGTATTGTATGATTCTTAGACATTTTGTTGAAAAAACTATTTATTTTTTTATAGCCATTCAAATATCCATCTTCATCTAACCAAGCAAGAAGCATGTATAAATAGTAATCTGCAGCAGTGATATAATTTCCACATAGATATTTATTCATACTTGCATCAATAAATTTAAGATAGGTATTTATAATTTCTTCAGCTTTACGTATTAAGTCAGACTCACTATTTTTAGATGTATAGTGATCTGGGTGGTATATTAATAGAATTATTGGATAGACAGATGACGATAAAAAAGACATGAATTGATTAAATTTATCACGTTCAATTGAATTTGATTTTGGGGCAAGCCGTCCACATTTATTTACTAAATGGTAAACTATATTCATACTTTCGATCATATATTGACCATTAGATAATTTAATCATTGGCACCCGACCCAAGGGGTTATGCTTAAGAATTTCTTGATTTGTTTTTACATTTATTTCATCCACATGAATAAAATTATAATCAATATTAAATTCGTGGAATAAATACTCAACAACATCAGAGCCTGTTTCTGATCTACCGTATAAGATATAATTAGACACTATGGATAGCCAGCGCGTGCAAACTTTACGAGAGTCGTATAAATTTTACCATTCTTCTCACTTTGAGCTTCTTCAGGAATCGATGATTTACCAGTAATGACAAATAATGTTTTTCCATCATCCCCACCAAGCATGCATGCATAAGCTCTGTCAGGGGTAGCTAATCTATCTGTAATTACTCCACCTTCCTCAAACCTTATAACTTCAGATGTGGTAGGGGAAGCAACCCACACTCCATTGTCTTCATCAAGGCATATGCCATCAGGTACTGGAAAAGGTGTAATGGAACCCTCTTTAACCTGCAAATTTAATAGCTTATAAATAGTTGCTAAAGCAAATCTCACTCCAATGTAGTACCAGGTAGGCATCATTTTAGCCCAGACTTTTCTATTACTCAGGCGTTTATCTAGGCCAATATCAAATGATGTGAGTCTTCCTGCATAGGTCTCTCCAATAATCATTTTCTTCCCATCAGGAGTAATTACAGTTCCATTTGGAAAATCTAATTTTTTTGCAGCAACTTTTGCATTGCCTTGTGGATCAACATGAATAAGACACGTTGGTTTTACATCTCTTGCATGATGCAAAGAGCCAAAGTTTCCAACATAAGCATCTCCATCTTTATCCACTACCATGTCATTACATCTGAATGGCGTTAACTCAGATAAGTCTGAGTGAAGTGAGAGTTCATTGTTGCTGTATTTCATTATTTTTCGATCTAGCATTGAAACAATAAGCAAGTCCCCATTAGGCAACCATCCTAACCCAGAAGGTTGGTTAGGGATTTCAACTATTTTTTCAATTTTGCCAGAAAGATCCAACGTCATTACTGAATGTTGGTAAAAGTCTGAAAACCATAATTTATTATTATGCCACCTAGGTCCTTCCCCGAAATTAAGATTTTCAGCTAATAGAGAAAACATAAGTTAATTATAATTGTGATTTTAACTTAAACTATTGTTTTTTGGGATTGATAAAAAAAACCAATTAGATTTGTAATTTATTTGAAATAATTGATAAAAAGTAAGAATATTGATTGACTTAAGTCTCCAATGATTGGTAAGTATTTCGCTAAAATCAGTCATTTTTTATTAAACAGTAAAGAAATGCCTATATATATGAACATTAGGGCAATACGCCGCATCATAAAAAGTACAGTTTTTGAAGATATAACAATCGCTAACGGAAGGAAAGCTTAATTTAGCTATGATTCGCTTGAATTTAGGAGATTAAAATATATATTTCCTCATGATACTAACACGACTCAATAAATAGATATGAATTACTCACTTAGTGAATATATGCCTATTTTGATATTTATCTTCGTAGCGCTTGCGATTAGCTGCCTCTTTGTGCTTGCTAATTATTTAGCAGCAGTAAGTAATCCTGACTCGGAAAAAAACTCAGCTTATGAATGTGGCTTTGAACAATTTGGAGATTCCAGAATGAAGTTCGACGTTCGTTTTTATCTGGTAACACTGTTATTCATCATATTTGATCTTGAAGTTGCATTTCTTTTTCCATGGGCAGTAACTTTCGGAAGTCTTGGATTATTTGGTTTTATCTCGATGATGATTTTTCTTGGGGTTCTTACAATTGGATTTATTTATGAGTGGAAAAAGGGTGCGTTGGAATGGCAATAAATACTGACATTCAAGAAACAAGTCCTGAATTAGAAAGGCTAAAAGAACTCTACGCAGATAAAGGCTTTGTTGTAACAAGCATTAACAATCTTATAAATTGGGCAAGAACAGGCTCACTTCATTGGATGACGTTTGGCCTAGCCTGCTGTGCAGTAGAAATGATGCATGTTGGAACACCTCGTTATGATGTAGAGAGATTTGGAGCTGCACCAAGAGCATCACCGAGACATGCAGATGTTTTAATAGTTGCTGGAACGCTAACGAATAAAATGGCATCGGCATTACGAAAAGCATATGACCAAATGCCTGAACCTAGGTACGTTATTTCAATGGGAAGTTGTGCAAATGGTGGTGGTTATTATCATTATTCTTATTCCGTTGTAAGAGGGTGTGATCGAATTATTCCAGTGGATGTTTATGTACCTGGATGCCCACCAACTGCAGAGGGATTGTTATACGGACTTCTACAACTTCAAAAGAAAATTAGGCGCGAGGGTAATATAAAAAGATAATGTCAAAGAGCATTGAAGTAGCTAAAGAAGCTATAAAAAAGAAATGTAACCCCATTGAAATTTCGGATGATTTCAATCAACTACAAATATCCATTTCCACTAATCAAATTTTAGATGTAGTTGATTTTATAAAAAATGATGAAGCTTGTGAATTTAGGCAGATTACTGATATTGCTGGAGTTGATTTCCCTGATCGACAAAAAAGATTTGAGGTTATCTATCACTTCTTAAGTTTTAAGCATAATAGTCGTTTAAGAATAAAAATAATTATTGGTGAAGATGAATCTATCCCCAGTATTACAACTATCTTTCCTGCTGCAAATTGGTTTGAACGCGAAGCATTTGATATGTATGGCATCCAATTTAAGGATCATCCTGACTTAAGAAGAATTCTTACAGATTACGGTTTTGAGGGATATCCATTAAGAAAGGATTTTCCACTTAGTGGTAATGTTGAAATTAGATATGACGAAATTGATAAAAAAATAATTCATGAGCCAGTAAATTTACAACAAGATTTCAGAAGTTTTGACATTCAGAGTCCCTGGGAGAGAACAAGTTATTTGAAAGAAGAAAAGAACAATAATGAGTAGTAGTAAAACAGTTACTGTAAATTTTGGACCGGTGCATCCCGCTGCGCACGGTGTCTTGAGACTAATTTTAGATCTTGATGGCGAAATTGTAGAAAGAGCTGATCCACATATAGGATTATTGCATCGCGGTACTGAGAAATTAATTGAACACAAAACCTATTTACAAGCGTTGCCGTATTTTGACCGGCTGGATTACGTAGCGCCGATGAACCAAGAACATGCTTTTGCATTAGCAATTGAAAAGTTGCTTGATGTTGAGGTTCCTGAAAGAGGGCAATATATAAGAGTTTTATTTTCTGAAATTGGTCGATTACTTAGTCATCTTTTAAATGTAACTACAACAGCCATGGATGTTGGCGCAATGACACCAATTACATGGGGTTTTGATGAAAGAGAAAAATTACTCGATTTTTATGAGGAAGTTTCTGGTTCAAGATTTCATGCTGCATATTTCAGAGCAGGTGGGGTTCATCAAGATCTACCAGATGGCTTAACTGATAAGATCTTTGATTTTTGTAATAACTTCCCAAAAGCACTTGATGATATTGAAAGTTTGTTGACTGAAAATAGAATATTCAAGCAAAGAAATGTGAATATAGGAAAGGTATCCAAAGAAGATGCTGTTGATAGAGGATTTAGTGGATTTGTTTTAAGAGCATGTGGTGTTCCATGGGATTTAAGGAAATCTCAACCTTACGATTGTTACGATAAACTTGATTTCAAAATACCAGTTGGATCAAACGGCGACTGTTACGATCGTTATTTATGTCAAATTGATGAGATGAGGGAAAGCATTAAGATTATGCTTCAGTGTCTCGATAAAATGCCAAATGGTGAAGTTATAAACAGAGACTCTAAAATTGCAGCCCCAAAAAGAATGGATATGAAGAATTCAATGGAATCTATTATTCATCATTTTAAATTTTTTACAGAGGGTTTTCATGTGCCAGAAGGTGAAATATATTCTGCTGTTGAGGCGCCAAAAGGTGAGTTTGGAGTTTATCTCATAGCCGATGGAACCAGTCGGCCTTATAGATGTAAAATTAGGGCTCCTGGGTTTGCACACCTTCAAGCTTTTGATCTATTATCAAAAGGACACTTGCTAGCAGACGTACCAGCAATACTTGGATCTATTGCTATTGTCTTTGGAGAGGTGGATAGATGATCAATCTTAATGACAATTTTTCTTTCAACGAAACAAATGAACGGGAAGCAGAAAAGATACTCGCTAAATATCCCACAGATAGAAAACAAAGCGCAATAATGCCATTATTAGATTTAGCCCAAAGACAAAATGATAATTGGTTGAGCAGAGATGTCGTAGAGTATGTGGCTAACTTTATAGAAATACCTTTTATCAAGGCCTGGGAAGTTGTTACTTTTTACTCAATGTATTACACAAAGTACAACGGCAAATATTTAGTTCAAGTATGTGGAACAACACCATGTTGGCTTAGAGGATCAGACCAAGTTGCTAAAGCATGTAAAGAAATGATTTCACCTGATCAAAATACTCTATCAAAAGATGGCCTTTTTTCTTGGATGCAAGTTGAGTGTCTGGGTGCATGCGTAAACGCTCCTTTAGTACAAATTAATGATGATTATTACGAAGATCTAACATACGACACAACAAAAAATATACTGCAGTCATTAATGGATGGCAAAGAAATTAAAGTTGGATCACAAAATGGTCGAACTAGTTCGAAGGCGGTTTCATAATGTTAAAAGAAAAGGATAAAATATTTACAAATCTCTTTGGAGATGATGCATACAGTTTAAAGAGTGCTAAAAAAAGAGGTGATTGGGACAATACGAAAACACTCATAAAAAAAGGACGCGATTGGATCATTGATGAAATGAAAAAATCTGAGTTAAGAGGGCGCGGCGGTGCTGGTTTTCCGACAGGATTGAAATGGTCTTTCATGCCTAAAGACCCTGCTCTGAACAACTATCTTGTTGTTAATGCTGATGAGTCCGAACCAGGGACTTGTAAAGACCGTGATATGATAAGAAATGAACCCCATAAGCTTATCGAGGGATGTCTGCTGGCTTCTTTCGCCATGAACGCACATACTTGTTATATTTACATAAGAGGTGAATATTTTAATGAAGCTGTTGTTCTTCAGAATGCAATTGATGAGGCTTACGAAGCAGGTCTGGTTGGGAAGAATGCTGCTAAGTCTGGTTGGGATTTTGATGTATATCTTCACCGAGGAGCAGGCGCCTATATATGTGGAGAGGAGACGGCGCTTCTTGAGAGTCTTGAGGGTAAAAAAGGATTCCCTCGACTTAAACCACCATTCCCTGCGAATAAGGGCCTGTATGGAGCCCCAACAACTGTCAATAATGTTGAGACTATTGCTGTAGTCCCTACAATACTAAGAAGAGGAGGAGAGTGGTTTTCTTCATTTGGTAGAAAGAAAAATACAGGGACAAAGGTTTTTTGCATTTCAGGACACGTTAACAACCCATGTAATATTGAAGAAGAAATGGGCATACCTCTTCGTGAATTGATAGAAAAACATGCTGGTGGAGTTATGGGAGGATGGGATAATTTAAAAGCTATTATACCTGGAGGATCTTCAGTTCCACTAATACCAAGAAATATATGTGATAGTGTTTTAATGGACTTTGACTCTCTTGCAGAAGTTAAAAGTGGGCTAGGAACTGCAGCTGTTATTGTTATGGATAAAAGTACTGATCTGGTAAAGGCCATATCAAAATTATCTCATTTTTATAAACATGAAAGTTGCGGTCAATGCACTCCATGTCGTGAAGGCACTGGGTGGCTTTGGAGAATGATGGAAAAAATTGGAGAAGGAAATGCAACTTCTACTGATATCGATAAATTACTTGATGTTACCAAACAAATTGAAGGACACACGATTTGCGCTCTTGGTGATGCAGCGGCATGGCCAATTCAAGGTTTGTTCAGGCACTTTAGAGAAGAAATAGAAGAAAGTTTAACTAAAATCCGAGCTGCATAATGGTTAAGGTCAAAATAAATGGTATAGAAAATGATGTTCAAGAGGGAGTAACAATCCTTCAGGCCTGTGAGGAAGCTGGCCTTGAAATACCCAGATTTTGTTATCATGATCGATTGTCTATAGCTGGTAATTGTCGGATGTGCCTTGTAGACGTTGAAGGCGCTCCAAAACCGGTTGCATCCTGTGCAATGCCAATAAATGAAGGCATGTCTATCCATACAAATACCCAAACAGTTAAAAAAGCTCGAGAAGGAGTTATGGAGTTTCTTCTCATAAACCACCCACTTGACTGCCCGGTTTGTGATCAGGGAGGTGAATGTGACTTACAAGATCAGACAGTTGCATTCGGACCTGAAAACTCAAGATTTAATGAAAATAAAAGATCAGTTGATGAAAAGCACATGGGTCCTCTTATTAAAACATACATGACCCGTTGTATACATTGTACGAGATGTATTCGATTTGGCGATGAGGTTGCCGGTGTTAATCAATTGGGTGCGCTTAATAGGGGCGAGAATATGGAGATAACGACTTACCTCGAACAAACACTCGATTCTGAATTATCTGCAAACATTGTGGACCTCTGTCCCGTAGGAGCGTTAACTTCTAAACCTTATCAATTTGAAGCAAGACCATGGGAGCTAAAGAAAACAGAGTCCATTGATGTAATGGATGCTGTAGGTTCAAACATAAGAGTAGATACATATGGGTGGAAAGTTAAAAGGATCCTGCCAGTATTAAATGAAGACATTAATGAAGAATGGATCTCTGATAAGACTCGCTATGCTTGCGATGGACTATTAACACAACGCATTGACACACCTCTAATTAAAAATAATGAAAAGTTTGTAGAAAGTGATTGGAATGAGTCACTTTCAAAAGTTACAGAACTTTTAAAATCAAATAATCCAGAAGAAATTGTTTTTTTATTAGGTGACTTTATTGATTTAGAAACTGCATATTTAATAAAAAAATTAGCTGAGACATTAAACATAAAGTCAGTTGAATGTCGGCAAGACGGTTGCAAGATTCCCTTCAACCATAGGTCACAATTCTTATTCAACTCAAAGATTAATGGTTTAGATGAAACTGACTGCCTATTAATAGTTGGCAGCAATGTAAGAGAAGAAGCTCCAATTATAAATGCACGAATTAGAAAACAAGTAATATCAAGAGATTTGCCTGTAGCACTCATTGGAGAAAATTTTGACTTAACATACAAAAATGAACACCTAGGAAATGATGTAAATATTTTAACTGATATTTTGTACGATAAAAATGAATTCTCCAAAAAGCTTTTGGAAGCAAAAAAACCAATGCTTATAGTAGGACAATCTTTGTTAAATAGGGATGATTCAATTCAAATTTATTCTCTACTCGAATCCTTCATTGAAAAATTTAATATGGCAAACGACGAATGGAACGGGTTTAACGTTCTACAATTAAGTGCCTCTAGAGCAGGATCATTAGAAGTCGGATGTTACCAGAAAAACAAAAATTTAGACGACATCATAGATGATGCGCACAACAACAAAGTTAGACTGGTAATGTCATTTGGTGCAGACGAAATAAATTACCAACATTTTGAAAATAGTAAGATTATTTACGTGGGTACCCATGGAGACAAAGGCGCAAATGCAGCTGATATCATTTTGCCTTCTGCTGCATATACGGAAAAAGATGGCATCTACGTCAATACAGAAGGAAGAACTCAATTCGCCAATAAAGCCAGTTATCCCCCTGGAGAT
Source organism: uncultured Pelagibacteraceae bacterium (assembly GCA_902526565.1). Classification (GTDB taxonomy): domain Bacteria; phylum Pseudomonadota; class Alphaproteobacteria; order Pelagibacterales; family AG-422-B15; genus CACNXQ01. The sequence goes on along the minus strand of CABZLP010000002.1, from coordinate 14,328 downwards.
GCAAAAGAGGACTGGAAGATAATTAACCAAATTAGCAAACTTATGTCTTTAGACTGGCCTTTCATTGATCAAGGAGATGTAAGATCTGCAATTTTTGATGATTATCCCCATCTTAATAAAAATTTTAATGATCAAACATGTGAATATATAAAACTTTTAGAAAATAAATCAAAAGATGAAATTGAAATTACGCCTAAAGATACAAGAACTGCAAAAGAAAAAAAATCAGATACTTTTAATGAGAATATTAAAGATTTTGAAAATAACTCTGCTCATAAAATATATAATTTACCATGGAAAGATCTCAGTGATCGTCAAAGAGAGTATTTAAGAAAATATAATTATCCAGAAACTTGGTCAGAATTTACCGAACATTATGGGTTCAAGGTAGTTAATGACATTAAAAAGAAAAATAACGTAATTCTGCCATACGAAGAACAATATGCAAAAAGTTTAGGTAAGGTTTGGGATGATTTATCGTATAACCAAAAGAAATGGGCCTACACAAAGAGAAATAAAAACAACCTGATTGGTTTAGCAGATGATGCTAATTTTACTCCTGAAGGAATTGTGGTCATAAACGATAACCAAGAGGCTTATTACGCAAAGCCAAAAGAAATTTATTTTGAAAATAAAAAATTAATTCCAAGTATAAATGACTTTTACGTTACAGATACCATTTCACGCCACTCAAGTACGATGGCAGAATGCAGTAGGGCAAGAAAAGAAATGAGAAGCTCAATTAAAGAGAAAGCTTCCTAAATATGAATGTGTTACAGTCAAATTTTTTTGAATTAATAACAATAATATTTTATTGTATTTTAATCTTTGTACCACTTCTTGTTGGTGTCGTTTTAGCCTTATATGCTGATAGAAAAATATGGGCGGCTGTTCAAAAAAGAAGAGGACCTAATGTAGTTGGACCATTTGGATTATTTCAAGTGCCTGCAGATGGATTAAAATTTATATTTAAAGAAATTATTCTCCCTGACAGTGCCGACAAAACTGTTTTTTTAATTGCTCCAATTATTACCCTAGCTTTATCCATTGCTGCGTGGGCTGTAATCCCTGTTCAAGCAGGGGTCGTATTAGCAAATATAAATGTTGGCATATTATATATTTTTGCAATTAGTTCTCTTGGAGTTTATGGAATACTGATGGCCGGTTGGGCTTCAAACAGCAAATACCCATTTTTTGGTGCGTTAAGATCTGCTGCCCAAATGGTATCTTATGAAGTATCAATAGGTTTTGTGATCGTAACAGTTTTAATGTGCGTAGGCTCATTAAACTTGAGTGAAATCGTACTTGCTCAAAAAAATATTTGGTTTTTCATACCACTATTTCCGATGTTTATAGTCTTTTTCATTTCTGCGCTAGCTGAAACGAATAGGCCTCCATTTGATTTGCCTGAAGCTGAGTCAGAGCTGGTAGCAGGTTATCAAACTGAATATTCGGGAATGCCTTTTGTTTTATTTTTATTTGGTGAATATATAAATATTTTATTAATGTGTGCCATGACAACTATTCTCTTCTTAGGTGGATGGTTGCCTCCCATTGATGTATATCCCTTAAATGCTATACCTGGATTTGTGTGGTTTATTCTTAAAGTAACACTAGTTTTTTATATGTTTGCTATGGTTAAAGCGTTTGTCCCTCGATATCGATATGATCAGCTTATGCGATTAGGTTGGAAAGTATTCCTTCCTTTATCATTACTTGCTGTAGTACTCACATCGTCAATATTATTCTTTTTTAAACTTGCTCCAGGTATGTCATGAGATTTTTAAATTTTATAAAATCATTTCTATTAATTGATTTCATTAAAGCTTACTTACTAGCTCAGAAATATTTTTTTAAGAAGAAAGCAACGATTAATTATCCCTTTGAAAAAGGAAAACTTAGTCCACGCTTTAGAGGTGAACATGCTTTAAGACGCTATCCAAGTGGAGAAGAAAGGTGCATCGGATGTAAACTATGTGAGGCAGTATGCCCAGCTCAGGCAATTACAATTGAAACTGAGCCAAAAGATGATGGAACAAGAAGAACCACAAGATACGATATTGATATGGTTAAATGTATCTATTGTGGCTTATGTGAAGAGTCGTGTCCTGTTGATGCAATAGTTCAGGGGCCAAATTTTGAATTCACGACAGAAACTAGAAAAGAACTTTACTATACTAAAGATAAACTTTTAGAAAATGGCGATAGGTGGGAAACAGTAATCGCTGAAAATTTAGAAGCTGACGCTAAATATCGGTAAATTGCATGTCAATCTCGCTACTTACCTTTTATCTTTTTTCTGCAATTCTTCTGCTGTCATCTTTAATGGTGATTTCGACCAAAAATCCTGTTCATTCTGTTTTATTTTTAATTTTAGCTTTTCTTAATGCTGCTGGAATATTTGTTATTCTTCATGCAGAATTTTTAGCCATGATATTAATCATTGTTTATGTTGGTGCTGTAGCTGTCTTATTTTTATTTGTTGTTATGATGCTTGATTTTAAAACATCTCTTGAAAAAGATAATATTTTACAATACATGCCAATAGGTCTCCTAATTGGATTAGTATTTATTGCTGAACTTGTTATTGTATTAATCAACACGCGTTTAGATTTATCCAATATTCAAATATTATCTAACCCATTGGATAATTTCTCAGACCAATCCAATACTGAAGCCATAGGCTCAATTCTCTATACTAATTATGTACTATATTTTCAGTTATCAGGTGTAATTTTACTGGTTGCTATGGTTGGATCAATTGTATTGACCTTAAGAGATAGAGAAGGCGTTAAACGACAAATTGTATCAGAGCAAGTTGATAGAAAAGGAAAAATTGAACTTGTTGATGTCAAATCAGGTGACGGTGTTGATATATAATGATTGAACTTAATCAATTTCTAATTTTGTCAGCATTACTCTTCTCAATAGGTGTCATTGGAATCTTCTTAAATCGAAAAAATGTAATTATCATATTAATGTCAATTGAAATTATTTTATTGGCAGTTAATATAAATTTAATTGCATTTTCATATTTCCTAAATGATTTAACAGGTCAAATATTTTCATTGTTTGTTTTAACTGTTGCTGCTGCAGAAGCAGCAATTGGATTAGCTATTTTGGTAATTTATAATCGAAATGCTGGCAGCATTGAGATCGAGAAAATAAATACTTTAAAAGGATAAAATAATGGCTCACAGCATTGTAATTTTACCCTTATTGGGATTTCTTATTGCGTGCGCATTATCTTTTTTCAAAAAAAATGCCTACATAGATCGTTTAGCTGAGGCTATTACGTGTATATTTATTGCTTTGGCGGCTTTTTTTTCTTTTTATATTTTCATCGCCATTATAGGAAACCCTAGTGTTGTTACTTTTAAGTTATTTACATGGATTGAGTCAGGATCTTTTTCTGCTGATTGGTCTATATATTTAGACACTGTTACTAGTGTAATGCTAGTAGTTATTACAAGTGTATCTGCACTAGTGCACATTTATTCAATAGGATATATGTCACATGATGAAAGTAAGCCTAGATTTATGGGCTATTTGTCACTTTTTACATTTGCCATGATCATGCTTGTTACAGCTGATAATTTTTTACAATTATTTTTTGGCTGGGAAGGAGTTGGTTTAGCTTCATATTTATTAATTGGCTTTTGGTATAAGAAACCTACAGCAAACGCGGCAGCTATAAAAGCATTCATAGTTAATCGTATTGGAGACTTTGGATTAGTACTTGGAATTTTTACAATTTTTATTGTTTTTGGAAGTATTGAATATGAAAGTGTATTCAAAAGTGCGTCTCAATTTTCAGATGCTCAATTTAGTTTTATTGGATATGAAATACATGCTCTAACGCTAATTTGTATTTTTTTATTTATTGGTGCTATGGGTAAATCAGCTCAACTTTTCTTACACACGTGGCTGCCTGATGCGATGGAAGGTCCAACTCCTGTTTCAGCGTTAATTCATGCTGCGACCATGGTCACTGCTGGTGTTTTTTTAGTAGTAAGATGCTCACCACTTTTTGATTTAGCACCAATCGCAATGGATTTTGTAGTTTTAATCGGGGCTAGTACAGCATTTTTTGCTGCAACTATTGGCCTTGTTCAAAACGATATTAAAAGAGTAATTGCTTACTCAACTTGTAGTCAACTTGGGTACATGTTTGTTGCAGCTGGATTGGGCGCTTATGGCGTAGCCATGTTCCATTTGTTTACCCATGCATTTTTTAAGGCGCTTCTTTTTCTTGGCGCAGGTTCTGTCATTCATGCAGTAAACGAAGAACAAGATATAAGAAAAATGGGAGGAATAAGTAATTTTGTACCATTCACTCAAGTTATGATGATTATCGGAACAATTTCATTAATGGGATTTCCATTTACGTCTGGCTACTATTCAAAGGATGCTATTATTGAAACTGCATATCTATCAAATTCAAATTTTTCAGATTATGCTTATATTCTTCTCACTATTGGAGTCGTGATGACCTCTTTTTATTCATGGCGCTTAATGTTCCTCGTTTTTAATGGAAAAACTAGAATGGCCGAGGAGGATTACAGAAAAGTCCATGAGTCATCTTTAGTTATGTTATTACCTCTAATGGCTTTAGCTATTGGCGCTCTCTTTTTTGGTTTTATATTTAAAAGTTACTTCATAGGCTACAACAGTGATGAATTTTGGAATGGATCCATTGTAATACATCATGAAGACCATCATCATATACCATTGTTAATTTATTATCTTCCAGCGATTTTAGGTATCTTTGGATTTATCATTGCCTGGAAGATGTATTTACGTAAGTCAAATATTGCTCATAATATTGCTGAACTTAATAAACCTTTATACAATTTTTTACTAAATAAGTGGTATTTTGATGAACTTTACAACATGCTTCTTGTTAAACCTGCAATGCGAATTGGTAAACTGTTCTGGAAATCAATTGATGTCTATATTATTGATGGTTTTGGGCCAAATGGCCTTGTCTCTTTAGTGAGTCGTATCTCCACGAGAACTAAACAAATTCAATCTGGCCTTATTTATCATTACGCATTTGCAATTTTGATTGGCTTATCTTTAATTATAACGCTTATAATTTTTAGGTTTTAATCAATGAATGAATTACCAATTTTAAGTATTTTAATTTTACTTCCGATATTTGGAATCTTTTTCATGACGTTGATCAGAAATAATAATGATCAAAGTTCAAATAATCTTAAACATACAGCCTTATGGATATCTTTTTTAAATTTTTTAATTTCTCTATACCTGTTATTTGCATTTAATCAGCAAGATGCAGACTTTCAGTTTGAAGAACGTTATTTTTGGATTGAAAATGGGATATCATACCATTTAGGTGTTGATGGCATTTCAATTCTATTCATTGTCCTCACAACAATGCTTGTACCAATATGCATCCTAGCTAGTTACGACAGCATTAAATTTTCTGTAAAAGAATATTTAATTTCATTTTTAGCCCTTGAAACTTTCATGATCGGCGTTTTTTGTTCTCTCGATCTTGTTTTATTCTATTTATTCTTTGAAGGCGGTTTGATTCCCATGTTTCTTATTATTGGTATTTGGGGTGGTGAAAGAAGAGTTTACTCAACCTTCAAATTTTTCTTATATACACTTGCTGGTTCGGTTTTTATGTTATTAGCTATCATTTATATATTCATTACAGCCTATACAACAGATGTTTCGTACTTATTAGATTATAATTTCACACAAAATGAACAGATTATTTTGTGGCTTGCCTTTTTTGCCTCATTTATGGTTAAAATTCCAATGTGGCCATTTCATACCTGGCTGCCTGATGCTCACGTTGAAGCGCCTACAGCGGGCTCAGTAATTTTAGCTGGGGTATTACTTAAGATGGCAGGGTATGGCTTTATTCGTTTCTCAATTGGCTTTTTCCCTGAAGCTTCAGAGCTTTTTGCTCCACTCATCTTTACACTTAGTATTGTAGCTATAATCGTTACTTCATTAATCGCACTAGTTCAGGAAGATATGAAAAAGTTAATAGCGTATTCCTCTGTTGCGCATATGGGATTTGTAACGCTTGGAATTTTTACATTTACTGTTCAAGGAATAGAAGGAAGCATTATCCAAATGATTAGTCATGGCATTGTTTCTGCAGCATTATTTTTATGTGTTGGGGTTGTTTATGATCGATTGCATACAAGGGAAATTTCTAGGTATGGCGGATTGGTAAATAAAATGCCACTGTACGCATTTACATTTATGATTTTTATTTTGGCCAGTCTTGGACTACCAGGCACAAGTGGTTTTGTTGGAGAATTTTTAGTACTAATGTCAATATTTAGCATAAATACATATTTTGCTATATTTGCTACAACGGGTGTTGTATTGGCAGCAACATATTCTTTATGGCTTTACCGTAGAATGATTTTTGGCGCATTGATAAAGGATGATTTGTCAGAGATGTTTGATTTAACGAGAAGAGAAATAATTATATTTGTTCCGTTAATTATCCTTACGGTTTTTATTGGCATATACCCAAAGCCGGTTATGGATATTATTGAGCCATCAGCAAAAAAAATCGTTAGTCAGGTGAACGGCAAACTTAATTAATTCAATGGAAAATATTTTACACATAATACCAGAAATATTTATTTTTTGTTCTGCTCTAATGTTGCTTATTCTTGGGCTATTTATAAAAAAAATCAAACTTATTAATAATCTATCAATTTTATCATTACTCATAGCAATTGCCCTTGTTATTAATCAACCGTATCAGTCAATATATTTTAATAGTTACATTAATGATGAGTTTTCATCTTTATTTAAAATTATGATTTCTATAGGTTCGATCGTTACATTAGTAATGTTTATCTCTAGTAGAGAGAATCTTCATATAAATTTATATGAATTTCCCATATTAATTCTTTTTTCAACTCTTGGAATGATGGTTATGGTATCCGCGAACGATTTGCTTGCTATGTTCATTGGACTAGAGTTGCAATCACTAAGTCTTTATGTATTGGCCGCTCTTAATAGAAATAGTCTCTTGTCATCAGAGGCTGGTATTAAGTATTTTATATTAGGGGCTCTTTCGTCGGGCTTGTTATTATTTGGGATTTCCTACATCTATGGTTTTTCAGGAAATACAAATTTCAATTTAATTGCTGTAAATTATAATTCTGACAGTCTTGGCCTTTTAATAGGTATAGTTTTTGTGCTTGCTGGTCTTGCATTTAAAGTTTCTGCAGTTCCATTCCATATGTGGACTCCAGATGTATATCAGGGCGCTCCTACACCTATAACTGCTTTTTTTGCTCTTGCACCAAAAATTGCTGCGATGGGTTTATTAGTAAGATTTTTATTTAATTCTTTTGGAGAAATGTATTTGGACTGGCAGCAAATAATATTTTTTATCTCAATTGCATCTATGATGCTTGCTGCTTTTGCAGCAATTGCCCAAACTAATATTAAAAGATTAATGGCATACAGTTCAATAGGCCATATAGGTTATGCGTTAATTGGCGTTGCTTGTGTTTCCAGTGAAGGGCTAAGATCTCTTTTGATTTACCTTATGATTTACCTGGTAATGAATATAGCTGTATTCACAGCAATACTAAGTTTAAAGAGGAATGACGCGTACTTTGAGAATATATCTGACCTTTCAGGTATGTACAAAAATCATCCATTCACAACAATTTTAGTTGCGTTGATGATGTTTTCTTTAGCTGGTATACCTCCATTAGCTGGTTTTTTTGGTAAATTTTATATTTTTGTTGCAGCTTTAGAGAGTAACATGGTGTTTCTTGCGATAACAGGCATCATTGCAAGTGTTATTAGTGCTTTTTATTATCTTCGTATTGTAAAGATAATGTATTTTGATGAACCAAAAGAAGAGTTTGATGGTGTAAACATCCTTACACTTCAAGTTCTGTTCTATCCATCTTCCTTTTTAGTTATTTTGTTTTTTATATACCCTGCACCTATTATACAATTTTCAGAATTTGCTATAAAATCTTTTTATTAATAGATATGTTATCTAATTCAGAAATAATCAATTATGATGTCATAGACAGCACAAATCTTGAAAGTAAGAGGCTTATTGAAAAAGAAAAAATTGTCTCTCCTACTTGGATTATAGCCAACAAGCAAACTGCTGGAAAAGGGCGCGGTGATAAAAATTGGGTATCGCAAGAGGGTAATCTACTTGCTTCTTTAGTATTACCTATTGACTTTCCACTAAATAGACTTCCTTTTTTATCATGTGTTGTTGCATTATCTTTGCATCAATGTATTTCAAAATTAATTACTAATAATAAACTTTTAAGAATAAAATGGCCAAATGATATTCTCTATGCTGATGCTAAATTATCAGGAACATTAATTGATAACTTTCTCTCCAAAAGTAAAAACTTTTCAATTATTGGAATAGGCATCAACATTGCGCATCATCCAATGATAGAAGGAAGAAAAACTACATCTTTAAATTCCATAGCTAAGAAGAGTGTAATAGCCATGGATTTAATTAAACCTTTGACATCCAATCTTAGTGAATATTTAGAAAAGTTAATAAATAATTCAGAAGCTCTTCTTATAGATGAATACAAAATTAAATGCTGGAATTATAATAAGAAAGTAAAATTTATAACAAATGATAGAGTTTTAGAAGGAACCTTGATTGATATATCTAAAGATTTTGAAATTATCATAAATGCTAATAATCATAATTTTAGACTAAACGCAGGAGAATTATCATTTGAATATTAATGTAAAAACAATAGTGGATATAGGTAATACAAATATTTTATTTGGAAATGTACGTGAAGGTAAACTTATTTCGCAAATGAGAATCGAAACATCTTTAGTAGGCAATGCTCAAAAAGAAAATATTAGTCATAATCTAGCTGATTTGAAAAATTTTATATCTGATAGCAGATCAATTATTATATCTGGCGTAGTACCAAATGCTCAATATGAATTAACTAAGTATATAAAGGCTATTAGAGATGATTTAAAAATTATTGAACTGAGAACATCTGATCTCAAAAAATTTATATCTTTTACCTTAGATAAGCCTAGCGAGGTTGGTGATGACAGAATAATCAATGCTATTGCTGCTGTTAAACTATACGAGCCTCCTTTGATTATTGTTGATTTTGGAACAGCAACAACTTTAGATGTTGTTGATATGAATGGTAGTTACGCAGGAGGTTTAATATGTCCTGGGGTCAACTTATCTATTAAATCTCTTTCAGATGGTACTGCTTTATTGCCACAAATTGAATTTAAGAAACCAACCCAACTAATAGGTAAAGACACAATTCATGCCATGGAATCTGGTATCTATTGGGGCTATATAAGTCTTATAGAAGGATTGATAGACAAATTAAAAAAGGAAAATGACTGCATGAATGCTAAAACCATTGCTACAGGCGGTTTATCTAAACTATTTGCAAAAGATCTAAATTGTATTAATTACTTTGAAAATGATCTTACTTTGAACGGCCTGATCATAATAAGCAATAATAAATATGAGTAAAAATAGCAGATTAGTTTTTCTGCCATTAGGTGGAACTGGAGAAATAGGTATGAACATGAATCTCTATGGCTATGGTAATGAGATAGATGACATGAAATGGATTATTGTTGATTTAGGGATTACTTTCGGAGACGATACAACTCCTGGGGTTGATGTGATATTACCAGACCATGAATTTATTAAGGAAAGAAAAGAAAATCTTCAAGGTATAATCATTACGCATGCTCACGAAGATCATGTAGGTGGACTAGCATATTTGTGGCCTGATTTAAAATGTCCAATATATGCAACTGCATTCACTGCCTCCATAATAAGATTAAAGTTTGAAGAGAGAGGTATAAATATTGAAGATAAATTAAATATAGTCGATCTATCATCTGAAATTCAAATCAAACCATTCGATATTAAATTACAAACATTAACGCACTCTATACCAGAGCCAAATTCCTTATTCATTAAGACAAAATTAGGCACCATTTATCACACTGGTGATTGGAAAATTGATGATAATCCTATCGTAGGAGATTCTATTGATTTTAATAAATTAAAGAAAGATAGTGAGGAAATATTGGCGATGGTTTGCGATTCAACGAATGTATTAACTAGTGGACGTTCTGGCTCAGAGTCAACAGTTAGAGAGAATCTTGTAGGAGTCATTAAAAAGCTAAAAAATAGAGTTTTTGTGACTTCATTCGCTTCAAATGTTGCACGATTAGAAACAATTGCAGCCGCCGCAAAAGATTCAGGGAGATCACTCGTTGTTTTAGGTCGATCAATGCATAGAATGATATCTGTTGCTAGGCAAAACGGAATTTTAAAAGATATAGATATAATTTTATCGGAAAAAGAAGCGGTAAAAAAGAAAAAACATGAGGTTCTTTACCTATGCACAGGTAGTCAAGGGGAACCAAGAGGCGCAATGATGAGAATATCAAATCAGGATTTCCCTCACATTGAAATTGATCAAGATGATTGTGTGATTTTTTCATCTAAAATTATTCCCGGCAATGAAAAAAAAATATTTAAACTTTTTAATCGCCTGTCTGAACTTGGCGCTGAGGTAATCACTGAATATGATGAAGATATTCATGTTTCAGGACATCCATGTCTCGATGAAATGGTGGATATGTATGAACATGTAAATCCAAAAATATCCGTACCTGTTCATGGAGAGTATAGGCATTTAAAAAGGCATTCATCTCTAGCGAAAGAACTTGGCGTTCAGTTTCCAATGCAAATATCTAATGGCGATATCTTACAGCTTGCTCCAGGTTCGCCATACATCTACGATCAATGTAAATCTGGAAGACAATATTTAGATGGGAATCGACTAGTTAATTATAACAGTAGTCATATTAAAGATAGAAAAAGAATGAGTTATAATGGAGTATTAAATATTACATGTGTTTTAGATAAGAAAATGAATCTTAAAAAAGAACCTGTTATATTTTCAAGTGGCATTTTAAGTGATGATGAGTATGATAGTGACGAAGTAATTAATATTCTTGAAGAAGAAATTTATAAATTTTTTGATGATAAAAGTAATATATCAAAAAAAGAAAAAAAGATTTACCAGAAACTTGAAACACTCTCAAGAAACCTGATTTATAAGCACTCTCGCAAAAAACCTTTGACAAATATAAGTATAGTTCATATTTAATAGAATGATTGGAAAATTAAACCATATAGCAATAGCTGTCCCAAATATTAGTGAAGCCGCGGAGCAGTACAGAAGTATATTCGGAGCAAAGGTATCTGAGCCAGTAGAACAGCCAGATCACGGCGTAACTACTGTATTTATCGATTTAGGAAATACAAAAATTGAATTATTAGAAGTACTTGGTGAAGACTCTCCTATAGAAAATTTTATAAATAAAAATCCTAAAGGTGGAATGCATCATATTTGTTTAGAAGTTGACGATATTAATCAAGCAATTGAAAAGCTAAATACACATGAAGTTTCAATTACAGGAACTGGCAAGCCAAGGACTGGCGCGCATGGAAAGCCTGTCATCTTTCTCCATCCAAAAAGCTGCAATGGAACACTAATCGAGCTTGAAGAAGTTTAAAATTGGGCATAACAGGGTCAATTATTATTTTTCTTCTTATATGGTGGCTTATTTTCTTTTTGTCACTTCCTATTAATATCAATAATTCAAATAAAAAAATACCAATAGAGGGTGAGGATCCTGGAGCCCCCAATAATCCACAGATATTTAAGAAATTTCTAATCACAACATTTGTTTCAGTAATTATCTGGTTTATCATATACTTTTTTCTAAATAATGATGGTTTTTTGATGTTTATCTTAAAGCTTTTTTATATGAATGAAGTTATCTAAATATTTATTACCTGTCTTAAAAGAAGTTCCTAACGAAGCGGAAATTATTTCTCACACTTTGATGCTTAGATCTGGAATGATTAGTCAATCCAGTTCAGGTATCTATTCATGGCTACCTATTGGATTAAGAGTTTTAAAAAAAATTGAAAGTATAGTGAAAGATGAACAAAATAATGCGGGTGTAAATGAGATTTTAATGCCCACTATACAACCAGCTGATATTTGGAAAGAAAGTGGCCGATACGAAGATTATGGCAAAGAGATGTTAAGAATTAACGATCGTCATGATAGACAAATGCTTTATGGCCCAACAAACGAAGAGCAAGTAACTGATATCTTTAGACGTTCAATAAAGTCTTATAAAGAGCTTCCACAATTACTTTATCACATACAATGGAAGTTTAGGGATGAATTAAGACCAAGATTTGGAGTTATGCGGGGTAGAGAATTTTTGATGAAAGATGCTTATTCATTTGATATTGATGAAATGAAATCTGAAGACTCTTACAATAGGTTTTTCGTTTGTTACTTAAAAACATTTGAACGATTGGGCTTAAAAGCTATTCCTATGGCTGCTGACACTGGGCCCATTGGAGGGGATTTGTCGCATGAATTTGTTATTCTATCTCAGACTGGAGAAAGCAACATTTATTTTGATCGAAGGATATTACAAGGAAATAACTTAATTAATGAAATTGACTATGAGGGTGATTTAAAAAAATGTGTAGAAAAATTTAAATCCTATTACTCAGTTTCTGACGAAAAATATAATGAGTCTGAGTTTAACAAGAATGTAGATAAACAAAATCAAATGCAATCTAAGGGCATTGAAGTTGGGCACATCTTTAGTTTTGGTACAAAATATTCAACATTAATGAAAGCAAATGTACTCGATTTTGATGGTAAGGAAAAATCTGTATACATGGGCTCATATGGAATTGGAATATCAAGATTAGTAGGAGCGATAATAGAAACTTCACATGATGAAAAGGGCATAATATGGCCAGACATAGTTGCCCCATTCTTATTTGGAATAATAAACCTGTCTCCAAAAGATGAAGTGGTTTCCAGTAATGCAGAAAAAATTTATAAATATATCGCTAATAAATATGAAACTATCTACGATGATAAGAAAGACAATGCAGGAGTCAAATTCTCCCGCATGGACTTGATTGGCATACCCCATCAAATTATTATTGGAAATAAATCAAAATCAGATAATGAGATTGAGTATAAAAACAGAAGGACTGGAAATTCAGAATTTATAAATATCAATAAAATTGATGAATTCATTAGAGGATTTCTATCATAAAGTGCCATTTAATTACTTTGAAAGATTTATAGCATTTAGATATCTTGTCCCTCTGAGAAAAGGCGGACTATTATCCGTTATTTCATGGTTGTCTTTCTTAGGTATATGCATTGGTGTAGCAACATTAATTATTGTCATGTCAGTGATGAATGGTTTTCATATCGAGTTAAAGGAGAGAATTATCGGTTTTAACGGTCATATATTTATACAAAAAAATGAAAAATATTTTAAATATCAAAATGAGCTTCTAAATGTTTCTCAAATTGAATTTATTGATCCCAATATCACACTTCAAGCCCTTGTTAGCTCAGATGAGAGAACTACAGGCATTGTTTTAAAATCTTTTGTAGATGAAAACATAAAACGCTACCCATTTTCACAAAGTATGATTAACAATCAAGAAATTAATGTAAAGAACAGTATAATATTAGGATCAGACTTAGCATTAGCACTAAATGTTATTCCTGGTGAGATTATAAAGGTGATTTCAACCAATATACTTTCAACACCTTTTGGTCAAATTCCAAAAAGTCAAAGCATGGTTGTAGCTGGAATTTTTACTTCTGGGATGAGCGAGTATGATAGTAATTTTGCATATACTTCATTATCAAATATTCAGTCTCTTTTAGGTACTAGAAATTTAGTTTCAACTATTGAAGTGCACCTAAGTGATATTGCTGACTTACATGTCGTAAAAGAAGAAATATCTGAAGTATTTGGTAATACCTATATTATTAGAGATTGGATAGAGATGAACAGTTCTTTTTGGGAGGTGTTAGCTACTGAACGTGAATTAATGTTCTTTGTTTTATCCTTAATTATTATTATTGCTGCATTCAATGTAATTACGAGCTTATTTATACTTGTACAAACAAAATCAAAAGAAATTGCTGTATTAAAAACAATTGGGACTAGTGATATTTCTGTTTTAAGAATTTTCTTAATTGTTGGTTCAATTATAGGTACGTCTGGAACAATACTTGGAACAATTTTCGGAATATTATTCACTACAAACATTGATTCTATAAGAAACTTTTTAAATCATACATTTGATTTAAATCTTTTTCCATCTGAATTCTATTATTTAGACAAAATGCCAACCAATATAGATGTAAATCAAATTGCGATAATATTTTTGTTTTCTTTATCAGT
>CABZLP010000001.1 GCA_902526565.1 uncultured Pelagibacteraceae bacterium | reverse complement strand
ATTTTTATCAATATAAATTTCATTGCTCCCATGATGTACACGGTGATGAGACGGTGTGATAAAAATATATTCAAGAGCTCCAAGTTTACTGATCCATTTTGTGTGAGTTAGCAATCCATACATAGTAGAAGCTGCACCCGCTAAAGCAGTTATAATTGGATCAAATCCAATTAAAGGCATAACTGCAAAAAAAAGGAACCTTTGTTATTGGACCAAACCATGCCTGTCTCAATGCAACTGTGAAATTCATTTCTTCACTCGAATGATGATTCATGTGCACAGCCCACAAAAGTCTGACTCTATGCGAGCATCGATGATACCAATAATAAACGAAGTCAATGACTAAAAATGTTAGAACCCAAACTAACCAAGTTGGAAAAAGCTCGTTTATGCTGACTAATTTAAATTGATAGAGATAAATCGACAAAAAGAAAATAGAACTTTTTGTTAAAAGTGAAACTGTAATATTACCAAATAAAAGACCAAATCCTGCAAGCGAATCTTTTAATTTATAATATCCGAGCTTGTAAATAGAAGAATATATGACTTCAGCAGCGATAAGCGTGAGTACAATTGGAACACCGTACAAATATATATCTAAATCACTCATAATTTTTATATTGAAATATATAACATTAGAATTATTTGAAAATAGAATGAAAAAGTTTTTTTTTATAATATTTGTCAGCTTGTGCATGATGGCCGCAGTTTCTGCTAAAAATGACGGTGGCGGCAACTCTGGCGGCAACTCTGGCGGCAACTCTGGCGGCAACTCTGGCGGCAATTCAGGTGGTGGTCCAGAAGGAGCTTCAGGCAGCGATGGCCATGGTTATAGTGGATCTACAGGTTATGATGGTGAATTAAAGCGAATCCTCTTTGAAATTGAAAAAAAAGAAAACTATGAAGGCGCCTTGAAAGACTTAGAGATTTACGTTTACGAAAACCCTCAAAATGCTAATGGGTGGAATTTGATTGGTTTTGCAAGCAGAAAGATTGGCAAATATGAAGATGCAGAACTTTATTACAAGACCGGATTAGAAATAGACCCAAATCACGACGATATTTTAGCTTACCAAGGAGAATTGTATCTTCAAACAGATCGATATGACCTAGCACTTTCAAACTTAGATAAACTTACTGAATTATGTGTATTTAACTGTGATGAAAAAGTAGAGCTAAGTAACGCAATAAAGAAGTACGAAAGCGAAAATAATTTGTAATTTGTTGATTTCTTAGAGTTCCCTATTATGCTTAGTAGTCAGGAATTATGATAAAATTTTTAGTTTTCTTCGTATTAGGTGCGGCAACCTTGTATTTCATAATACGTGCATTCGTTAATAGTGAGCCGGGTAAAGTCGGAAGATTTTTACGAGTTATTTTTATTGCTGCAATAATTTTTGGAGTAATTTATTTATTGTTTCGTGGTAATCTTGGTTTTCTCGCTCCTCTGGTTGGTTTGGCCAGAAGATTATTGATTGGTTTCTAAAATGGAACAGACGCTCAAAAAAACATTCATAATTATTTTCTTTTTTATATCATCTATAATCTTCTTTACATCTTGTGATAACAGCCAAGATCAGTCTGCTGCTTTTACAGGGGTTAGAGTCATTGACAATTCATATTCACCACCTGTTGTTCGTATCAATCCCGGCGGTAAAGTTAGATTTAACAATTGGGGTAATAACCCGCACAATGTGATTGCTGTTGATGAAAGCTGGGGCTCTCTGGCTGAAATTCCTAAGGGTGATTATTTGGATATAAATTACGAAAATGAAGGGTTATATAAATATTTGTGCTCATTTCACGCATCTCCAGATGGAAAGTGGGGTATGGTCGGATCAGTTGTCGTAGGCGATATAAACTATGAAGATTATACAAATTTTTCAAAAAAAGACGTGGTCTCTAGATTTACTGGCAATGTTAGGCATGTGCCTGATACATATGAAACAATTCAAGATGCTGTAAATGCTTCAAACCCAGGCGACCTTGTTTTAATTAAGCCAGGAATTTACTATGAAGAAGTAGTTGTCAACGTTCCCTCAATTACTATCAGAGGCTGGGAAAGAAATACAACAATCATCGATGGTGAATTTGAGAGAGGTAATGGTATTTTAGTTGCAGGCGTTGATGGAGTTGTAATAGAAAATATAACAGCTAGAAATGCATTACTTAATGGTTTTTATTGGGCAACAGTAAAAGGGTATAGGGGTTCATATTTAACAGCATATAATAATGGGGATTACGGTGTATATGCTTTTGATGCAGTCGACGGAGTTTTAGATCATTCTTATGCTTCTGGTTCACCAGATGCAGGTTTTTATATTGGTCAATGTTATCCATGTGATGCAATTGTTAATGATGTCACCTCTGAAAATAATGGTTTAGGCTACTCAGGAACAAACTCTGGCGGATCTCTGTATATTATAAGTTCAGTTTTTAAAAACAATAAAGGTGGATTAGCTCCCAACACTTTAGACTCGGAACTTCTACCACCAGAGAGAGAAACTTTTATTATTGGGAATCTTATTGAAAATAATAACAACATAGATGCCCCTGCAACCCAAGCAACCAATTTGTCTCTTGGAAATGGAGTTGTCATAGCAGGAGGAAATAATAATATTATTAAAAATAATGTTATAGCTAATCATAACCTTTATGGCGTTATTATAACAGCCACTGCGGATGTTAATTACTGGCCTGCTCATGGCAACAGGGTTGAAAGCAATTTGATCATAAATTCTAAAAGAGCTGATATAGCATCTAGTGGTCTCTCAAATTTAGGTAATTGTTTTGAAAATAATTATTTCAATACTTCAATTCCACCGGGCTTACAAACACTCAACAATTGTGACTCTTCCTTCTATCCCTTAAGTGCAGATTTGTCAGGTATGTGGTCATCTCTAGCGCGTGTAATTCAGACAAGTGATGGAAACTATAATCAAGGTGATTGGCGTACATTAGAAACGCCACCCAATCAACCCAATATGCCCATTATGGAGGAATTAATAGACCTTGGTTACGATAAAACAACATTGCCTGTTTTAAAAATATGGAGCTCAGTTAAGCCTGCAGTTGAGGTTTTTAGTCAATATGAAGATGTTTTAGAGGAAATAGAGCTGCCTAAAGAGGCCAGAAACTATTTGAACTAATTCCCTAATTGTTTACCCTGCAATAAGGAGATAAAAATAAATGCCTGGAGTTACTTTTTTTCCATTAGAGGATGTTCCATTCTTATCACTCTTTTTTAATTTTTATGGTTATTATCTTCCTATCTTTTTATATGCAACTTGGACAGCAACAGCCTTATTTGACTTACATATTGGAAAATACAGGAGTATTCCCTCTAAAATAACTTGGACAATAGTACTGATGTTCATCCCTTTAGTTGGCCCACTTGTTTATCATATGTTTGCTGCTAGGGAATTGGACGTTGTGATTAGAGCTACAATGATTTTCGGAGGTATTGCTGTCATGACGATTGTTTTTTTATATCTTGGTTTTGCACTCTAAATAAAAGTGAAGTTCGACCCACGAATAACTCCCATCAAGAGTAATTTAGCTGCATTAACTTATAAATATATCGTTAAAAGGAAAAAATTCTCTAAAGGCAAAAAATATACAGTATCCTCTTCGTTTGCTCCATTGTACTCAAATAAAAAATCTAAATTAAGCACTCAACTTTTATTTGGAGAAGAATGTACCGCATATGAAGTATCTAAGGATTGGTCTTGGGTTCAATCATCAAGAGATCAATATGTGGGATATGTACCCTCGACAAATCTATCAAAAAAATTATTTAAACCTACTCATAAAGTAACTTCTCTTCGTACATATCTTTACAAGGAGCCTGATATTAAAAGTAAAGATTTATTCCACTTAAGCTTTAATTCGGTTTTAGAAGTGAAAAAAACTAAAGGAAAGTTTTCTCTAATCAACGGAGTAGGTTGGTGTCCGACAAGTGATTTGTCTGCAATTAATGAAACTGAGTTCAATGTAGTTAAATGTGCAAATCAGTATCTAAATACCCCTTATTTATGGGGAGGAAGAAGTTCTGTAGGTATTGATTGTTCAGGACTTGTTCAAAATTTAATGCAAATTAACAACAAAATTTTTCCAAGAGATACAGATATGCAAGAAATTTTTATAACTAAAGAGATTTTGAGTGAAAAGAAACTTAAAGCAGGTGATTTAATTTTTTGGAAGGGTCATGTAGCCATGATGATAGATAATAAATATATTATTCACGCTAATGCTTATCATATGAAAACTGCAATTGAGTTATTAAGTTCTGCAAAAAAAAGAATATTTAAAACGAATGGTAAAATAAGAAAAATGGGCAGACCTTAGACTAACTGAAACTAAATTTATTTCTGATAAACCAAAGAAGTATTAATGAGGGGATTACCATTAAGGCGGTAATTATAAAGAATGTTCCCCAATCACCCTGCAACCAATCTACAAGAGAACCCGATGAAGATGCCATTAATGTTCTTCCTGCAGTCCCTAGTGAAGCCAGAAGCGCATACTGTGTTGCAGTATAGGTCCTATCCACAAGTAACGAAATAAATGTAACAAAGGCAACAGTTGCAAATGCAGCAGCAAGATCATCAAGAAGAACAGCAGCAGCAAATAACAATTCAGATTTGTCTGACCATGCCATGAAACTAAACATAATGTTTGTTACGGCCATTGCTATCCCAGATAGAAACAACGCCCTGACAACGCCAGATTTAATGGCAAACCACCCACCCAATAGAGTAAATGTAATAGTTGTAATCCATCCAAGACCTTTTGAATAAATCGCAATATCAGATTTTGAAAATCCCATTTCATCATAAAATATGATGGACATTCTTCCAAGAAAAGCCTCGCCTATTTTAAAGAGGAAAATAAATCCGATGATTAACAAGCTGATGGTTATACCGTTTTTCTTAAAGAAGCTCATCAATGGACTTATAATTGTGCTTATAAACCATGCTGAAAATCCAGCGGCTTTAAAATTTTCTTGATCCTTACTTTGTGCTTTTTGTCTTTCATTAGAGGTGTCTTCAGGAATAAAAAGCAATCCAACATTAAATAAAAGAATTAACAGGCAAAGAAATATAAAAGTGAGCTGCCAGTAATTTGCAAATCCAACTATTTCTAAATAATCAGCAACAAATAACGTCAACATTCCTCCAATTTTATAACCTGTCCACCATCCAACTACTGCAATAGAAGCTCCTGCAGCCATTGATGCTTTTTCATTTGCAGATATTTGTTCAATTCTTAGAGCGTCAATTGTTATATCCTGCGATGCTGACGAAATTGCAATTAATAAACCTAAGAAAATAATAACCTCAAGATTATTTACTGGATTGAGAAAACTCCAAAAAATAAGACTACATAAGATTATAAATTGAAGAGAAATTATCCAAGATTTCCTGTGACCTATTTTATCTGTTAGAATGGGAATTTTTATTCTATCAATTAAAGGAGCCCATAAAAAGTTAAGTGCATAAACTCCAAATATAAATCCCGCCCAACCAATAGTACTTCTTGAAAGTTCAAAGTCTTTTAACCAAAGTGAAAGTGCACTACCAATTATTACCCACGGGAAACCACTGATAGCACCCAAAAGTAAAATGCGAAGCATTCTGTTATCAAAATAAATTGATAAGCCAACATTTTCTTTTGTCATACTAGATGAGAATAAGGTTTACTGCATGCAGCAGTCAATTAATATATTAAGTGACTATTGATTTATTCAATAGGAGCAGGATTATCGCTGAAACTTCTTAAATAAAGAATAACATTTGCTCGGTCTTTAGCTTTTTTGAGGCCAACAAAAGACATCTTCGTCCCTTTGATATATTTTTTTGGGTTAATCAAATAACTATTTAATTGCTCATATGTCCAATCACCTTCAAAGTTTGCCATAGCACTAGAATATTTATAATCATCCTTTGAGCCAATATCTTTATTTACAATGTCCCACAAAGCTGGACCAATTTTATTAGCACCGCCTTTTTCCATAACGTGGCACTGTGAGCATTTCTTGAATACTTTTTTACCCTTATCTAGATCAGCGCCAGCAAGAAGAAATTGAATAGGGTCTTCGGTTGGAGCTTGGGCAACTGCCTCTGTTGAGGTTGCAGCCACATCCATTACAATATTATCGCCTCCTTCAACCTGGTACGCGGCAACCTTCGGCTTTTCAACGTGATAGAGAATTTCACTAAAGTTAGCTAATCCTATAAACACAAGTGCTACAACTAAAATACAAGCAACGATTTTATTAATTTCGAATGAATCCATAATGTTTTTTTGCAGAATATATGCTATTAATTAAACACTATTCTAATTTATTCAAGTTATTATGCGTCTTCTAGTCGCATAAAAACATTATGATTACTCAAGATAATACAGCAATTATTATACCTGCAAGACTTCAAGCCAGCAGACTTCCAAACAAGCCTTTGCTTGACATTCATGGTAAGCCAATGATCCAACATGTTTGGGAAAAGGCTGTTTCATCTCAACTCGGTGAGGTTCTTGTCGCGACGGACAGTAAAGATATTAAAAATTTAATTGAAGGCTTGGGGGGCAATGCATGCATGACATCAACCAAACATATATCTGGTACTGATCGAATATATGAGGCTTTAAATAAAATTGATCTTGATCAAAGAATTGAATTTATAATTAATTTACAAGGTGATCTTCCAACAATCAATACAGAGGCCCTGAATACTGTGCTTAGTTTAATTGAAGATGATAGCTCTGAAATAGGCACTCTAGCCTGTGTTTTTAGAAATAAGTCTGAAATAAGGAAAAACCAAGTTGTTAAAGCCTATTGTGACTATGAAGAAAATGAAATCTCTACTATGGGACTAGACTTCACAAGGAAAAGTGATAGCTACGATCATAACAAATTATACCATCACATTGGAATCTATTCTTTTAGAAAAGAGTCTCTTAAAAAGTTTGTTTCTTTATCTCAAACTGAAAGAGAAAAAAATGAAAAACTTGAACAATTAAGAGCCTTAGATAATGACATGAAAATAAAAGTTGGTTTAATTGACTTTTTGCCTGTGGGAGTGGATACTCCTGAGGATTTAGAGGAAATTAAAGAAATTTTAAAGAAATGAAAAAAATATCTTACCAGGGAGAACTTGGTGCTTATTCACATTTAGCATGTAAAGAAGCAATGACAGATTATGAATCTGTTCCCTGCAGAACATTTGAAGCAGCGCTGAATTGTGTAAGAGAAGAGAAAGCAGATTTAGCAATGATACCTGTTGAAAACTCCGTCGCTGGTCGAGTTGCTGATATTCATTACTTATTAGGAGATTATGATCTTAAAATTTATGCTGAACATTTTCAGGAAGTCAAGCATCAGCTCCTTGCAAAAAAAGGAACTACCATTGACGAAATAAAATTTGTAAGAAGTCACTCAATGGCTATTGGTCAATGTCAATCAGCGATTCAGAGATTAAATCTTACCCCCATTGTAATGGCTGATACCGCTGGGTCCGCTAAACATATTAGTGAAATAGGTACGAATGAGGACTCTGCGATTGCCTCCCACTTAGCTGCAGAAATTTATGGATTAGAGATTTTAAAGTCAGATATTCAAGATATGAGACACAACACGACACGATTTCTTATTATGTCAAAAGGTGCACAGCAGGAAAGAGAAGAAAAATTGTCATATTTAACCAGCTGTATTTTTGAAGTTCGAAGTGTACCATCGGCATTATATAAAGCTCTTGGAGGCTTTGCGACTAATGGCGTTAATCTAACGAAGCTCGAGAGTTTTATAGTCGATGGTGATTTTAATAAAGCACAGTTTTACATTGACCTTGATGGCCATGTTGATGACTCTTCTGTTAAAGGAGCTCTTGATGAATTATCATTTTACACTGAAAAACTTCAGGTTCTTGGGGTTTACCCAAAACATTCTTATAGGAACCAATAATTTATTTATTGTGTAACCATTCAACTATAAGCTGATGTGCTACAGCCATAGCGGGGGGTATCCAAATTCTATCAGGGCTTTTGCCAACAAAAATTCGATTTACATCCTCACGTGATAACCACACAGCATGTTCAATCTCATCTTCATCGAGATTAGTTTTGTCATCATCCACATTTGAAAAACAGCCAATCATTAACTGAGAAGAAAAAGGCCATGGCTGTGTAAACTTATATTCAACACTATTCACATTAAGTCCCACTTCTTCTTTCACTTCCCTTACAACTGCGTCTTCAATAGTTTCTCCTGGTTCAAGAAAGCCCGCGAGGGCAGAGTACATTCTTGGAGGAAAAATTTTCTGACGTCCTAATAGACATTTTTCATTAAAAATGGGTAGCATGATAACAACAGGATCCACGCGAGGAAATAATTCAGTTTTACATTTATCACAAACCTTTTTAGATCCTGCATCAACTGTTCTGAGCTTTGAATTTTCACACCGACTACAAAAAATATTAACAGCATTCCATTCAACCATTGATTTGGCTTGGGCAAGAATTCCTGTATCTTCTGGGGATAGACTTTGGGCTATAGATCTTAAATCGATAAATTTACATCCAATAAAGATTTCAATATCAAAATGACTACGCTCCTTAGTAATGTCGATAGCATAATATTTTATATTTTTCATTTCACCGAGAAAGATAATTTGACACGCTTTAATGTGTTTCGTAACCGATTCAAACTTAGACAAATATATTTCGGATTTACTTCCTGGTTCTTTGCTTACTTGAATGAGAGGCTTGCCAGAATCAAAAATAATATATCTTGCATCAGAGCTGCTCATTGAGGTTTTTTGCCACTCTTCATCACCTCTTATGCTAGACATTCTGTCCAGAGGATTATTTGCAAATACAATTTTACTCATGATTTTGTTCATTTAATAAACAACATTTATTGATCGTATGCTACAATATTTTGGGAGATTGAGTAGACAAGTTATTCGCCAATCCGGTCAGGTCTGAAAAGAAGCAGCCGCAACGATGATATTTGGGTTACTTTAATCTCCCACAGTATTAATATTGAAAGATGTCAGAGCAAAAAAACTTACCAATCCCTCTTAAATATCGACCACTAAAGTTTAGTGAACTTATTGGTCAGGATCTTATGTCTCAAACAATTCAAAAAGCAATTGAAACAGACCGAGTTGCTAATGCTTATTTGCTTACAGGGGTGAGGGGCGTTGGGAAAACAACAACAGCGAGAATTATTGCTAAATCACTAAATTGTATGAATATAGACTCTAATGATGAAAAGGAGCTGTGTGGTATTTGTGAAAATTGCATTGCTATTACTGAGTCAAGAAGTGTCGATGTATATGAAATGGATGCAGCGTCACGAACGGGTATCGCTGACATTAGAGAATTGATTGAAGGTGTCCAATATTCACCTGTGTCTTCCAAGTATAAAGTTTATATAATTGATGAAGTTCATATGTTATCTACAGCAGCTTTTAATGGATTGCTTAAAACCTTAGAAGAGCCACCACCGCATGTAAAATTTATTTTTGCGACGACTGAAGTGAGAAAGATTCCAACAACAATCTTATCCAGATGTCAAAGATATGATCTTAAACGAGTTGAGCCTGAAGATTTAATTTCTTTCCTAAAAAAAATTTGCGATATGGAAGGTGTACAATTTGACCAGGGCTCACTAAAAATTATTGCACGCGCAGCTGACGGTTCAGTTAGAGATGGATTATCAATTTTAGATCAATCAATTACATTCTCTGATAAAGAGTTAACAGAAAATAAAGTAAAAGAAATGATAGGATTAAATGATCCTACAGAAATAATCGATTTTATAAAATTATTGACTTCAGGTGAGACGATCAAGTGTATTGAAATAATTAATTCTTTTTATGATAATGGAGCTGATCCATCAGTAATTGTTCGTGATTTAATTTCATCCATTCATGATATTTCAATGGTAAAAATAAATGCTGATCAAGGCGTTAAAAACTCGCTGACTGAAGCTGAATATAGAGAAGTTAAGGAAATTGCAGATAATATTAATTTACAAACACTCACAATGTTTTGGCAAATGCTAAATAAAGGACTGGATGAGGTATCAGACTCATTTTCGCCAATTTCTGCTCTCGAAATGCTGATAATTAGAATTATTTATTTAAATGATATTCCAAAACCCGATAAGCTGATTAGTGATTTAAACAATTTGGTTGAAAATCAGGTCAATAACGTAGAAAGTATAAAAGTTAAAGAAGTCAAAGAAATGGATCCGAAACTAAAGGAAATCGTCGACTTTTTTCCTGGTACAAAAGTGGAGAACTTAGAAGAATAGAAGCATGAATAGTTTTAACAACATGATCAAACAAGCCCAAGAACTGCAGCAGAAAATGGCAGATGCGCAACAGAAAGTTGAGACACTTGAGGCAGAAGGTGTTGCTGGTGGTGGGATTGTGAAGGTTACAATTAATGGAAAGAATGTTGTAACCTCAATTAATATCGATGACAGTGTCATTGATAAAAATGAAAAAGAAATATTAGAAGATCTTATTATGGCAGCATTTAATGATGCTAAAGAAAAAATACAAAAAAAGATAGCCGATGAAATGAGTTCAGTAACTGGAGGGTTTAAACTTCCCCCAGGAATGAAATTGCCTTTTTAAAATGCGATCCCGATCTTCGAATCCAGAAATTGATAAACTGATATTATTAATAAGTAAGTTGCCCGGCTTTGGTCCAAAGTCAGCAAGTAGGGCAGCTTTACACCTTTTAAAAAAAAAGGAACAGTTAATGATACCTCTGGCAGAAGCACTTCTATCTTCTAGTGAAAAAATTATCACCTGTGAAGTTTGTGGTAACATCGATTTACATAGCCCATGTAGTATTTGTAATGATGAGAAACGATCAAAAAAACAAATTTGTGTAGTAGAGAATATTGCCGACCTATGGGCACTAGAAAAAGCTGAGGTATTTAATGGTATGTACCATATTCTTGGCGGTAATTTATCTGCAATAAATAGTGTAGGTCCTGAGGATCTTAATTTAAAAAGGCTAATTGATAGGGTGGGTAGCGATGAAGTGGAAGAGGTGATCTTAGCTTTAAGTGCAACCGTAGATGGCCAAACTACAGCACATTATGTTGCAGATACTTTGTCTCAAAAAGATATAGTTGTTAGTCGTTTAGGACATGGCGTTCCAGTAGGTGGAGAATTAGATTACATGGACGAAGGCACTATTGCAGCTGCCTTGAGCGCTCGCCAGAAAATTTAGTTGTGACTGTTTTCCAATCATTTTTCTATTCAATCTTGACCTTGCAACTAAGTTAGCCTATCAAAGTTTTATGGCTATAAAGAAAATCCTCACTGCTCCAGATCCTTTTTTAAAGCAGGTATCAACTCCAGTGAAGGAAGTAACAAAAGATATCCAATTATTAATGGATGACATGCTTGATACTATGTATAACGCTCCTGGTATTGGTTTAGCCGCTGTACAAATAGGAGTTCCTTTGAGAGTAATAGTGATGGATATTAGCTGGAGAAATGAAGACGGAAAAAAAGAACCTTATTTTTTTGTTAATCCTGAAATCAAAGTAAAGACAAAGAATATGTCAACATATGAAGAAGGTTGTCTCTCAGTTCCTGATCAGTATGCTGAAATTGATAGGCCTGAGGAATGTGAGGTAAGCTACTTAGATTACAATGGAAAGAAAGCTACATTGCACGCAGAAGGACTCCTCGCTACCTGTATCCAACATGAAATGGATCATCTTGAAGGCATTCTATTTATTGATTATTTATCAAATTTGAAAAAAACTATGATTGTAAAAAAATTAATCAAATCAAAAAAACAATCAAGTAAAGAGCGCATCGTCGCTTAATCAAAATGACTAATTTTCGAATTCTTTTTATGGGTACGGCCCCTTTTTCTATACCCACTTTACAAAAAATTATTACGAGTGGACACGAGCTCAAAGGTGTATACACATCGCCGTCAAAAAAAGCTAATCGTGGAATGAAAATTTCAAAGTCACCAGTAGCATTGTACGCAGAAGAAAATAATTTAAAGCTATATTCACCAAAAGGTTTACGTTCTTCAGAAGAGATTAAATTTATCAAAGATATGAACCTTGATTTCATAATTGTTATTGCCTATGGCCTTATACTGCCTGAGGAGATTCTTAATCTTCCAAAATTTGGCTGCTATAATCTCCATGCCTCGGTTTTACCACGATGGAGAGGGGCGGCCCCTATTCAAAGATCAATGATTGAAGGAGACGAAATGACCGGGGTGACCATTATGAAAATGAATAAGGGATTAGATACCGGAGATATTGTTTTACAAGACAAAATCAAAATTAATATTTCAGAGAGCTATACAGAATTGGAAACAAGGCTTTCATTAATGGGAGCTGATTTATTTGAAAAATTTTTCAAAGACTCTTTATTCAAAAATATTATGCAGAAGCAAGATGATACTCTTTCTTGTTATGCAGAAAAAATATCTAAGCAAGAAACAAAGATAGATTGGAAAGAAGATGCCTTAAAAATAGTAAGACGAATTAATGCATACAATCCCAATCCAGGCGCCTGGTTTATGTGGAAAAATAAAAGAGTAAAAATATTAAAAGCGATGGAGGTTGATGTTGACGCAGAACCAGGAAAAGTTGTTGATGATGATCTGACTATTGGTTGTGGAAATAAATCAATTAGACCATTAATTTTAAAGGTAGAAGGCAAACAAAGTTGCGGTATAGAAGAATTTATACTGGGCAATAAAATATCAGTAGGCTCAATACTTGAATGAAGAGATATAAAATAAAAATTGAATATGATGGCACTCCATTTATCGGTTGGCAAAGACAAGACAATGGGCAATCGATACAAGGTGCTATAGAAGACTCTATTAAAAATTTATTTGAAGAAACTGTGACTATTTTCGGAGCTGGAAGAACAGATGCTGGCGTTCATGCTATGGGACAGGTAGCTCATTTCGATATCAATAACAAAGAGCTTGAACCTTTTGTAATTAAAAATGCACTTAATGATCATCTACGCCCTTTTCCAATAGCTATCTTAGAAGTCGATGAAGTTGATAATACATTTCATGCCCGTTTTAATGCACGTCAAAGAAAATATTTATATCGAATAGTTAATCGCAAGTCTCCCTTAACAATTGAAAAGGGTAGAGCATGGCATGTGCATAAAGAGATAGACGTAAATATTATGAAGGAATGCATTTCATCAATTGAAGGCAAACATGACTTTACAACGTTTCGTTCTGCTCATTGCCAGTCAGATAGTCCTATAAAGACAATTGATAGCCTTCAAATTACAAAATCAGAAGAAAATATTTATTTCGGATTTTCAGCAAAATCATTCTTACATCACCAAGTAAGGTCAATTGTAGGAAGTCTTAAATTGGTCGGTGAACAAAGCTGGCTGGTAAGTGATTTTCATGATGCTCTCAATTCTAAGGAAAGATCGAAATGTGGTGCAGTTGCCCCCCCAGATGGCCTGTATTTTATGGAGGTAAAATATTAAAATATAATAGCTTTATTGACTTAGAATCTAAAATTTAGTCTTTTTATATATAACTACTATGAAAAAATTTTCTTTTAATTTTTTAAAGGAGAATAATATGGTTGCAATTTTTTCTGGTTCACGGTGGATGTCTGCAAAGCCAGCTGGTATGGATTGGCTTATGAAGATGGCAAAGCTATATAAAGATCATGGAGCTGATTTTTATATGAATATACCAGTGAGAGGTACTCAAAATCCTGGAGTAGACCTGGGTGCTCAATTTGAAAGTGCAAAAGCTTATGGTGAATTCATGGATAAGCTTAACGACGATTCAAATTATCAGTCTTTGATGCAGCAGGTCCTGACTGAG
The DNA here is from genome assembly GCA_902526565.1 of uncultured Pelagibacteraceae bacterium. Lineage (GTDB taxonomy): Bacteria > Pseudomonadota > Alphaproteobacteria > Pelagibacterales > AG-422-B15 > CACNXQ01. Next base: position 188,670 of record CABZLP010000001.1, on the reverse strand, counting down.
GGCACTAGTATGATAAGTATGGTTAATTCATATGAGTGTACTGCTGACCCGGAAATGGGCAAATTGATTGACACCTCTTTACCCTATTTTAAAATAACAGTTTTCGCGTCAGCTGGGCCAGGGAAAATGGAGAGCATGATGAAAAGTACTGCAATTGCTAAAAAGTTACAAGAAGCGATGGGAGTTGATGTATCTGTTTGGAGAGGTATCGCAGGAGAGCCACCAGCCTTTGTTTATATAGAAGGACATAAAAGCTGCGCTGCATATGGAGAAATGTTAGATGGTTCAAATGCTAGCGATGACTTTAATAAATGGGTTAATGATGCAATGAATGATCCGTCTGGAGTGATAGGAATTCAAACACTGGCGAGAAGTATCAAACACATGGTTTAATTAATTTTTAAGAGGCCTTAATTGGCCTCTTAATTATTGGGGGGAATTCTCAATTGTCTGGACACTTATTTCTAAGTTTTCATTGCTGTTTCCATAATAAACACCTCTGATTGGAGCTGCGAAACTCGCATCAAGTCCACAAGAAACTCTGATGTATCTCTCATCTGGGGAGCAGCGATTTGTAGGATCAAATCCAACCCAACCAAGATTGTTTATGTAAACTTCAGCCCAGGCATGGGTTGCTTGAAACTCAGAATCATTCTCGTTTTTGTGCATGTAACCACTTACATATCTTGAGGGTAAACCAATTGATTTAGCTGCAGAAATCATGATGTGAGCCTGGTCTTGACACACTCCTTTTTTTTGTTCCATGGCCACTGCAGCAGTAGTCTGTGTATTTGTAGTATATGGAACATAATCTACTTTTTCTGAAACAAGTCCTAGAATGTTATGTGCCATTTTTAATATCTCATCATCGTTACAACTCTCTCTTGCTTCTAAGCCAAGTTCATAAATCTCCTTATTTGGCTGAGTAAGTCTTGTATTTCTCATGTAAACCAAGGGATTAACTTTATCATTTACACTTTTGTAAACACCATCAGTATTAAATGTCTCTACAATTCCTTTTACAAGAAAGTAAACATTATTCTCTTTCTCTTCACTTTTAAAATTAACTATATTGTTTCCTTCTGCATCCCTAAATATATCACCGCCCTTCTTCTCGTTTCTTGTAACTTCCCAATCAATGATTTTTAAACCATTGTATGAAGAGGGTATAAGCTTAGTGGTTTGAATTAATCCTAAAAGATTATCATCATAATGGTAGTTTGTTGTATGATTAACAGTAAGGTGCATATTATCTAAAAAAATGTGATTGAATTTGATTGTCTAAAAAAGATATCTTGGAAACAAAATTTGTAACATACTCATGCAGTCCAAAACTAATTATTGAATCAACTGTTTCTGTTTTGACTGAGTCATGGACATCTTTCAGTCCCATATATATATCTGTAATTTTCTCTGGACTACATTTTAGACTATTTAAATGATAGACAATATTATTAATACAGAAACTAAGCGATCTTGAGCAATCATTGTTAAGTATAAAAAAATGAGCAATTTTAGTTGATGTTACATCTCCATCATAAGCCCAACGAAATGCCCTAAAAGAGGATAATGATCTCAAAAGTATGATCCATTGTAAATTATCAAGATTACCTCCAATGTAATCAGCTGTTGGCAAAAGAACAAAATACTTTACATCAAGTAATCTTGCAGAATTATCCGCTCTTTCAATAAATGTTCCAAGAAATATAAAATGATAACCATCATTCCTTAGAAGTGAATTTGCTGACCCTCGAAACATATTCACCTGTTGTATTGTCCACTCAGTGAAGTTTGGCAAGTCTGATCGAGAATATTTATTGTTCTTAAATCCAAGCATTTCTTGATAGGACTTATTTATGGCTACCCATGCCTCTGGAGTAAATGCTGTTCGAACAACTAAAGCGTTATTTCTTGCTTTTAATATACAGCTGTAAACAGAAGAGGGATTATCCTCATCAAAAAAAAGATAATCCTCAACATTTTCTTGATTAATTTCATTATATTTTTGAAAATATCCTTGTGAGGCCCCGGCAGCTGATAAAACAGAGTCCCACTCGTTATGATACCCTTTAGGGTTCGGGAATAGAGACATACGATATCCCACATCCAATAGACGCGCCATCGTTTCGGCCCTTTCCATGTATCTACTTATCCAATATAAATTCTCTGCAGTTCTACTTAACATTTTAATTAATCAGCAAGAACCCAAGTGTCCTTGACGCCTCCTCCTTGTGATGAATTTACGACGTATGATCCTTTATTAAGCGCAACTCTTGTAAGGCCACCCGGGCAAAGTTGAGCTTGCTTACCTATTAAGCAGTATGGTCTTAAGTCTACACGTCTTCCTGTTATTTCGTTATCAATGAGAGTAGGTGATGATGATAGGTCTAAAGTTGGTTGGGCAATATAGCCTTTGGGATTATTTTTTAATTTAAGGGAGAATTGCTCAATGGTTTTTTTTGTTGATTTTGGGCCAATTAACATGCCATAGCCACCAGAGCCATCAACCTCCTTAACAACAAGATTTTTAATGTTTTCTAAAACATATTTTAATTCATCATCTTTTTCGCATCGCCAGGTCTCAACATTTTCAAGAATAGGCATCTCACCTAAATAAAATTTTATCATTTCAGGAACATAAATATAAATGGCTTTATCGTCTGCAATGCCGCAGCCTGGCGCAGAACAAATATTAACTCCACCAGTTCGATATGCATGAATTATACCTGGCACACCAATAACTGAATCAGGGTTATAAAATAGAGGATCTATGTAATCATCATCAATGCGTCGATATATAACATCAACTTTTTTTGGACCATCAACAGTTTTCATATAAACAAGATCGTTTTCTACATAAAGGTCACTGGCCTCGACCATCTCTATTCCCATTTGATCAGATAGAAAAGTATGTTCATAATAAGCGCTATTTAAATGTCCAGGAGTTAAAAGTACAACTGTGGGAATGGAGCTATCACATTTCTTTGGAGCTAAGCTCATTAGTGTTTGCAGCAGTCTTGTCGGATAATCATCTACTCTTTGAACACGGTTTGAATGAAACAAATCTGGAAACATTTTCATCATAATTTCCCTGTTCTCCAACATGTATGATACACCTGAAGGTGTTCGACAGTTATCTTCCAGAACATAAAATTGATCTCTTCCAGTTCTTACTAAATCGACTCCTACAATGGGACTATATATTTTACGCGGCGGTGAAAAACCGACCATTGACTGGTCAAACGATGCTTTCTTATAAACAATTTCTTCAGGAATTATCTTTGCTTTAAAAATTTCTCCACTGCTATAAATATCTGCTAAGAATGCATTTAGAGCTTTAGTTCTTTGGATGACACCTTTCTCAATTTTAGACCATTCATGGTTAGTTAATATTCTGGGTATTAAGTCAAAGGGAATGATTCTTTCTGACATTGAATCATCTTGGACTGAGAATGTTATCCCTATTCTTTTAAAATGACTTTCAGCTTCTACATTTTTTTTACTTATAGCTGTAGAAGACATTGTTCTTAGCCATGAATTAACATTTAGGTAGTGTTCTCTTATCTCAGCGTTATCGCTGTACATTTCATCAAACATGCAGTCAACATACATAAACAGTGCAATTATTTAATTTTATGCAATTGCCAAATTGACAGATTAATTTTCTATTAAAGGTCAAAAAATTTGAGTAATTACGTTTTATGAGAAAAAAATTAGAAAAAGGCTTTAATTTTTCCCTTAAATATTTTCCTGGATTAATGGTTGTTTACTTCATTTTCCTTATTTTTGGCGCGATTCTCTAGGTTTTTATGTTTGGCACGAAATGGAACTTTAACCCATCACCCCTTAAATTAGACATAGCTCTGACAATCATGCTAATGTTATTGATAATACCAAAGTAGAATACTATTAATATTTGGTAAAATATAAATGCGTCAATACTATATTCATTTTCCACGCAGAAGATGAAATCTAAAAAAATTGTTGTTTCCTCAAAATATATTGACCAAAATGGGCATGTTGGAGAAGCTGGTTATTTGTCAATCGCAATAGATGCATTGTGGGAATTCAATAAAGAGATTGGCACATCGCAGAAATTTCTTCAATTATCATGCGCACCCGTGACATTTTCAACTAAAATTGATTATCTTAAAGAGGTGTTTGAGCATGAGGAAATCGAATTTAGAATAGAACGGTTAACTCCTCCTGAAGATAAAAGAAAATGGATACGAAAAATCCTGTTATTTAAAAGTTCTGGAGAGTTAGCAGTTAAAATTCTTGCCAACGGAGCGTGGTTTGATCTTAATTCTAGAAAAATTACAACCCCACCAAATGAGATTATGGAAATCTTTGATAAAAATTTTTACGGTTCAGAAACTAAATAATATCTAACTAAAATATTTTTTTAAAACAAGTAAATAAATTTCTTTTAGATTTTCTATATCTTGCAATTTTACATGTTCATCTATTTGGTGAGCTGTTTCACCTATGAGGCCAAATTCTGCAACCTCACAATAATCTTTAAAAAACCTTGCATCGGAAGTACCCCCTGTTGTTGTAAGTTCTGCACTTAAGCCAGTAATTTCATCAGACGAACTTTTTATAATTTCTGTAAAATTTCCCATATTAGTGAGAAAGGGTTCTGCTGAATTATTATATTCAACATTGGATACATAATTAGTATTTTTAACTTGTTCACTGATAATTGTATCAATAGTTTTTATTAAACTCTCCTTACTATGCTTAATATTATATCTTATATTAAACGTACCTTCTGCACTTTGAGGCACAACATTTGAAGCGCCATCACTTGAATTTATTTTAACAATTTCTACGTTTGAAGGTGGGAACTCTTCAGTCCCCTTATCTAATTCTAAACTAATTATATTATTTAAAATTTTAGTGAGAGAGTCGATTGGATTCAGTGTCCATTGAGGATATGCGACATGACCTTGTTTACCAGTGATACTTATTTTAGCTGTAAAGCTTCCTCTTCTTCCAATTTTAACCATTTCACCCAATTTACTAGGACAAGTTGGTTCACCAACAATACATGAGTCAATTTTTTCTCCATTGTTATATATTTCCTCTAATACTTTTTTAGTGCCATTTATTGCAGGCCCTTCTTCATCATTAGTTATTAGTAGACTTATTGTGCCTTTAAGTTCATTATTATTAATGTAATCTTTCACAGCGCAAACAAATGCAGCAATTGCAGACTTCATGTCGCTTGCTCCACGGCCGTATACTTTTCCATCTTTTTCAGTTGCATTAAACGGATCACAGCTCCATGCGTTTAGATCGCCAACTGGAACAACATCAGTATGTCCACCAAAACAGATATGAGGTGCGCCATTTCCAATTTTAGCATAAAGATTATCTACATCTGGGGTATTACTATCGCTAAATAAGTATCGCTTACAATCAAAACCAATGTTTGATAACTCTTTTTCAAGTAAATCTAATACACCATCATTTTTAGGGGTCACACTCTGACAAGATATCAGTGCCTTTGTTAATTCAATAACTTCCATAATACTTTACTCTCTTAAAAGATCATTAATGGAGGTTTTTTTTCTTGTATTTTCATCAACTGTTTTAACAATGACTACACAATAAAGACTCGGTTTTGTTGGATCTTCATTTGGCATTGTCCCAGGAACAACGACAGAGTATGCAGGAACTTCACCAAACAGTATCTCACCAGTTGCACGATTAACTATTTTTGTGGAGGCGCCGAGATAAACACCCATAGACAAAACTGACCCTTCTCGAACAATTACACCCTCTGCAACCTCCGCTCGAGCACCTACAAAACAATTATCTTCAATTATTACTGGATTTGCTTGTAGAGGTTCAAGGACACCACCGATGCCAACCCCCCCTGAGAGATGACAATTTTTGCCGATCTGAGCGCATGAACCTACAGTTGCCCATGTATCAACCATAGTTCCTTCGTCAATATATGCGCCAATGTTTACAAATGAAGGCATCAAGACAACTCCCTTGCCAATAAATGAACCCTCTCGTACTGTTCCATTGGGCACGTGTCGATACCCGGCTGCTTTCCATTGATCTTCATCCCAATCAACGGTTTTGCCTTTGACTTTGTCAAACCATGATGTGTAGGGGCCTCTGAGGATTGTATTTTCATTAATCCTGAATGAAATAAGAACAGCTTTTTTTAACCATTGATTTACAGTCCACTGATTATGAACTTTTTCAGCAATTCGGAGCTCACCACTGTCTAGTTTCTTAATTACTTGATCTACTGCTTGAGAAACATCCGTATCACTTGGTGATAAGTTTGCTATATTCTCCCAAGCGCTTTCAATACTCTCTTTTAATTTTTGATTTTCACTCATAAGTTTACTTTTTTATTAATGTGCCTGCTCCTTGCGTTGTTAGGAGCTCCATGGCAACAGCGTTTTGTTTTCTCCCATCAATTAAGGCGACCCCTTTTGCACCATTTTTTAAGGTATTAAAGCATGCTTTGATCTTAGGTATCATACCGCTTTTTATAGTGCCTTTTTTTATGTATTGAAATGCTTTTTTACGATCGAGCTCTGTTATCAATTTCTTATTGTTATCCAGCACTCCTGCTACATCGGTTAAAAGCAATAACCTCTCAGCTTTTACTGACTCAGCGATGTAAGCGGCTGCTGTGTCTGCGTTAATATTCAAGGTATTTTTATTTGTATCAATTCCAAGTGGTGCGATAATGGGAATATGATTACTTTTTAGGGCTTTCATTATTATATTTTTATCAATACCTCTTGGCTCCCCCACGAAACCAATATTACCATTCATTGCTATTTTTGCATTGAGCACTTTAGAGCTCACTCCATTAAATCTTTTTGTTTTACCCCCATTTTTTTTGATTTCATCAGATATTAGTTTATTCAAATCGTGAGACAAAATTCTTTTGACAACTCCAAGCACACTTTTTGTAGTCACCCTTAATCCTTGATACTCTTCATTATTAATTTTTCTTTTTTTCAATTCTTTTTCTATTTGAGGACCACCACCGTGAACTACAATAACTTTAATACCCAATTGATTTAATAAGGATATATTTTTTGCAAATGATTTTAAAAGTGCAGGTTTAGTCAGAGCGTATCCTCCATACTTTATAACGATAATTTTATTCTGATATTTTCTTATAAAGTAAAAAGTTTTGGTATGGAATTTTTTACCAGATATCCAATATTTTTCTAAAAGCTCTTTGCTTTCAGGCTGATTATTTTGAAGAGACATTTTATTAATTTGTTTTTATTGTGGTTCTTTTAGTAATAATCCACTGCTGGATGATTGAAAGAATGTTATTCGTAGTCCAATAAATCACTAGTCCAGCTGCAAATTGTGCCAGTAGAACTGTTATGAAAAATGGAAAAAACATAAATATTCTTGCTTGAATTGGATCAGGTGGTGCTGGGTTTAATTTTTGTTGAATATACATTGTGACACCCATCAATACTGGCCAAATGCCAATAATCATAAAAGAAGGGGGATCCCAGGGAATTAAGCCAAATAAATTAAAGATAGTTGTGGGATCCTTTGCTGCCAAGTCTTGAATCCAACCATAAAAAGGCGCATGCCTCATTTCAATTGACACAAAAAGCATTTTGTAAATCGCAAAGAAGAAAGGGATTTGAATCAGTATAGGTAAACATCCTGATATCGGATTCACTTTTTCTTTTTTGTATAATGCCATCAACGCCTGTTGTTGTTGGGTTCTATCATCTTTATAGAGATCTTTTATTCGAGTCATTTCTGGTTGAAGCATTTTCATTTTTGCCATTGAAACGAATGACCAGTTTGCAAGTGGGAAAAAGACTATTCTTGTTATGACTGTTAGGTAAATAATAGCTAAGCCGAAATTACCTGACAATTGAGAGAAGAAGTAAATAACATTAAACAATGGTTTAGTTAGGAAGTAAAACCAACCCCAATCAATGGCAAGATCGAAATTATAGATGCCATAATCTTCTTTGTATCTATCAATTAATTTAGCTTCTTTGGCTCCAATAAAAATTTGACTATCAACGGTATGCGTTTCACCACCGGGCACATTCGTAGCGTTTAAAGATCTATAATAAGCAATATAGCCATTGTCATACGTATAAATGGCTTTGAAAGATTTTTCTTGATCAGGTATCAATGCAGCCAGCCAGTATTTATCAGTTATACCAACCCAGCCATTATCACTTTCAAAATTAAGTGTTTCTTGATCATCTTTCAAATCACTATAGTCGATAAGTTCAAGTTTTTCTTTGAGAACCCCAAGCAATCCTTCGTGAAGAATAAACATTCCTGATAAAGATGGTGATTGTTTCCGAGTTACTTTGCTTGCATTGTTAATAACTATATTATCAGTGGAGTCATTGATGACTTTTTGAGTGACATCGAACATGTAATCTTCATCAAGGGTTATGCTTGTGATAAAGGTTTGTCCGGTTTTATTTGACCATTCAAATTCAACTTCATTTGAAGTATCTAAAACTGAAACATCATTTTTGATTTTCCAAACTGTTTCAGCATTCGGTGTTTCGAATGTAGCATCTTGATTTTTTATCCATCCGAAAGTTACCTCGTATCCGTTAAAGGTATCTAAGGGTTGAAGAACTCTAATATTATCTGATTTTTCTTCCTGTGTTTCATTATATTTTTTTAAAACAATATCATCGATTTTAAGACCTTTTAAATTAATTGAACCAGAAATACTCTGAGTATTTATACTAACTCTTTGATCTTTGTTTAGGGCTTCACTCAAATCAATAGTATTTCCATTATCTATACCAAGTGAGCCTTCAATCTCGGCTATCGCTTCCATGTCTAGTTCGTCTGAGTTAACTTCAGATACTTCTTCATCAAGACTAAACTCATCTAAATTTTGCTGCTCAGGAGCTTCAAAAAAGAAACTCCATATGAAAAGTACTCCAATTGAGAGAATTATCGCAAAAATTAAGTTTCTGCTTTCCATTTACTTATTTCTTTCCTTCGGTACTGGATCATATCCCTCAGAGCCACCAAGAAATTTTATCGGATGGCACTTGCTAATTCTTTTAATTCCAAGGTATGTTCCTTTGAGTGCACCGTGATATTGAATAGCTTCTTTTGTATATTCAGAGCATGTTGGTATAAAACGACATGAACTTGGAAAATAAGGTGAGATTAACCTTTGATAAATGGTAATTAAGAATAGAAAAAAATATTTTATCATAAAATTATCTGTGTATTTTTTTTAATGCTGTAAGCATTTCATTTTCTAATTTTTCAAAATCTTCAACCATTGCATTTTTTTTTCCAATGATGACATAATTCCATTTTTTAATGCCATAGTTCGCTAATACTGTATTTGCTAGCACCCTTAATCTTCTTTTAATTTTATTACGTACTACCGCATTTCCATTTTGTTTTGAGACGGTATAACCAACCTTAATTTCATTGCTATTCTTAACCTCAAATGCTTGTAAAAGAAAGGATCTACTCCGATAAAATAGACCTTTTTTAGCCTCTAGAAAATCCTTAGAGGATTTAAGTGTAACTAGACTTTTCATGATGGATTGATTATTTAGGCTGAAAGAACTTTTCTACCTTTAGAGCGACGTCTAGCCAAGATTATACGACCATCTTTAGTAGCAGACCGGGCTCTAAAACCGTGTCGTCTTTTCTTTACTAGATTACTGGGCTGAAACGTTCTTTTCATAATAAATTAATTAGATTGAATTTGTGAAATGGCTTATAAATTGCATTCATTATATAGTCAATTAATATTCATTAATTAAGTTAAATGTTCAAAAACAAGATAATAAACACCATCATTGGCATCTCCTTATTTGTGAGTGTTCTATATTTACTTGGCAAATATAACCCCATATCAATGGAATTTTTAATTAATCAGCATGGTTTAATACAAGATTATATTATTGCAAATCCCGTTTTATCCGTATTTCTCTGTGCATTGATTATAGCGCTGATGATTTCAATTATGGGACCAATTACACCTGTATGTATTTTGGCAGGTTTCTACTTTGGCATATACATTGGATTGATCATTGCAATCATAGGAGAAGTGATCGGGGCTATGGTTGTATTTGTTTATGCACGGTATTTCTTTAAAGAATATATTCTGAGACAGTTTGGTTCAAGATTTGATAAGTTTAAAGAGGGCTTTAATCGCAATGCAATAAGTTATCTTCTTTTTATAAGAGTAATTGGGGGAGTACCTTTTGGAATACAGAATTTACTTCCCGCAGTATTGGACATGAAATTAAGAGACTACTTTATTGCAACTATATTTGGGGTAATCCCCTGGGCATATATTCTTGTTAGTATTGGAAATGGCATTCAAAATATAGTAGATACACAAAGTTTCTCTAGTGAAGATATTCTTAAAGTAGAGTATTTGCTTCCAGTTCTTTTAATTAGTGTAATTGTTATAATTCCAGTTATTTATAAATTTATTAAAAAAAGATTTTAGTTTATTAATAAAAGAGTAGCTTATAAATAATTCTACATGCGCCGGTGGCTCAGCTGGATAGAGCACCAGACTACGAATCTGGGGGTCGGGAGTTCGAATCTCTCCCGGCGCACCAAAAAATATTATGTTTAAAAAATTATCAAATAAACAAAAAGGAACGTTACTTGCCTTTATAGGCGTCATGATTATTACTCCAGATGCGCTCATTATTAGATCTGTGAGTTTAGAAACATGGGATCTTTTATTTTACCGTTCACTTTTACCAGGACTTGCTCTCTTAATGGGATATTTTATTTTTTTTAATCATAGAGCCTTAGATGACTTTAAGAGTATCGGTTTGCCAGGCCTCATAAATGCACTGCTTGTTCTTGGAGCCAATATATCTTTTGTGATGGCGCTTGCGAATACTGATGTAGCAAATGCTCTCATCATGATTAGTTTAGTCCCAATTATTTCAGCAATTTTTTCCTTCATTTTTTTAAATGAAAAGCCTGAAATAATTACATGGATATGTTCTTTTGGATGTTTGATAGCTGTGATTTATATCTTTTATGAATCATATGAACTTAATAAATATTTAGGCGACTTCTACGGGCTATTATGTGCTATTTTTGTTGGAGCTAGCCTAACAGTAATGAGAAGGTCGCCTAAAATAAATTTTGTACCCTCATATATTATTGGTAAATTAGCTACTGCTTTTCTATCAGGATTTTTTGTTTCTGCGTTTGTCATTGGATTTCATGATTTATTATTGATTTCTCTAATGATTATAACTGTGGGAGTGTCATTTGTATTTATTAGTATAGCGCCTCAATATATTAGTTCTCCAGAAGTTGGTATATTTTTTCTCCTTGAAACTTCACTAGGACCTTTGTGGGTATGGATATTTTTATTTGAAGAACCTACCCAGAAAACCTTGATTGGAGGAATATCAATTATACTGATTATATTTTTGCACTCATATTATATGATTAAAAAAGAAAATATCGTTAAAATATCACTATGAGAGCTATACTACTGTAGCAGAGAGGTACGTTAGAATGTAAGCGACAATTAAAGATATAAAAGATAAAATAAAAAAAACGAACCCTAAATTCCGAGTTATGAGAAAGCAAATTAATAAATGAGCCTAATTAATGCTGTTATATGTGTAATAATAATTTTGTTATTTTTTTCATTTGGCTTTAGTTTTTTACTAAGTATTTAATTTGTGAACCTAAACTTTTTTTTAGCTTTTCTTCTCTCACGAACTTTACTTATTGGTTGGTAAGCCTGTTTATAGTGTGACTGGCAATAAACTATTCCTTCTTTAGTAGTTCTGCCACAAAACTTAAAATCAGTTGCTTCAGGTTCACCAAGAGGCCATCTACATAGTCCATCCCTTATATCCTGAAAGGGAGTTGGATTCATTGGTTCGTCAATAATAGGAGAGATATCAATCACTTTATGACCAATAGCTACTTTAACTCTTTTTTTTCTTATGATTGATACGCCACCATTAGATTTTTTTGACACCATTCTTCCAGACAAGCCAAGTCGATGAGCCTTACCAATTACAGCATTTCTAGTTACATTACCTAATTCTGTTGCAATCCGGCTAGCTGTAAGACCTTCGTCCCACAATTGTCTTAGTTTTTCTACTCTTTCATAAGTCCAAGACATAAAATTCTCCTTAATAAAGAGAATTTTACCACTACATTTTGATTAAATTCAATATAAATATACTAAATGTAGATTTATTTTTAAATATTATGTGGGCAGAAATTAATTTTCATTGATTTTCAAGTAAATAGTGCTCTTTCTCAAATTCAAATATTAATGACATTTTTTGAAATGTATTTAAATAGTCGCTATGAATTATAACCCTGTCGGATTTTTAACTCTTTACACAAAAGAAGTTCAAAGGTTTACAAAAATTCCATTGCAAACAATTGCTGCTCCAGCTTTAACAAGCTTGTTATTCCTGGTTATATTTACGACTGCTATAGGTTCTGTGAGAATAGATTATCCCTTAGAAAATTTCAAAAGCTTTCTTTTTCCAGGATTAATTATGATGACTATCATTCAAAATGCTTTCATGAATAATTCATCATCAATCTTAATGTCAAAAGTACAGGGAAATATTGTTGATTTGCTAATGCCACCATTAAGTCATGTCGAAATTATTGTCGCGTTTACACTTGCAGGAATTACAAGGGGATTATTTTCTGCTATTGCATGCGCTTTGGTAATGATGCCATTTATTGAAGTTGGAATTTATAATTTATGGATAATTTTATCATTTGCTTTGCTTGCATCCGCAATCATGTCCTTGATTGGAATGATATCTGGTATATGGGCTGAGAAGTGGGATCATCTTGGTACAATTGGAAATTTTGTTATTGTACCATTATCTTTTTTATCAGGTACTTTCTATTCTATTACTGTTTTACCAAATGTAATTCAAAAAGCTAGCCTTGCGAACCCTTTCTTTTATATGATAGACGGTTTTAGATATGGATTTATTGGTGCAAGTGACGCTTCAATTTTACATGCACTTATTATCTTAATTATGGTGCTGATATCACTAATAGTTATTAATTACGTAATGTTAAAAAGTGGATATAAATTAAGAGCATAAAATGAGCAATATATTACCAACATACCCAAGATCTGAATTAATTTTCTCATACGGCGAAGGAAGTTATTTATATGATGAGTCTGGTAAAAAATTCTTAGATTTTGGAACAGGTATAGCAGTAAACTCCCTTGGCTATTCACATCCATACTTAAATCAGAAATTGAGAGAACAATCAGAAAAACTTTGGCACCTTTCAAATATTTACCAAATTCCAGAGCAAGAATTATTAGCTTCACGTTTGTGTGAATTATGTTTTGCAGACTATGCTTTTTTTTGCAATTCAGGAACAGAAGCAGTAGAGGCAAGCATTAAAATTGCTCGTAGATATTTTCACAAAACTAAAAACTCTAAAATAAAAAAAGAGATTATTAGTTTTAGTGGTTCTTTTCATGGAAGAACAATAGGTGCACTTGCAGCTCAAGGACCAGAAAAAATGCAAACATTTAATACAACCGTAAATGATTTTAAGTTCCTAGAGTTTGGTGATCATGAATTATTAAAGAGCTCAATTAATAAAAATACTGCAGCGGTAATTATCGAACCCATTCAAGGTGAGGGTGGAGTGAGAGAAGTCCCCACATTTTGCCTTGAGGCAATTAGAAAATTGTGTGATGAAAATGAAGTTTTGCTTATTTTTGACGAAGTGCAATGTGGAATGGGTCGAACAGGAAAAATGTTTGCTTATCAGTGGTCAAACGTAGAGCCAGATATAATGACTATAGCAAAGGCAATCGGTAATGGCTTTCCAATCGGCGCATGTTTAACCTCAAAAAAGGTAGGTGACGCTATGGAGTTTGGATCACATGGATCTACCTTTGGTGGAAATCCTCTAGCATGTAGTGTTGGCAACGCTGTACTAGATTTGATGACTACTCCTAATTTTTTTAGTGAAGTTATCACAGTTTCTGAAAAATTGTTATCAGGCCTAAATAAAGCCGCTAGCGATTATCCAGATATTATTGAGAGTATAAGAGGCAAGGGTTTTATTCTAGGATTGAAATGTAACATTAATAATGAAGATTTCGTTAAACAAGCGCGTAAAAATTTCATTTTAACGGTTAAGGCCTCTGATAATGTTGTAAGACTTCTTCCCCCAATAAATTTATCTAATTTAGAATGTGATGAAGCAATTGATAAAATTAGATCAACATGCAAAGAGCTCACATCATGAAAAACTTTATAGATATTAAAGATTTTACTACTGAAGAAATTAATGTATTGCTTAATTCAGCTATAGAAAATAAAAATAAAAATAAAAATCAAAACCTAGGCTCAGAAGAAATATTGTCTGGAAAAAACTTAATTTTATTTTTTGAGAAAAATTCTACAAGAACAAGGCTTTCATTTGATCTCGCAGTTAAACAACTTAGTGGTTCATCAATTATACTTAACGGCTCAGATATTCATTTGAGTAGTGGTAAGGAAAGCCTCTCAGATACAATCAAAACTTTTAGTCTCTATTCTGATGGAGTTATAATGCGAGTAAATAATCACCAGACCATATTGGACACTTTAGAAGTTTCTAATGTGCCTGTTATAAATGGACTTTCAAACTTATCTCATCCGTGCCAATGCATGGCGGGTCTAATGACCATCATTGAGGAAAAAGGTTCTTTAGAAAATTTAAATATTACTTGGTTTGGCCCTATAACCAATGTAGCGCATTCATGGATTGAAGCTCATTCCAAAAATTTAGGATTTAAATTCAGTATTTTTTCACCAAACAGATCGAGAGATTTATACCTATCTAAAATTAGTGAATATAAAGAAAACTTAAATTTAGAAAGTATCGTTCATGATCAAATTGATGATGAAATTTTATCTACGACTGACGTAATTATGACAGATACCTGGCAGTCTATGGGTGAAGAAACTGATGAACATGTGATTAAAGAGCTAGATGATTTTAGAGTAACAAAATCCATAATGAGTAAGGCAAAAAAAGATTGTATTTTTATGCATTGCTTACCAGCAAATAGGGTTCAAGAAGTTGAAGAGTCAGTAATAGATGGAGAAAACTCAAGAATTTGGGAAGAGGCATCAAATAGACTCCATGTTCAAAAACAAATACTTAGAAGATTAATATAGTTATTTTTTCCAAAAGGCAGGATGAAGTATCACTAGAACTGTGAGTATCTCAAGTCTTCCTAATAACATTGAAAAAATTAATACCCATTTTGCAAATGTACTAATTTCATAAAAGGAATTCTCAGGACCAATCATTTCACCAAGACCAGGTCCAACATTTGCGAGTGATGTTGCGGCAGCTGACAAACTAGTTACAAAATCTAGCTCTGTTGTAGAAAGTAATAATGTAATAACAATAAAGCTTAAAATAAATATAAAGAAAAAGCTCATTACAGAAGAAGTTACATCATCTTCAATTTTTTTATGATTATAGTGAGGAACAAAAACACCATGAGGATGAAGTAGTTTTTGAATTTGCATTTTTAATGTTTGAAACAATATTTGAAATCTAAATACTTTTATCCCACATGTTGTTGAACCAGCACAACCTCCTATAAACATTCCAAAAAATAAAAGATAAATTGGAAATGGTCCCCATAAATTATAATTATCGGATGTATAACCGGTTCCAGTAATTATAGAAATAACATTAAATGCTCCACTTCTAATTGCTTCTTCTATATCTTTTATTTCCATGAACCATAAATATAGAATCACAAAAAGGGAGCTAAAAAATACTATCCCTAGAAATGTAAGTATCTGTGTGTCCGTAATTATTCTTTTAAATCCATCTTTGAATGCTTCAAGATAAATTAAAATTGGAAGACTACTCAGTAACATAAAAATTATTGCAACATACTCCAAGGACTTACTGTTAAAACTAGCAAATGAATTATTTTGAGTTGAAAATCCACCAGTTGCAATTGTGGTCATTGAGTGCAGTAGCGCATCAAAGAAGTTCATTCCCCCTAACCAATATGCAACCACGCAAACTAAAGTGAGTATAAAATAAATTAAGATAACGGCAGAGGCTATTTGTGTTGTTCTGGGTAGAATTTTATCTGTTGTGTCCGAGCTTTCTGCTCTAAATACTTGCATTCCTCCAACCCGAAGAACAGGTAAAATGCTCACAGCCATTACAATAATTCCAATACCACCCACCCATTGCAATAAACTTCTCCATATTAACATTCCCTCAGTTAATGACTCAACATTTTGGATTACACTTGACCCAGTTGTTGTAATGCCTGACATTGACTCAAATATCGAATTTGTAATATTCAAACTGTTTTCAGCAAAATAAAAAGGGAAAGCAGCAAATATACTAATTGATAACCAAGATAATGATGTAATTAAAAATGCATCCTGCATCAAAATTTTATTATTTTCTTCATTACGCGTAGAAATTACGAATGTAACACCAAATCCAAATGTTATAATTGCACTAATGATAAACGACTTCCAAGTATTATTACCCATTCCAAGATCAATTATCATGGGAATAAGCATGACGAGACTAAGAGCAATTAAAAGATACCCTAATACATTAAGTATTATCTTAAAATTTATCATTAAATTAATTTATTAATTTTTTTTAAGAATAGATCCTTGGTTGATCATACTATAAAACTCTCTCCTTGTAGATGAGTCGGTTCTAAACTTACCCAAAAGCTGACTTGTGACCATGGAAATGCCTGGTGTACCAATTCCTCTTGTTGTCATACATTGATGCTGTGCTTCAACAACAACTGCCACACCTTTTGGTTTTAGCACATCTTGAATACAATTAGCGATTTGAGCAGTTAGCTTTTCTTGAATTTGCATTCTTTTCATGTAAATACGTGTAATTCTTGCAAGCTTACTTATTCCTACTACTCTTTTATTCGGCAAATAAGCGACATGCGCCGAACCGATAAAAGGTGCAATATGATGCTCACAGTGTGATTCAATCCTAATGTCCCGCAGTAAAATAATTTCATCATAACCCTCAAGTTCATCAAAAGTTTTTTTTAAAACTTCTTTAGGATCATCATTATAACCTGAAAACCAATCTTCATAGGCCTTGACAACTCTTTTAGGAGTCTCTAGTAAGCCGGGTCGTTCTGCATTCTCTCCCACAAAAGATAATAGGGTTTTAACTGCTGCCTCTGCTTCCTGACGAGTAGGCTTTGTATTTTTCTTTTTTTTCATGATTTTGAAGTCAGATTACTATATGAAAATCTATAAAATATATAGTTTTATTATTTATGAAAAAAACCAATAAATTATATGAATAGACAATAATATATAAATTTTGTTAATTTTTCAGCGATTTACATGAATAATATGGTAATGTCGATAAATATGCAGTCAATACGTGAAATTAGTAAAGATGCAAAAGCATGGCCATTTGTTGAGGCTAAGAAAATAATAAAAAAAGCTGAAAGCAATAACAAGCAAAAAATTAGATTACAAACTGGTTATGGTCCAAGTGGATTACCTCATATTGGTACATTTGGTGAGGTCGCCAGAACAACAATGATTCTAAATGCTATAAAATCATTATCAGAAATTGAAGTAGAACTTATTGCCTTTTCTGATGATATGGATGGACTTCGAAAAGTACCTGATAATATCCCTAACCAGAAAATATTAGAGGAAAATCTACATAAGCCACTCACATCAATACCAGATCCATTTGAGATAAGTAAGAGTTTCGGTGACCATAATAATGAAATGTTACAAGAATTTTTAGATAAATTTGATTTTAAATATACATTTAAAAGTTCGACTGAACTTTATACTTCAGGGTACTTTGATGATCAACTTATTAATGTATTGAATAATTATGAATCAATTAAAAATATTATTCTACCAACATTAGGAGAAGAAAGAAAAAAAACATATAGTCCATTCCTTCCGATATGTCCAGACACTGGACATGTTCTGGAAGTTGAAATTATTTCAATTAATCCTGATAACAATACAGTAACATATATAAGTAAAAATAAAGAAGTTGAGCAATCTATTTTAAAAGGAAAATGTAAACTTCAATGGAAAGTTGATTGGGCAATGAGATGGGGCGCTCTTGACATTGATTATGAAATGTACGGCAAAGATTTAATACCAACGTTTCAGCTTTCTTCAAAAGTAAGTAGAGCACTTGGTTATTCACCTCCAGAGAACTATTTTTACGAATTGTTTCTAGATCAAAATGGGGAAAAAATATCGAAGTCTAAAGGCAATGGATTAACTATAGAGGAATGGTTGTCATACGCACCTAAAGAAACATTGAGTTATTTTATGTATCAAAACCCAAGAAGAGCCAAGAAACTCTTTCATGATATCATTCCAAAGTCATCTGATGAATTCCTAAGTCATTTAAATAAATTTAATACTCAATCTGATCATGAGAAAATTGAAAATCCAGTTTGGCATATTATGAACGGTGAAAACACCATAGGAAATGTAAATGTAACCTACAACCTTATATTAAATCTTGTTGCTGCGAGCGGAAAAAATGATCCTGAAATTATTTTAGATTTTGTTAAGAAATATGATGAAAATATTAGTTCTAATAGTGAATTTATTAATAATTTAATTAAAGGGGTGATTAATTTTGAAAGAGATGTTACCTCAGAACAAATAAATTATAAAACCCCGTCTCGCGAAGAAAGAAAAATCTTTGAGGATCTGATTAGTAGATTGCGTAGTCAGGCAGAAAATGCAGATGCTGAAACCATCCAAACTGAAATATATCAAATAGGGAAAGATCACAAATTTGAAAACCTCAGGGATTGGTTTAAACTTATTTATCAAGTGCTTTTTGGCAAAGAGGACGGACCTAGATTTGGTACTTTTATTGCGATATATGGAATAAAACAGACAATTAAGTTGATCGAAGAAAAGTTGAAATAAAAATTTAAATGAGAAGGATATTTTTTAATATACTTAAGACCCTTGACCCTGAACTTGCTCACAACTTAACAATAAATGCGCTTAAACTTCCAAATCCATTTATTGAAAGCAATAATGATTTCTCTATTTTAAGTAATGATATTAATGGACTATGTTTTAAGAATCCTATCGGAATGGCTGCAGGATTTGATAAAAATGCTGAAGTTATAAATTCATTATTCAATTTAGGATTTGGTTTCACCGAGTGTGGAACTGTTACGCCAAGACCTCAATTTGGAAATGTTAAACCTAGGGTATTCAGATTAGCATCAGATAAAGCTATTATAAATAGATTAGGCTTTAATAATAATGGCATTGAAAAGTTTTTGACGAATATGAGTAAATCAAACAAAAATGGAGTCCTTGGAGCAAATATTGGTCCCAACAAAGACACAGAAAATTTCGTTGATGATTATATCAATTTATATTCCCAAGTAGTTGATTATTCAGATTACGTTACAGTAAATGTATCTTCACCTAATACCAAGAATTTAAGAATGATCCAAGAGCACGATACATTGAATACACTGCTTAGCGAATTGTCCCAATTAAGAAAAAATATGAAGACACAAAAAAATATTATCCTAAAAATTGATCCTGATAATACTAAACAGCATTACAGTATGATACTTAATTTAGTTCAGAAATATAAGATCGACGGCATAATTGCTACTAATACAACTATTTCTCGTCCTCAAGATTTAAGAGACGAGTATAAAGATGAAGAAGGGGGCATTTCAGGACAGCCACTTAAAGAATTATCAAATAAAGTGTTAAGTTTCCTCTCAAAAGAAACAAATGGAGAATTACTTCTTATTGGTGTTGGAGGCATTTCTAATGCAGAAGATGTTTACACTAAAATTAAGTTGGGCGCGTCATTAGTTCAATTGTATACAGCACTTACTTTCAATGGACCTCAAATGATAAATAAAATTAAAAAGGATTTATCATATCTTTTACAAAATGATGGACACAAAAGTATCTCAGATGCTGTAGGTATAATTCATTCATGAACAAAATAATGGATATTCCATTTCATCAAAGAAAAAGACAAATTAATAAAAAAAATAATCGAGAGTCTATAATAACTTCCTCAAGAAAGATTCTTACCGAAAAAAGTATCGATAATGCAAGTGTTAGAGAAATTGTTTCAATCGCTAAACTTGGTTCTGGTACATTTTATAATTATTTTGATGATAAAAATGCAGTTTTTTTAATAATCATTGAAAGGCTAGTAAGTGATTTCAGCAATTTCTTTATGAAAAAAATAAATAAAGCTCAATCTTTCGATCAGACTGTTGAGATAGCATTTACTAGTTGGTTTAATTGGATTTTAGATGAAGAAGAAAATTACTTGTTTATAAAAAATAATAGAAAATACATATTAGACTTAAAGTGGCTTTCGGCTCATTCAAAGGAGTATGCTAGATTTACTAATAATTTATATGAATTCGTGATTAATCTATCAAAAAAAACAAAATTTCCTCAAAACGATATTTCTTTTATGATCACATCTATCATGGCAGTATGTATAAATCTTGGTGATGAAATGTTGACACGCAGTGATGTATCTCCCGATGATGCTTCAAATTTTGCGACTAAACTTTTTTTGAAGGGCTTATAATTTATGGCAAAAAGTATATTTATTACTGGGGCAGCCTCTGGCATTGGCAAAGCAACTGCAATATCATTTGCTGAAAAAGGATGGAATGTTGGTTTGTTTGATATCAATGAGGAAGGTCTCAAAGAAGTAGCTAATTTAATTGGACATAACAAATGCATGTATCAAAAGCTAGATGTGACCAGCATTCAGGAGTGGAAAGAAGCTGAAAAAAGTTTTTCAGAATATACATCTGGAAGATGCAATATTTTTTTTAATAATGCAGGCATAGCTAATTTTGCTGGAGCTTTTGAAGACGTACCTGTCGATGAAATTTATAAAATAATAGATGTTAATTTTAAAGGAGTTGCAAATGGATGTATTTCGATGCTGAATTTATTAAAGAATACAAAGAATAGTCTTCTTTTAAATACCAGTTCCGTAGCAGGGCTAGTACCTACACCTGGTATCGCTATCTATGGAGCAACCAAGCATGCAGTAAGTTCACTAACTGAGTCTTTAAGAATTGAATATGAAAGACATGGCATAAGAGTTTCTGAAATTAATCCATGGTTTACAGAAACGCCAATACTTGAGGCGAGAAACGTGTCATCTGATATGCAAAGTCAATGGGAACGAGATTTTGTAAATGAGCGAACTAAGATATATCCGGTCTCAAAAGTCGTTGACAAAGTCTGGCTGGCTTATAAAAGTAAGAAAATCCATCATACTGTAGGATTAGAAGCAAATCTTGCTTCATTCTTTATGCGCTTTATTCCTTCTTTCATAAGAAGAACGAGCAAAAAACTTTTCAAAGATACTTTTATTTAAACTGATCTTTTTGCCTTATCAGCATCATTTGATGATTTAATCATATTTCTTAGCATTTCCCACTCCTGATCAGTTACATCTTTTAACATTTCATAGAAATTTCCTGCATGGTTTAGCCATTGAGCACCATCTATCGCAACAATTTCACCTGTTAAATATTCACAGCCATCTGCCATTAAAAAAGTTGCAAGATTTGCAAGTTCACTTAATTCACCAGTTCTCTTCATGGGAACTGAATTCATTAAGTCTGCTCCCTTACCTCCAGGTACCAATCGATCCCAAGCTCCCTTTGTAGGAAATGGACCTGGAGCAATTCCATTTAGTCTTATTCCTCTATTTCCCCATTCAGCAGCTAGTGACCTTGTCATTGTCGCTAAGCCAGATTTCGACATCGCCGATGGAACTGTATAAGGTCCACTACTGTCAACCCAAGTAGTTAGAATAGAAATAATACTTCCTTTTAGTTTTTCTTTTAACCATCTTTTACCAATGGCATTAGTCATATAAAAAGTTCCATTAAAAACTATATTGGAAATAGCAGTAAAAGCTCTTGGAGACAAATCTTCTGTTCTAGAAATAAAATTACCCGCTGCATTGTTTAGTAGTCCAGTGAGAGGTCCTTCACTCCAAATTTCACTAACCATATCCTCGATGGCCTCAGGGACTTTAATATCACATGAAATAGCTTTCACTGATCCACCGTGTAAATCCATTAATTCTTTTGCAGTTTCATCTAAAACAGATTTTCTTCTACCGCAAATATAGATATCTGCCCCAAGCTCTAAATATCTTGTAGACATTGCTTTTCCAAGGCCAGACCCTCCACCAGAAATCAAAATTCTTTTATCTTTTAATAAATCTTTTTGAAACATATTTACTCCTTTATCCAAATTGCGTTAAGAATGGAAAATACTTTATAAAAAAGAATGCCAATTCTTGAATTCTATTAGTTAAGATGAGAATACCAAATATTACAAGTAATACACCAGTAAAAATTTCTATAGCTCTAATATAATTTCTTATTCTTGATAAAAATCTCATGAAGCCATTAATAGCATATGCAGCGAGTAGAAATGGAATACCAAGACCTGCTGAGTAGAACATTAAAAGTACAATCCCATAAGTAACGGTTTCTGAACTTGCCGCTATTGATAATACACTACCTAAAATTGGTCCTATACAAGGCGTCCATCCAAAGGCAAAAGAGAGTCCAATTACGTAAGATCCAACTATTCCAGGTCTATAGCTTTCAATTTGGTACCTTGTATCTCTATTTAAAAATGGAATTTGGATAATTTGCATAAAATGAATACCAAAAATAATAATAATAATTCCACCAACAATTCTCAATATATCTAGGTATTCATAAATTAGGCCACTTAATAAAGTAGCTGACGCGCCCAATAAAATGAATACGGTAGAAAATCCAAAAACAAAACTTAACGCAAAATAAAATACATTCCTTTCTTTAGAAGCGTCCTCACCCGAGACAATCTTGTCTAAACTTGTACCCGCCAAAAAACACAAATAACCAGGCACAATAGGTAATACACAGGGTGACAAAAAACTGAGTAGTCCTGCTAGGACAACGTAAAAGTATGATATTTCTGCCATTAAACTTTTCTAAATCTTTTAAATACTTCTGCACCGCTCACGCCTATAAGTATAGCTATTAGAAGAGAAATCAATCCGTAAATTAAAGGATAGTTTTTTGAAAAGGAATAGATTGCTTCTTCAATACCGACTCTGGTTACCATAAAATTATAAGAATATTCATTCGAAATTTTATTATCTATGATCAAATACAAATTAACCTTGTATTGGCCGACAGGAACAGTGTTGGGTATTTCAATATAAGATCTAAATAAATTTCCATCAATTATTTGAATTTCTCCACTGACCTTTCTGTACACATCTTCACTCTCTTTTGTTCTTATTAGTGCATCATAAAATGTGTCTTTTTCTTTTTGATTTTTGATATTTCCCCAGTCAATATTTAATGCACTCCAGTCTATAAGTTGAGTATCTTTTTTATTTAATAGGCCAATTTTGTTTTCATTTAAAAATTCATTAGTTATCTTATTTGTGCTTGATAGGTAATAAAATCCAGGAACATCATTAAACCTAACACTTTTTGAATTCAGCCAGAAACCAAAGAAAGACTCTTTTTTCCTTATAACTACATCCTCAGATGGACCAACTACTTCAATAAGAATATCACTCTTATCATCTCTTGCTTGCGAGGGATCTGAATAAAATGCTCCAAAAACAAGAAGGTTTTTCCCTGAAAAATTGGCATCAATGTATATTTCTTCTTCATCAGATCCAATCACAAGCGCTGAGGCTGACGAGATTAAAAATAATACAAATAATTTGATTAATAAAAATATTTTAAAATTCATTTTAGAACAAAGCCCTAATTACAGAAATATTAAAAATCTCGTTTGGTTCCACTAGTAAGTCGAGTGCTATTTTTACTGCAACTCCCAATACAATAATTGCAAGAAGCGCTCTAATTTCTTCACCTCTTAATTTATTAGCAGCTAATACTCCTAATTGTGCACCGACAACAGAGGCGATTATCAGAAAGAATGCTAAAACTGCATCAACAGCAAATGTAGTTGTTGCATGGAGTAATGTTACAAGTGCAGTAACAAATATAATTTGAAATAATGATGTTCCGATTACCTTGGATGTTGGCATTCCAAGAAAATAAATCATGGCAGGGATTAATATGAATGTACCACCAATACCCATTGTTGCAGACAAAATGCCAATAACGAATCCAATAATGATAGGGGGTATTGCGCTAATATATAATTTTGATTTATAGAATTTCATTTTGAATGGTAATTTATGTGCCCAGTTATGATAATGAATTTTTCTCTTTACTGTTTTTCTTCTTACTCTATCCCTGATGACTTGAGAGCTTTCAATGAGCATAATTATACCAATTGAAGTAAGAAGAGCAAAATATAGAATTGATATGACAGTATCAATTTGACCGAGGACGACTAATCTACTAAAAATCCACACGCCTAATATAGATCCAAAGAATGAGCCTATTAGCAAGACACCGCCCATTTTGAAATCAACTAAGCCTTGTCGCCAGTAACCAATTGTTCCAGAAATTGATGAAGCGACAATTTGATTAGCTGATGTTGCTACAGCCACATTTGTTGGAATACCTATAAATATGAGGATAGGGGTCATTAAAAATCCTCCACCTAAACCAAACATACCTGACAAAAAACCGACAACACCACCTATTGATAGTAGTAAAATTATATTAATTGAGAGCTCTGCAATTGGCAGATAAATACTCATATTTTTACACTTTTCAGACTTTTCCCTACGATATGGATAGCGAAATTAGAGATTTGCAATTCATTAGACAATGATTATATATTTAAATTAAATTACAATAATTATTCATAAACCTATGTCCTACAAAAGTCCAATAGAAGATTTCAAATATAACCTTGCTATGCTCAATTATGACGAGGTCATTGCAGGTATTGATAAATTCAAGGATTATGACTCTGATACGCTAATGAGTGTTGTTGGTGAGATCGGCCGTCTGAATGAATTAGAGGTTGTCGAAAGTAACAAAATTGGTGATCGAGAAGGTCTTAAATATCTTCCTGATGGCCCAGAAGGCCCAGAGGTTCATACACCTGAAGCGTTTAAAAAAATTTACCAGGTTGTGAAGAACTCTGGTTATGTAGGGGCTACGATGCCAACTCAATATGGAGGAGGTGGAGCTCCTTTTACAACAGCCATACTCGCAGGAGAAGTCGGGATCGCGTCTAACATGGCATTTTATATGGGTCCAGGACTTAGTCATGGCGCAATGAAAACAATACTTAAAAAGGCTAGTGAAGAGTTGAAAGATAAGTATTTGCCAAACATGACCTCAGGTGAGTGGATGGGAACTATGTGTCTTACCGAGCCACAATGTGGAACTGATTTAGGTTTAATCAAAACAACAGCAAAACCAATTGATAATCATTACGAACTAAATGGTCAAAAGATATGGATTTCATTCGGCGAACATGACCTTACAGAAAATATAATTCACCTTGTTTTAGCTCGCACACCCGACGCGCCAGCAGGAATAAAAGGTATAAGTCTATTTTTAGTTCCAAAGAGATTAGATGATAATTCGAGGAATCCTATTTTTTGTGGTGGTTTAGAGCATAAACTTGGTATTAACTCATCACCAACATGTGTTATGAATCTAGATAATGCAAAAGGTTGGCTTGTTGGTGAAGAAAATAAAGGTATGGAAGCAATGTTTTTAATGATGAACGATGCTAGGCTGAAAGTTGGTTTACAAGCAATAGCCATGTCTGAAATTTCTTATCAAAATGCATTAGATTTCGCTAAAGAACGAAAGCAGATGAGATCAGTAGTCAAAGAGAAACAGGATCCAGATAGTAAAGCAGACAGCATTCTCGTTCACCCTGATGTTAGACGAATGCTGATGAATGTTAAATCAACTACTGAAGCAATGAGAGCACTTTGTATATATACAGCTATGAAAATTGATCTCGCAGAAGATCACCCTGATGAGCAAGTAAGACAGGATGCTGATGATTTTGCGGCTTTAATGACGCCGATAATAAAAGCTTACTGTACAGAAAAAGGTTTTATGAATTGTTCTGAAAGTCTTCAAGTACTTGGAGGTAGCGGTTTTACGCAGGAATACCCTCTTGAACAATACCTGAGAGATGTAAGAATTACTATGATTTATGAAGGTACTAATGGTATTCAAGCATTAGATTTAGTGGGAAGAAAACTCACAATGCACAAAGGGAGAATGTTACAAAACTTTCAAAAAGAAGTTCAAAGCTTTTTAAATGAAAATAAAGATAATAATGAAATCGCAACCTTCATAAAGCCTCTAGAAAATGCTCTAAAAGAAGTCACCACTTCAACTATGTGGCTAATGCAAAATGGAATGCAGGATCCTGAAAACGCTCTATCATCAGCAACGGATTATCTTAATTTATTGGCTTTATCTTCGATGACTTACATGTGGGCTAGAATGGCTAAGTTCTCAATGGGAAAAAATGAGCCAATTCACAAGAATAAGATAAAAACAGGCACATACTTTGTAGAAAAAATTATGCCAGAATTAGTGATGTATTCTAAAAAAGTGCAGGCAGGTAAATCATCAATGATGGATATGGAAGTAGCTGAGTTTTAATTAAGATCTGTATCCTAATTGTCTCGCAGCCAAGTCATACATAATTTCCTCTGAACCACCACCAATTGCATTAACTCTTACTTCTCTATAGATTCTCTCAACTTTACCAGGACCACTGTTTGCTCTCAGGTATCCTGCACCGCCAAGTATTTGCATAGCTTCTCGAGCACATAACTCCATTGCTTTACTTGCGTGAACCTTCAGCATGGCTAGATCGGCAATAGGGCTCTCTCCATTCATAACTCTCCAAGACAATAATTCAGTCCATGCTCGAGACGTTCTTACAACTCTATTCATTTCAACAAGTTTATGTTTGATAACTTGATTATCGATGAGTGGCTTGCCAAAAGTTTTTCTTTCCCTAGCCCAAGCAACAGCTTCATCAATACAAATTTGTGAATAAGCATTCATTCCTGCTGCCATGCCTAATCTTTCCTGGCTAAAATTACCCATCACACCAATCCAACCACTATTTTCGCCACCAATTAAATTTTCAACAGGCACTTTGCAATCATCAAAGTACAGAACTGCTGTGTCAGAGCTCAACCAGCCCATTTTCTTGAGAGGGGTTTGAGTAAAGCCGGGTGTATCTTTTTCAATTACAAGTACAGATATTCCCGAAGCTCCAGCACCACCAGTTCTTACCCCTACAACGAAAGTATCTGCTCTCATACCACTTGTAATAAACATTTTTGAACCGTTAACTACAAAATGGTCATCTTTTCTCACAGCTTTCGTTTTTAAACTTGCAACATCAGAGCCGCCTGAAGGCTCTGTCATTGCAAGTGCTGCTATTTTTTCACCCTTCACAACGGGTGGTATAAATTTTTCTTTTTGTTCTTCAGTCCCAAGAGATTGAATTAAAGGAATTGCAATGTTGTGTGAAAGTAGGCTAGCAGAAACACCACCGCAACCTTGTGCAAACTCTTCTGCGGTTACAATACCATGAAATATATCAATACCTTCTGTGGTTCCACCGTATTTCTCATCATAACCCATACCCATCAGACCAACTTCAGCGGCTTTTTTATATAATTCTCTTGGGAATTCTCCTGCTTCTTCCCATTCTTCTACAAATGGCGCTATTTCTTTAGCTACAAATTTCCTGACCTCATCTCTCCAAGCGTGATGAGAGTCATTATAAAATAAAGGCTCTTTTCCTTCTGCTATTCCTACTTTTGGTATCATGTTACCTCACTTACTCCATTCTTAATCACAATTTTATTTCGCTCTTTTACTTTAGATTGATAATGCACCTTACTGCCGTCCTTCCACATTTCAGTAACGATTGTTTCACCAGGATATACTGGGGATGAAAAACGGCAATCAAATTTTTTTAACCTTTTAGCATCACCCTCACATAAAGTTTCTACGAGTGAGCGGCAAGCTATACCATAAGTGCACATGCCATGAAGAATAGGCTTTTCAAATCCTGCAGACTTTGCAAAATTTGGATCGGAGTGCAACGGATTATAGTCGCCTGAGAGTCTAAATATTAAAGCCTGATCTGGCTTTGTTGCAATTTCATGAATGATATCCGGATCACCTTTTGGTTTAAATATTTCACTTTTTGGCGACTCAGGACCTCCAAAGCCTCCATCACCCCTCGCAAATGTTGTGCTAACAAGTTTACAGATTTCAGTATTATCTTTTTTAAGATTTATTGTAGTCTCCACATCAATGACTGCACCTTTGCCTGCACCTTTATCATAGCAGCCTATTACCTTAGCATTAGAAATAAATTCTCCAGAAACTGGCAGGGGATTTGTAAAAGACAGTTTTTGCTCACCATGCACAACTAAAATGAAATTTATGTTAGCTTTTAGAAGTAGAGGTGAATGATATTGAAAATTTGTTGCCATTGATGGTAACGCAACTTGCGAGTTTTCATAAACATATTTTAACTCTGACATATTCATTGGATCATTACCTAGACCAACTCCAAGGCTATAGAGAATTGAATCCTTATCAGAGTAAGAAATTTCAACATTCTCAGATGTCATCGACATTATTTCCTCGTAATTAATAGGCATTTTTTATGTATTTTAGTAAGTTTTAATATATATATAGTTTATATAGTTCAAATATTTAATGCGAGTAAAAAATATGTCCAAACCATTTGATGTCGAAATAAACAATTCTATAGCTCATATAAGGTTTAACAGGCCTGAGAAAAGAAACTCAATGAATGAGGATTTTTGGAATTTATTTCCGAAAGAAGTTGAAGAATTAGACAGTAGTGGTGAAATCAGAGCCTTAGTTGTTTCGTCTACAGGACCTCACTTTTCATCTGGCATAGATTTGAATATGTTTAAGGATGATGTAGTTGAAAACCAGAGTGAAAATGAACTTGGAAGAAGCAGAGGTTACTTCTTACAACAGCTACATTATTTACAGAACGCAGCTACTTGTTTAGAAACAGCTAGGTTTCCAGTAATAGCAGCTGTTCAAGGTGGATGTATTGGTGGAGGAATAGACTTGATCACTGCTGCTGATATTAGATTATGTACAAAAGATGCTTTCTTTTTAATAGAGGAAATTAATGTTGGACTTGCTGCAGATATTGGCACTATTCAAAGATTACCTAAAATTATTCCTGCTGGCATTGCGAGAGAATGGACAATGATGGGAGAAAAAGTTTCTGCAGATAGAGCAAAAGAGGTAGGACTTGTAAGTTCTCTTCATGAAAACCATGAAGAAATGCTGGATAGTGCATTTAAAATTGCTGAAAGACTTGCTTCAAAAACACCTTTAGCCATGTGGGTTACTAAAGAAGTTTTAAATTACTCTAGAGATCATTCAGTAAAAGAGGGATTAGAAAATGTAGCATTATGGAATGCAGCAACTCTTCATAAAGAAGATGTCATGAACACCATGATGGCAAAAATGCAAAAAAAAGATCCTGAATATAGAAACTTAAGAAATAAAAATTTTCTAAAACGTAAATCTGATAAGCAGTAAATCAGATATAAAAAATTTAAATGAGATTTAAAAAAGGAATTATTCTTGCCGCAGGTAAGGGAACTCGACTATTTCCATCAACTGAAGCAGCACCAAAACCTTTATTGCCTTTATACGATAAGCCATTGCTTTTCTATGCATTGTCCAATTTAATGAGTGCGGGTATTAGGGAAGTATTATTTATTTCACGCAAACAGGATGTACCAAGATTTAAGAAACTTTTTGGTACAGGTAATCAATTAGGGATGCGCTTTAAATATTCTTTTCAGACAAAACCAAAGGGCATACCTGATGCAATCAATGTTGCTAGTAAATTTATATCTCAACAACCATTTGCTTTAGCCTTGGCGGATAATCTTTTTATTGGAGACAGTTTTCAAGAAACACTTAAGCAAGTGCAATCGATAAAATCGGGCGCAGCAGTCTTAGCTGTAAAAACTAAGTATCCCTCAAAATCTGCAGTGATTGATCTGGCGAAAAAAGGTAAAATCAAATCAATTACTGAAAAACCAAAGAAACCTAAAAGTAATTTAACGATACCTGGATTATATTTTTATGATGCCGAATCTAAACATGTAATTAGAAAACTTAAACCTTCTAAAAGAGGAGAGTTAGAAATCGTTGACGTACATCTAGCATATTTTGAGAAACAACTGCTTAATGTGTTCTCACTCAAAAAAGATATAAAATGGTTTGATACAGGCGATGCGGAGGAAATGCTTGAGGCCTCTAATTATGTTCAAAGATATCAAGGAAATAAAAAAACCCTTGTGGGCTCAATTGAATTAGTTGCTTTAAAAAATGGTTGGATTTCAAAAAAGAAATTCAGATTAATCATTAGTAAATATCCAGATTCGCAGTATAAAAAAAATCTTCAAAAGTTCTGTTAATAATGGATCGAGAGGGCTTAATAGACTTACTCAATAAGAAATCTATTCAATTTAAACTAACTGAACATAAACCTTTATTTACAGTGGAGGACTCAAAAAATTTAAGAGGTCAGATCGAAGGAGCTCACTCAAAGAATCTCTTCTTAAAGGATAAAAAAGATAATTTTTATTTAGTTAGCTTCATCGAAGATATTGTTGCCAATCTTAAGAAAGCTGAAATTCCGCTGGGCTCAAAGAAACTATCATTTGCGAGAGAAGAATATCTTATGCAATATTTAGGAATTAAGCCAGGATCTGTATCGCCATTTGGATTAGTTAACGATTATGAAAAAAAAGTTAAATTCTTCTTTGACTCGGAATTTATGAACTTTGATATTGTTAACTTTCATCCACTTGTTAATACTGCGACAGTTTCAATTGCACCAAGTGATTTGATTAATCTTATTGAAGAGTATCATTCAAAAGTAGAATTTATTAATATGCGTCAATTTCAAAAATAAAATGAAAAAAGCAAAATTTATTAAAACAAAAAAAAGTATTGATACGAGCGTATTTAAACTTCAGTTAGATGAAGTTATTTGGGTAAATGGTAGAAGGGCTACAAGAGATATTATTCGCCATAATGGGATAACTGCTATAGTGCCAATTGTAGAAAAGCAATATATTGTCTTGATCAAGCAGTACAGGTATGGAGCTGACAAGATCATGTTAGAAGTACCAGCAGGAACGATTGATTCTGATGAAAAACCATTACAATGCGCAAAACGTGAATTAATTGAAGAAACTGGTTATCATGGAAAGCAATGGAGCCTTATAGGCAAATACTATCCTACTCCAGCTTACAATACATGTGTTATTCATTCATATTTAACACATTGTTATAAACATTCAGAAACAAATTTTGATGAAGACGAGGTCTTAGAAACAAAAATCTTCTCAATAAGCGAAATAGAACAAATGTTAAGAAACAATAAGTTTTCCGATATTAAAACTTATATAAGCCTAGAGAGATTTATCAAATATTATTGATTAAGTATTTTCCAGATACCTGAAGCTGACAAAATAACTTTATCTTTTGAGATCAAGTTTCCTTCTACGAATACAAGAGATTTTGTTGTTTTTGTAACTTTTCCATCACACTCAATAATGTCATCTTGAAGACCTGGGCTTACAAAATTGCAATTTAAAGAGATAGTACTACAAGGTTTCTTTCCACACGCAGTAAACACCATTGAACCTAAAAAAATATCAGCTAATGACATTGAGTATCCCCCATGTGCAATTCCATGAGCATTCAAGTGTTTGTCTAAAATTTTTGTAATGAATTTAAAGTTTCCATCATCTTCTTTTTTGAAATACATTGGTCCAATTAGTACATCAAAACCTGCATGCCACCCGAGTTTTTTATAACCTTCAGGAACCCAGTTAGGAAGAGACATTTCTGTTTTAAGCATTACCATTTTAAAGATCGTGTATTTTGAAGAATGCGAATTTTTAGCCTCGTAATTAAATCTGGTCAAGCATAATAAAGAAATATATATGCCAAAATATGAGGCTATTTTAAGCGTCTTAAGATATATTAAATTTTAACTTTTTTTTTCATATAAAAAGTTTATGTTACGTTTTTTAATATTTTCAGGGAAATAATAGTATGAGAGAAGCTGCAATAATATCAACTGCCAGAACTGGATTAGCAAAAGCCATGCGTGGTGGATTTAATAAAACTCATGGAATTACGATGGGTGGTCATACTGTAAAGCATGCAATTGAAAGAGCAGGAATAGAATCTGGTGAAGTAGAAGATATTATATTTGGTTGTGGACAACCCGAAGCGGCAACAGGCCATAATATTGGAAGAAATGTAGCGATAGCTGGCGGATGCCCTGTTACTGTTCCTGGTACTACAATCAATAGATTTTGTTCATCGGGACTTCAAAGTATTGCTGTTGCAGCTCAAAGGATTATTGTTGACGGTATCAAAGTTGCAATAGGCGGTGGAGTTGAGTCAATTTCAATGACTCAGCAGAACTTAAATATGAAATACCTAATAGAGCCTGAATTGCAAAAAATCTGCCCTGCTTTATGGATGCCAATGATTAATACAGCAGATATTGTTGCAGATAGATACAAAGTAAGCAGGGAGCAGCAAGATGAATACTCACTTCAGAGTCAACAGCGTACTGCTGAAGCGCAAAGCGCTGGAAAATTTACAGATGAAATCGTTCCTTTGAAAACAAAAATGGACGTCATGAACAAAGAAACAAAGGAAGTTACTGAACAAGAAGTAACAGTTGATAAAGATGAATGTAACAGACCTCAGACAACCTTAGAAAGTTTAGCCGGACTCATGCCAGTCATGGGACCTGATAAATATGTTACTGCAGGTAACGCAAGTCAGTTATCTGATGGAGCATCATCGTGTGTCTTAATGGATTTGAAAGAAGCAGAAAAAAGAAACATTGAACCAATGGGAATTTTTAGAGGATTGTCAGTCGCAGCTTGCGAACCGGATGAAATGGGTATTGGTCCAGTTTTTGCTGTGCCAAAATTGCTAAAACAACACGGCTTATCTGTTGATGATATTGACATTTGGGAACTAAATGAAGCTTTTGCTGTTCAAGTCTTATATTGCCGTGATAAGCTTGGAATCGATAACGATAAAATGAATGTTAATGGTGGTTCAATCTCAATTGGACACCCATACGGTATGACAGGTTCACGTATGACGGGTCATATTTTAATAGAGGGCAAAAGAAGAAATGCAAAATATGGTGTCGTCACAATGTGCGTTGGCGGTGGAATGGGAGCGGCAGGACTTTTTGAAATTTTATGATTGATACGATAAAATACATTGAGAAAATTGCTTTAGTAATAATTATTTTTGCAACAGTTATAGCTATTGGTTATGAGATATTCGCAATGTATGAGAAATCGCTTGTTGAATTAGCTGATTTATTATTACTTTTTATTTACTTAGAAGTTATTCAAATGATCAGAGAGTACTGGACTCTTAATAGAATTAGAATAAGCATTCCGTTGTTTATTGCAATTACTGCCGTAGCTAGATTAATTATACTTCAAGGTAAGACAATGGATCCTAGCATGTTATTGTATGAGGGTGGCGCAATACTGCTCATTGCAATTGCAGTACTTATTCTAAAAGCGAGAAAACTAAAGATGTTTTCTGATGTTGAAGACTAAAATATTAAACTATTTTCAAGTATTAATCTTATCCATCGTAATTCAGAATGGTGCGTATGCCATTACTGCATCAGATGAGGAAGAAATAATATCAGTGGTAAGTGCACAACTGCAGGCATTTCAAGATGATGATTTTGAAAAAGCATATTCATATGCTTCTCCGACAATTAAAACTATCTTTTCTGATTATAAAAAGTTTAGAGATATGGTAGTGGGTCAATATCAAGCTGTGTATAGACCAAAAAGTATAAACTTTGGAAACGTTACAACCCAAGGGGGAACCACTTTTCTTGAAGTCTATTTAGTTGACCCAGATGGCATATTTGTAACTGCAATTTATACGATGCAACAGCAAGAAGATGATAGCTGGCTTATTAATGGCTGTTTTCTCAATCAAGCTAAGAGTGATCAGATCTAATTAAGATGATTTCTCAATAATTTCTTGATAAAACTTTAAACTGTTTTTACTTTTTCTTTCAAGAGTTTCTCTATCAACTTCAATAAGTCCAAATCTTGGCTTATATCCATACAACCACTCAAAATTATCAAGGAATGACCAATAATAATAACCTCTTATATCGAGGCCATCATCGATACAGCTTTGAAGACCCTCTAGTGCTGTTTTGACATAGCTTATTCTTTGTTCATCATCATCGGTACCAATTCCATTTTCAGTCACAATCATTGGACAATTAATTTTAGGTGCTACGTATCTCAAGACATTTTCAAGTGACTCTGGATAGTATTCATATCCCATCACGAGCATGGTTGAATTATTTGTGTTAGGTTTAATAATTCCTTCAGGACCATATGTATGACGCGTGTATGTTTGTATGCCTATAAAGTCATCATTTTTTACCTGATCCAAGCAAATGTCTACAGACTCGGCATGAGCTTTATCTCTCATTGCTTCCCCACCATCAATACATTGGTAATCCATAATTGAAAGTGTGATTCCAACTGGTTGATTTTTATTCAAGTTACCTTTAATAACTGGAAATGACTTTACGTGAGCCTCCATCATGCAATCTCTTATTTTGAATGGATGTCCAAACAAAAAAGGTCCAAAGTTTTCAAGGCTTGAGCCACATGTTTCTGCTGCTTCACTAACAAAAGGCATAATGGTTTTCATTCCACCCTCTGGATAGCTAGGAAAACTATGAGCAAAACAAGAGGTTAGGTTTGCCTCATTAATCGTACATACTGTATCCATATAATCGTCCAATTCTTTTGATACTTTTTCTGAGTATCGAACAAATAAATCTACGTTATTCTGATTTTCCCATCCACCTCTTGCAGTAAACCATAGTGGCGATGTAAAGTGTTGAAGGGTTACACAAGTTTTCAAGCCTTTCTCTCTACAATAATCTAGAACTTTTTTGTAGTGATCTATTGCCTCTTGAGAAAATTCACCTTCACTGGTTTCAATTCGAGCCCATTCAACTGATAAGCGATAAGCTTGAATGGAATGATCAGCCATAATATCGATATCTTCTTCATATTTATTCCATTGATCACAAGCAATACCTGATGGTTCAGCAAATGTTGTATCTTTAGTATGTTCTAAGTGCCAAAAATCTGAATTAGTATTGTTTCCTTCAACTTGGTGTGCTGCAGTTGCAGTACCCCATATAAAATCTTTAGGTAAATTTTTTAACATCACACGAATTTTGCCTTTTTATAATTCTCTAATATCATTTTTTTGAACTCTTCTACTTTATCATTTTTCACCAGTGTTACAACAGCACCTCCAAAACCAGCTCCCGTCAACTTCGATCCCAACGCGCCAAAATAATTAGACAGGTTTACTAATTTATTCAATTCGTCAGTTGAAACACCATAATACTCAGATAGAGAAGAGTGACTTTCTGTCATCAGTTTCCCAAACTCATTAGGATTATCATCTTTTAGGAACTGAACAGCTTTTTTTACTCTTATATTTTCCTTTACAACATGTCTACATACTTTGAACTCTTCATCAGATAATAATTTAATATCTTTTTCGCTAATAAATTCTTTTTCACACAGATTTTTTAAATTCATCTTCTTTGCTGCACTAAGGCACAGCTCTTTTTTTTGATTGAACTCACTGTTTGATAAAATTCTTTTAGTATTACTATCAATAATTAGAAAATTATAATCATCAAAAATATTAACTAATTCGTAAGATCTATTAATAGTATTTAGGTATAAAGCTTGTTTGCGATTACCTAATACAGAAGCAAATTGATCCATTATGCCACCACCAACTCCTACAAAAATATTTTCGACGTCATATGCCAAATCGATAAGTTCATCATCAGACATATTTTTTTTATAAAAATTATTTAGAGCCTTTAAAGTACTTACTGTTATTGCTGCCGAGGACGAGAGTCCAATTCCTAATGGAAGTGTACTGCTTATTTTAAAAGACAGTTCTTTGATTATAATTGAATATTTCTTACCAAATAATAGACATGAGCCAATTATAAAATCTGCCCAATCGTCTCTTTTTTCTAATTTTTCAATTGATAACGTTTTTTGATACTTGTCTGAGGCTATAGAAATACAATCAATTTCAAGGTTCTCACTTAATTCGCAGATTATTGAGTTTTTTATCTGTAAAGGTAATACACATCCTCCATTATAATCTAAATGCTCACCAATTAAGTTTACTCTCCCGTAGCCTTCACCAACTGAGACTGCATTCATAATTTGATCTTATCTTTGTTTTAACTCTGCAAATACTTTTTTATAAAAAATACTATCATATTTATTAAAGTACATTACGACGATAGCTATTGTTCCAGCAATAGATGGAAAAATATAACCCATAATGAAAAGACCATTCAATGTCTCCTCACTTTGTATTGCTACATTTGCAATATAATTTGTGTTATCTAATATTACTCCTGCTAACCAAGCACTAAAGCCAACACTTAACTTGAACACAAATACATGAGCAGAATTCAGTATTCCTTCCGCTCGAAATCCTGATTTCCACTCTCCATACTCAACTGTATCAGCAATCATTGACCAGGCCATTACACCTGCCATACCAAAGCCAACAAACCCAGGACTAGCAATGAATGCTAATAACCAAAAGTTTTCATAACCTGTGATAAAATAAATTATTAAATCTGTAAAAACATAGAGAAAAGTTCCAATCATGAATAATGTTTTCTTTTCAAACCTGTGTTTTACTAAATTTATTACATATGCTCCAAGCATAATTTGTAGAATCACGCCCAGTAAAATTGGACTAAAGTATGCTTCTAATTGTAAGTTATATTTTACGAAATAGATTACTGTAAGTTGTTTAATATTGTTTGCTATCCAAGTAGTAAGAAGAGCTAGCACTACATAGTGTAATGGAAAATTTGTAAAAACCATTTTTATGATTTTTTTTAATTCAACACGTTTTTTATAAGGCTTAGAATAAATTTCTTTGGTATTAAAGAAGCAAAGAAAAGCAAAAATTGCTCCCATGAAAGCTAAACAACCAACAACTATTGGGAACCCATATTGAGGTGAGCTAAATAAGCCAACTAAAGGCAATGTTAATACTGCAACAGCAATTGATCCCGAACTGGCTCCTAAAAATCTGAATGAGGCTAGAGAAGTCCTTTCATCTTGATCTTGGGTCATAGCAGGAATTAAGGAGCCTACTGGTATAGCAATAATTGTATATAGTGTCGTGAAAGTAATGTAGGTGAAAAGAGCCCAGTAAAATTTACCTGTTTGGGATAAATCGGGAGAAGTAAAACACAGTATGATCATTATTAAAGCGGGGACAGATCCAAATAAAATATAGGGTCTAAATTTCCCCCATCTCGTTGAAGTATTATCTGCTATGTACCCCATGATGGGATCAGTGAATGCATCCCAGACTTTCGCTATGAAAAATACCAACCCTGCTTGTGTTGGCGATAAACCAAAAATATCTGTGTAGAAAAATAGTAGATAAAATACGGTTAACTGCCACATGATATTTATCGCAAAATCTCCACCGCCATAAAATATTTTTGATCTGGTACTTAGTTTCATAAATTTTTATAAGTTGTTTCTACTAACTTTAAAGCACGTTGGTCACCTAACATCGATCCAGTAAGCAAATTCATTGTGTAAGCAAAACTCAGCCCGTTTTCGGGATCACCAAAAGCCATAGAGCCACCCCAACCAGTATGACCAAACGCTTTGCTGCTCTTTCCAAAAAGTTTACCACCTCCCACACTATACCCTGCACAGCTCCATTGCATCGGTGATTTCATAACGTTGTCATCACCGCTGACAGCAACTGCAGTTACTAATTTAAAAGTTTCATTTGATATGAAGTTATTTGACTGATGATTTATAAAGTGATCATAAATTTTTGCGATCGATCGTGAATTTCCATGACAATTCATTGCAGGAATTTCGGCTAGCCTCCATTCTGAAGTATTTGCTGTTTTGGTTCTGTTAGCTGGATTGAGGAATGCAGTTACCAAATAATTATCAACATTTTCTGGATTACTAAAAGCTTTACGTAAACTTTCAGAACTTATTAACTCAGCAATATTGTCGTGATACTTCTCAGGGGTTCCAATAAAGCACTTTGCTTTCAGAGGTTCACTAAGAAGTTCATACAAATTTTTTCCAACTGATTTTTTTGTAATTCTCTTAATTAATTCTCCAACGAGAAAGCCGATAGTTTTAGGATGATAGCAAATTTCTTTGTTGGGTCCATGGAAAGGTTTTTGTTTTGCAAGTAACTCACAAACATAATCCCATTTATAAAAATCTGTTTCATCAAGAGGATCCCTCCAACCATAAAGACCTGCTTGATGAGATAAAAGTGTTTTTACCTTAATATCATTTTTTCCATTTTCAGAAAATTCTGGCCAATAATCGCAAACTCTTTTTTCTAATTCTAAATCACCATTATCAATTAGTTTTGCAACTACCATGGCGACAATTCCTTTACTGGTTGAATGAACATTGACCATTGTTTCTTTATTCCAGCTAATTTTTTTATCACGGTCTTGAAAACCACCGTAAAGATCTATAATTGGCTTACCATCTTTATAAACAGCAAATGATGCACCAACTTCCTCATCACTTTCAATATTTTTCTTGAAAAGTTCATAGGTTTCTTGGAACTTTTCCTCAAATTCTCCATACTCTGTAACAGAATTCATAGTGCTCATTTATAGTGTAATAAAATTAAATTTATATATTCTTCTTTAAGATTATATGAGCGAAGTGAATAACAAAACATATTTAATTGGTTTTATTCTTGCATTATCTGCAGGTTTGATATGGAGTTTTGGCGCACCTACAGTTCGCTATATGGTCGATGCTGAAATTTATCAATGGCATTATCTATTTTGTAGAGGCATTGTGGTAGCAACAATTCTCTTAATCTTTCTAATTTATCAAGAAGGATTAGCATTCAGACATAATTTTAAAAGGGTAGGTATTTCAGGTTTAATTGGCGGTGTAGGTCTAGCGTTTGCATTTATTTTTTTCATATTTGGAATGACTTTTACTTCCGCAGCAACAACGTTATTTATGATTGGAACTCAACCTTTATTTGCAGGATTGTTTGCTTACATTTTTCTTAGAGAAAAAGTTGGAATAATCACAGCAATTGCATGTTTTGTGTCGTTGTTTGGTATGTTTTTAATGGCATACAATGACTGGTATGCTGGAACATTTTTAGGTTGGACTTTTGGATTATTTTGTTCAATTGGTTTTGCAATATTTGCTACGACTTTAAGATGGCAGCCTGATACACCAAAATTTACAACGATCATTATTGCTGGGATTGCATGCTCATTATTTTCGATGTGTATGATTCTTTATCTTAATGATGGTTATACGATGCCGCTTCGAAATATACTATTGAGCATGATGCATGGTTCTTTTGTAGCAATAGGGTTAATTCTTTTAAGTATAGGTGCACGCTATTTGCCAGCAGCTGAATTCATGCTTCTCTCTCTTACTGAAGTAGTAGGAGGAGTCATATGGTGTTGGATACCTCTTTTTGGAGTTAACGAAGTACCTTCAACATTCACACTTATAGGAGGTATGATTATAATTATTGCAATAAGCTTCTATGCTTTAGGTTCAAAACAGAAAACATCACCACCAACTTTATGAGTAAAGAGTTTATTGAATGAATGAAATAGTACCGACAAACTGGAACTATCCGACACCTATATGGTTTGGGCTTTCACGTAGACTTGAAATTGTAGAGGCACT
This sequence comes from uncultured Pelagibacteraceae bacterium, assembly GCA_902526565.1. Lineage (GTDB taxonomy): Bacteria > Pseudomonadota > Alphaproteobacteria > Pelagibacterales > AG-422-B15 > CACNXQ01. The sequence continues at coordinate 148,746 of CABZLP010000001.1, read as the reverse complement.
AAATGAGTTATCTATAGCCAAACCAATGATTGTTACAGACCCAAATTTTGCAGAAAATGAAAATTTTATTGATATCCTTGCTATTCTTAAAAAGAATAAGATCGAATTCTCAATATTTTCAAATATAAAAGGAAATCCCACGGGCAAGAACGTAACGGATGGTGTTGCTCAATTTAATACAAGCAAAAGTGATGGTATAATTATTATTGGCGGAGGAAGTTCTTTGGATGCTGGAAAGGCCATTGCTTTCATGTCGAAGCAAAGTGAGGACCTATGGTTTTTTGAAGATGTCAGCGACAATTGGAAACAAGCTGTAACTGATAATCTGCCACAAGTTATTGCAATGCCAACAACCTCAGGAACTGGTTCAGAGACAGGAAGAGCCTCACTTATTGTTGATGAAGCAGATATGACAAAAAAAATTATTTTCCACCCGTCTTTCTTGCCTGATTTAGTCGTTCTTGATCCAGAGTTAACTTTGAGCTTACCCCCTCACTTAACTGCTGCCACAGGAATGGATGCACTTGCGCATTGCTTAGAAGCTTATTGTGCACGAGGGTTTCATCCAATGGCAGATGGGATTGCTATAGAGGGAATTAAGAACGTTAAGGACCAATTGGTCACTGCTTATAACGAACCAAAAAATATTCATGCCAGAAGCACGATGTTAGTAACCTCATCCATGGGTTCTACAGCTTTTCAAAAAGGGTTAGGAGCTATTCATTCATTGTCACATCCGATAAATTCAGTAAATGATATTCATCATGGCTTATCAAATGCTATTTTCATGCCTTATGTTCTTAACTTTAATAAAGATGTAATTGAAGATAGAATTATTTCTTTATCAAAATATTTAGACCTAAATAAGAAATCATTTGATGGGTTCATGGAATGGATCTTGGACTTGAGAAGTAATCTTTCTATACCTCATACACTCAAAGAGTTGAATGTTGATTTTGATTTTGACTTACTATCAGAAATGGCCTTAAAAGATCCGTCCACTCAACCCAATCCCAAAGATATATCTTTAGATCAAATGAAGAATCTTTACATAAATTCATACGAAGGTACTCTATAACTATGATTAAAACAGAAAAATTAATCTACGGTGCACTAAACTCTGATCAAAAATTTGAAGGCTCAATCAGTTATGATGATAGCATAAGTAATCATCGTCCTGGCATCCTTGTTTGCCACGCATATGGCGGGCATTCATCTTTTGATATTGCGAAAGCTGAAAAATTGGCTGAATTAGGTTATTTTGCTTTTGCAATTGATCTCTATGGACAGGGTAGACGAGGTTCTAATCCAGAGGAGTCAATGGCACTTATGAATGAATTTAATTCTGACAGAGTATTGCTACAAGAACGCATGATAAATGCGTTTGAAACTCTTAAAAACTTTGATCAAGTTGATAAGAATAAAACTGGGGCTATCGGGTTTTGTTTTGGTGGCAAATGCGCTCTTGATCTTGCAAGATCTGGAGAGGATATCAAGGGAGTTGTTAGTTTCCACGGACTTTATGACGCTCCAACAGCGAGTACTGGAAAGCAGTTAAAAGGAACATTAAAAATTGATAGTTCGATCTTAATTTTGCATGGCTATGATGATCCTATGGCTTCTCCAAAAAGTGTGATTGAACTCGCTGATGAACTAAATTCAAAAAAAGCTAAATGGCAAATTCACGCATACGGTAATGTCGGCCATGCTTTTACTAATCCAGAAGCTAATCAGAAAGAAAGCGGATTATTTTATGACCAATATGCTGATGAGCATTCTTGGAATGAAATGAAAAATTTCTTTTCAAAATTATATTCATAAATATTAGTTAATATTCGTGATTTCGACATTTTCAGAACCAACTGGCAGTATCGCCATAGTTCCATCATCTGCTAATGACCAATTGTTTGGACGTACTTCATTAACGCCTCTCACAAAAATTATTTTCGCAATGAAATTTTGAGGGGCTGGTGTCAGATGATAGAATATTAACTCTTTTACATTTGCTTCATTGGCAGCTTGGGCAGCCTCAATTGGAGAAGCATGATAATCCTGAATATCATAATAGACATTGGATAATAAGGGATTAACGTCTTTAGAAATTTCTTCTAATCTTCCTATCATATTTTGAGAGAGAGCATCATGAAATAGTAAGTCTGCATTTTTAGCTTGTTCAACTAAATTTTCACTGTAGTCGGTATCACCACTTATCACTATGGATCTGCCTTTATAATCGAAGCGAAAACCTAACGAAGGATCAACTGGAAAATGCTCAACTTCAAAAGCTGTTATCTTAAGTTTACCATCATCAAAAACAACTGGGTCATTTAAATTAATTATTTTTGTATCAAAGCCGGCAAAGTCAGAAGGAGCTACTTCTTCTCCATGATGAAGTGTTCTCCACTCAGTGTCTAACTCATATGCTTTTGTTATCCCCTCAGTTACGAGATTGGTACCCAATGGCCCATACACTGGCAATTTTTTGCCTCTATTTTGAGTTACCCATGAATATAGGTGAAAGTCAGCTAAATCGGAAATATGATCTGAATGCAAGTGAGTTAATAAGACTGCATCTAAATTACCAAGATTAATACTCCAATTTAATAGGTTTTGCCTGCTACCATCCCCAGTATCAACCACAAACATATGATCAGGAGTTTTTATCATTATACATGGCTCAGCTCTTCCCTCACCAGGTAAAGGTCCCCGTGACCCACAAACAAGACCAATAATATAATCACCATCAAAGCTTATTAATTTATCCTGATTATTCCATTGTCTATCAAAATCAAAATCTATCAAAAGATTTTGAACAGTAGTAGTTCTTATTCCGATAAGTGCAATAATGAGTATTAAAATTGCGGTTATCAAAAAAAAATAAATTTTTTTCATATTTATTGGCTAGACATTCTCTTCGATGTTACAAGCAATAAAGTAATAAGTAATATTTCAATAATAATAAATTGAGTTGCAAAGGTCGCATCATGTGCTGCCCATGAGATCACTCTAAATAATGCAGTAACACCTAAAAGCATCGCGGGCGCATAAAACCAAATGCTTCTCAGAGTATAAGCTGCAAGAATCATCATTAACCCAATGCAAAAAAAATAGCTTCCTACATCACCAATTAGACTACTTCGACCTAATCCTTTGGAAATTTCTAAGATACCAAAGTTAGCTCCAGCTTCGTAGGGAGAAATCACCCAGAGGAGACCAATTGCAATAAACAAGACCCCATTGATAGCATTTAAAATAACTAAAAATTTATTCATAATCCTTCCCCTTTAGTATTATTAAATAATGTTTATTTTTATTATAATCAATAATAAGGTTCAATATGGAAGTTAAAAATAAGGTTTATCCCAGTAAAGATCAGATGAGGGGTTTCTTTGAAACTGTAACTGATAACGAACCAATCTATATGGTTAACTTATTAAAGTTTAAAGATAAAGCTGAATACAAAGATGGAAGAAAAACAAAATTGACCGGTAGAGAAGCATACAAAATCTATGCAGAATTTGTTAAGAAGCATTTACAAAATATTGGTGGAGATCTTATCTTACATACAGATGTGACACGAATGGCAGTCGGGCAAGTTGAGGAATTATGGGATGTAGTTGCTATCGCTAAATGGCCTTCAAGACAAATTATGGGTGAAAATATGATGCCAAATGACCCAACGTATCTTGAAGCGTACCAACATCGAGAAGCAGGTTTAGCTGGCCAACTTAATATTGAAACTAAAGAAATAAATGATTGATCTATATACTTCACCTACACCAAATGGATATAAGATTTCTGTCGCACTAGAGGAACTTGAAATACCTTACAATGTTCACGTTGTTAATCTACAAGCTGGAGATCAAAAAAAACCTGAATTCTTAGCAATGAACCCAAATGGACGCATTCCTGTGATTGTTGATATAGAAAATAATAATCTTTCAATTATGGAAAGTGGTGCTCAACTTATTTATTTAGCTGAGAAAGCAGGAAAACTTCTACCTACCGAGACAATTGCTCGTTCTAAAGTGATTCAATGGTTGATGTTTCAAATGGGAGGAATTGGTCCCATGATGGGGCAGGCAAACGTTTTTTTTCGGTATTGGCCTGGCGATAAAATCCAAGCAGCTGTAGATCGTTATCAAAATGAAGGTCGACGATTATTTGAGGTAATGGAAACACGCTTAAAGGATAATGAATTTTTAGCGGATGATTTTAGTATTGCTGATATTGCTAACTGGTGCTGGGTAAGAACATATAAGTGGTCAGGTATCAAAATAGATGGCCTGACAGGTCTTCAAAGATGGATGCAAATGATGGAGGATCGACCGGCATGTAAAAAAGGTGTAGCTGTTCCAATTGATATTATGGAGTTGATGAGAAATATGAAACAATCAAAAGACTTAACGGACACAGGTGCGAAAATTATACAGAAATAGATAGATATTATGAATTTACCAATTCCATTAGTAGTACTTGGCGGAGTGGGGTCACCTTATACTCGCAAAATGCTCTCCTACCTACGATATAAAAGAATTCCCCATAAAATGATCTGGGGAGACCCTTCAAAATATCTAGATCAGGAAGGAATAGAAAAACCAAAACCTAGTTTGCTGCCAACGTTTGTATTGCCTGACGAAGATGGAAATTTGAAAGCAGTAACTGACTCCACTCCATTGATAAGAAGGATTGATAAAGAGGTCAGTGAACGAAGCACGATACCATCTGACCCCGCCCTTGCGTTCATTAATTATCTAATAGAAGATTTTGCCGATGAGTGGGGTACTAAATATATGTTTCATTATCGATGGCACGATCAAAAAGATGCAAATAATGCAGGTACTATTTTACCACTTCAGACTATAGGAATGATGCCAGATGACATGCTAAATAATGTTAGGGAAATGATCAGTAAAAGGCAAATTGACAGATTGTGGGTAGTGGGCTCCAACAATGATACAGCGCCAATAATAGATGCAAGTTTAAGGCGCTTATTAGTTATTCTTGAAAAGCATTTTGCATCCGCATCTTACCTGCTAAGTAAAAGACCTACTTCCAGCGATTTTGCTTTATATGGTCAACTGTCTCAGCTTGTTAACTTTGATCCAACTCCCAGAGAAATTTGTCATGAGGTGTCTTTGAGAACAGTTGCATGGGTTGGTTTAATTGAAGATCAGTCTGGCATTGAAGTTACCGATGAACAATGGGGATCAATTGAAAGTTTACCATCGACAGTAAAAGATTTACTTATTGAAATTGGAAATGGATATGTGCCTGCACAATTAGCAAATGCAAAAGCTATAGAAAATGGTGATAAAGAATGGGAAACAGAAATCGATAATTGCCTTTGGAAGCAAAAATCGTTTCCCTACCAGGCAAAGTGTCTTAAATGGGTTAATGAAGAATATAGTGAACTTGAAAAAAATGATCGAAAAAAAGTCAATAACCTGCTTGATGGTACAGGATGTGAAAGGCTAATATTATAATTATGAAGGTGGATTTATATTTCTCTTTTAGAAGTCCTTATTCGTATTTAATTTTGCCACGTATGGTTGAATTGAGGGATAAACATGGGGTAGATGTTAATTTTAAGCAAGTTTACCCTCTTGCAATAAGGGAACCAGAATTTTTTAAAGGTAAAAATCTATTTACTTATTTTTTAATCAGAAGAATTGATTATGTCATACAAGCAAAAAAAAATAATATGGTTTTTGCCAAACCAAATCCTGATCCAATAAATCAAAACTTGGTGACTGGAAAAATTTCTGACCATCAGCCTTATATTTTTAAATTAGCCCATTATTGTCAAGCTATTCAAAAAGATAAGCAGCTTGATTTTGCCGTTGTGGTTTCAAATAAAATATGGAGCGGTCTCAAGAACTGGAATACAGATGAGTCAATAGCTGATGCGACTTCCAAAGTTGGACTGAAGTTTGAAGATATTGAAAAAATACGTATCGAAAATGAACAAGCGTTAATTGATGAAATTAAGTTAAATCAAAAAGAACAGCTCGAAGCGGGACATCATGGAGTTCCTCTATCTGTTTACAAAGACAAATTCTTTTTTGGCCAAGACCGTTTTGATGATCTGGTTAGTGAATTAAAAAAAGATGGATTAGTAATCAGCTGATAAAAAACTAAGGATTTCCTGAGCTACAATTTGTACTATTGTGCTGATATTCCTCTTATTCTTTCAGATCTTCTTCGTAATAATTCTGTTACGATCAGAATTAATGTTGAAAGAACAATTAAGCAAGTAGCTACAGCCATAATCGTTGGACTAAGCTGCTCTCTTAATCCTGTCCACATCTGAAGAGGTATTGTTGTTAAATTCCTATCGCCTCCAGCAACGAATAAGATCACGACTATTTCATCAAATGATGTAACGAATGCAAAGAGTGCACCTGAAATAATTCCTGGTGTAATAAGAGGTAATGTAATTTTAAAAAATGTATTGGTTGGTGTACTGCCAAGACTTGATGCAGCTCTTGTAATACTATCATCAAAACCACTTAAGGTAGCAGTTACAGTAATGACAACAAATGGAGTTCCTAAAATTATATGAGCGATTACTATGCCAGGAAATGTTGCTGCAAGACCTAATTTAGCAAGTGAAAAGAAGATTGCTGAGCCAGAAATGATAAGTGGGATGATCATTGGTGAAATTAAAATACTCATGATCAATTGTTTGTAAGGCATGTAACGACTACTGAGCCCAAGAGCAGCAACAGTCCCTAAAACTGTAGCACCTATCGTTGCGAAGAAGGCATAATAGATACTGTTCCGAGCAGCTATTCCCCATGGATTTTTGGTACCATAGACCATATCTTCATACCATCTAAGCGAGAATGCTTCAGGTTGAAGAGCTAACATCCCATCAGAAAAATGAATGTATTGCTCTGCATTAAATGAAAGTGGAATGATGACAAATAGTGGAGCAATTAGAAAAAAGAAAACGGCAGTACAAATAACAATGTATGAGTAGTGCCAGACCCTGTATCTTGTTTCAGTATATTTAGGTAAAGCCATATTATCCAAGCCTCATGTTATCTATACCGACAATCTTATTGTAAAGCCAATAAACTATTAAAACGGCCACCAATAAAACAGCTGCCATTGCAGTTGCTAGAGACCAATCAAGTGATTGCTGCATGTGATAGGCAATTCTATTACTAATTAATGTTCCCTTAGCACCCCCAACTAATGCAGGAGTGATATAATATCCAATAGAAAGAACAAAAACTAAAATTGAACCTGCACTTATACCAGCATATGTGAGCGGGAAGTAAATTTTTCTGAATGCGAGGAAAGGAGTAGCCCCCATCGAAGTTGCTGCTCTCATTAAACTTGGTGGTATAGTTTTCATAACGCTATAAAGTGGAAGAACCATAAATGGTAAAAGTATTTGTGTCATCGCGATAAATGTGCCGGTCATGTTGTACATGAGTTCAAGCCTTCCTTCATCTGCAACGATACCAAGAGAAACAAGAGTATCATTTAAGACCCCCTGTTTTTGGAGCAGGACCATCCAACTAGATGTACGCACAAGCAAGGAGGTCCAAAACGGAAGTAGTACACAGATCATTAGCAAATTTGAATATCGAGTTGGTAAAACGGAAAGTAAATGTGATATAGGGTATGCAAGTAAGAAACAGCAGAACGTGACACCAGCTGCAACAAAAATAGTTCTTAACCAGAGAGTAACATTTATTCGTTTCTTTTCAGGTATTCGTTCAATCGAGCCATCAAATTTTTGTTCGAAGTCAAAGGTAGTTAAATATTTTCGGAAATGATAAGCATCCGTTCCTCTTTTTAGAGCAAGCCAGTATTCAATATCCCCCCATTTTTTATGAACATCAATAAACTGATCAAGAAAATTTCCATTTTCGTCGAAATCTTTAAGTTTTCTTGCTGTTTTTTTTATAAGGCTTGTAAAACCTCCTTTTTCATAATTGAGTCTTGTCGCTATTTTACCGTGATTTTTTTCTTCAACCAATCCTTTAAGTTCATAGAAGAATGTTGAGGTTACATCTTCCCCGGGCATTTCAGTCCCATCCCAAGTTTGTATAACTTCGTGTGTCTCACTTAAAAATTCATTCATCTGAACGTTATCAATGCTTCTTCCAAGCATTTGAAATATTGGTATCACGTAGGCAAAAACGATAAAGAAAAGTAATGGCGCAGCCAATAAGAATGCTGTAGTTCTTCGTCTTCGTTCAACTTTTCTGAGTTTTACAGAGAGGAGCTCTCCGTCCGATGTTCTAATTTCTGCTGACATTAAGTATGAGGATACTTAATTTAAAGGACTTGGGCAACCCATAGGTTGCCCAAGTTTTAGTCTCTTATAAGTTTGCTTTCCAAGCTTCCCATGCGTCGTTGATATCAGTATTGTTATCAGCGTACCACTCTGGGTTCATAAGAACATAGTTCTTAGTGTTTGCTGGAGCTGTAGGCATGTGAGGCATAATCTCAACCGCACCTGCTTGAGGTGAATTGAACCAAGGCTCATCAGCCATGATTATGTCAAGAGATGAGATTCTGAAAGGTGCGTAAGCAATATGCTTTGCACTTCCAGCCAATCCTTCAGAGCTTGTGAAGTATTTCAATGCTTCCATTGCTTCAGCTTGGTTAGGACCACCTTTTACAAGTACAAAGTACTCATAATCAAGAATCTGACCATCCCAAACCATTTTCATTGGCGAACCTTCGTTCACAATGGCGTTAAAATGACGTCCGTTCCAACCAGTAGCCATAATAGCTTCGCCAGAAACTAACTGCTCAGGCGGTTGTGCACCAGCTGACCAGAAGATGCAACCACCATTAGGATCGTTACAAAGTTCTGAAAGCTTATCAAGAGCTCTATCGATTCCATTTTCTTCCATGTAGTCATACACTTCACCTCCTGGAACACCATCTGCAACTAGTGCAAACTCAAGGTTTGACATTGCAGAGCTATAAAGAGATCTTACTCCTGGATATTTGCTTGGATTGAAGAAGTCTTCCATTGAGTCAGGATAACTTCCGTCAAAATTTATGTTATCAGTGTTGTAAGCGTAGTTCCATGAGTAAAGAATGTTACCCACAGCACAGTCACTTGGCATTGGAGCAAAGAAGTCGTCACTTGCTTTCATACCATTTACACCTGCTGGGAAGTCATTGTCGAAGTCAAATTCTACAAACAATCCTTCGTCACAACCGATAATTGTATCACGTGCATACACATCGATGATGTCCCAAGTAATTGCTCCAGACTCGACTTGAGCTTTAATTTCACTCAAACCTCCACTGTAGTCAATCCAGTTTATTTGAACACCACTCTTCTCTTGATATGGGTCCCCATAACCGAGTTTTTGACTTTCAGTATAAGCACCACCCCATGATACTACATTTACTTCCGCAGCCGTAGCCATTGTAGGTGCCACCAATAAAGCAGCCAAAGACATTATTTTTGTTAATCTTAACATGATTAATCGTCTCCTTTTTTTATATAAAGAAGATATTACACAGGGGCTTTAACAAAAACGCAACAAAAAAAGGTAAATTTTTTCAATATTTTAGAATTGAATCTATATGTAGTATCAAAGGTTTAGTAATCTAGTGCTCGACAGTCCTGAGAAGACCAACCTAAATTTAATTTGTCACCAAGATGAAGCTTTGAATTACTGCTCGCGTTTGGAACTTTAAGAATAAATTCATCATTACCCAGTAAATTTACACGTACCCTTGTATGATCCCCGTGGTAAATGATTTCTTTTATTTCAGCTTCAAATCGATTTTCAATTTGCTCTGTCGGATTTATATCAACCCTTTCAGGTCTAAGTGAAATTCTTGATTTTTCACCAGCAGAAGATACCGCTATTGGGTTCGCAATTATTATCTCACCAGTATTAGTCTCAATTTTTGCAGAACCGGAAGCTAGTTCTTTTACAGTCCCAGTAAAAGTATTGTTTTCCCCAATAAAGCTAGCAACAAAAGAATTAACTGGCGTTTCATATAATTCATTCGGACCAGAAAGCTGTTGAACCTTACCGTCATTAAAAACAGCAATTCTGTTAGACATAGTTAACGCTTCACCTTGATCGTGAGTGACATATACGACTGTAACTCCCAGTGTTTCATGAATATGTTTTAATTCGTATTGCATACTCTCACGTAAGTTTTTATCTAAGGCGCCTAAAGGTTCATCCATTAATACTAATTTAGGATCAAATACCAATGCTCTTGCAACAGCAACACGTTGCTGTTGACCACCGGATAGTTGCGCAGGCATTCTATTTTCAAAGCCCGTTAGTGAAACCATTTTTAAGGTTTTATTTATACGTTCTTCAATTTCTACCTTATCAATTTTTCTAACTTTCAGTGGAAATGCTAAATTTTCAAATACTGATAAGTGAGGAAATAGAGCGTAGTTTTGAAAAACCATACCAATACCTCTTTTGTGAGGAGGTATATTATTGATTGGATTGCCATCAAAATAGATCTCTCCATTGGTGGGCGTCTCAAAGCCTGCAAGCATCATTAATGTAGTTGTTTTACCAGACCCTGAAGGTCCTAATAAAGTTAAAAACTCCCCTTCAGCAATATCAAGGTCTAGACCTTTTACAACCAATTCTTTACCGTCATAACTTTTGTCAACTTGTTCAAATTTTACAAAATCTGACTTTTTTTCACTCATGATTTCAGACTAAGGTAAAAATAGTTGGGAATCTAGGGTTATTTAAACTAAATTAATTACAGATAAAAATTATAATAAAGTTCGTTAATTAGCAAAAACAAGATATTACAAAGTACAAATGAAAAAATATCAACATTACATAAATGGAGAGTGGATTGACTCTAAAGGAAATGAAATTATTACTGTTGTCAATCCTGCGACAGAGGAAGTAATAGGAGAAATTTCAGCTGCTAATAAAAATGATATTGATCTGGCTGTTGCAGCGGCAAAAGTAGCTTATGAGTCGCGAGTGCTTGTCGACATGAATCCTATGGAGAGAGCAAAGTTGATGCGTAGCATTGCTGATGAATTAAGAAAGATCAGCAAAGATGGTGGCGCATTATTATGTGAAGAGAATGGAAAATTATTGGCTTCGTCTGAGTACGAATTTTTGGATGCGGCAAACTATTTTGACTATTACAGTGGATTAACTGATAAAATTGAAGGACAAACCATACCAGTAAATAATCAAGTGATGGATTATACTTTGTATGAACCTTATGGTGTTTCAGGTCATATTGTTCCTTGGAATTTTCCAATTTCAATGTTGGCGCGTTCTCTAGCCTGTTCATTTGCTGCTGGAAATTCAACAGTTATAAAACCAGCTGAGCTAACTCCTCTAGCAACGACATCATTCTTTGCACAGGCTGTTCACAATGCGGGAGTACCAAAGGGACTAATTAATATAGTAACTGGATACGGCGTTGAGGCAGGAGCTGCATTAACATCAAATCAAGATGTCGCTCAAATCACATTCACGGGATCTGTGAAAACTGGAAAGATAATACTTCACGCAGCTGCTGAAAGAGCTGTACCAGCTGTTGTAGAGTTAGGTGGCAAATCTGCTGCTGTTGTGTTACCTGATGCTGATATAGATAAAGTTGTTAATGCAACAAAAGTTGGAATATTTAGTCAAGCTGGACAAATATGTTCTGCAATGTCACGTATGATTGTCCATAAGTCTATTAAAGATGAGGTATTAGACAAGCTATCGGAATTAGCTAAATCAATAAAAGTTGGACCAGGCAATGAAAAAGGCGTTGACCTAACACCCGTAATATCAGAAGAACAACTTCAAAAAGTAGAGAACTATGCAAGATCGGGTTTACAAGCTGGAGCTACAGCGATATCAGGAGGTAATCGTGTTGATCGAAAAGGATATTTCTTTGAGCCAACAATTTATGCAGATGTAAAGCCAGATATGACCATCGCTCAAGAAGAAATTTTCGGTCCATTCCTATCTGTGCTTGATTATGAAGATCATGAAGAAGCAATCCATATTGCAAATGATACAGACTACGGTTTAGCGGCAGGTGTATTTACAAAAGATGTTGATATGGCAACGAAGACAGCAGCTAAGCTTAATGGTGGACAAGTCTATGTGAATAGCTGGTTTACGGGCAGCATTGCAACTCCTTTTGGTGGGTATAAACAATCAGGCTATAGTCGTGAAAAAGGTCAGCAAGCTATAAAGAGCTATTTGCAATTAAAGAATGTTGGAATTCAACTTTAACTAATCATTATCTTCAAGTCCCGCGCCAGCGGCCGTACTTTTCAATTTTTCATTTTCTTCAACAAAGGTATCTGTTGATAATGCATATAGCTCATCCCAGACTTCTTGGGTGAATGAGTCATCATTTTCAGATGTGGACACTTTAATATTTTTAGCTTTCTCTATTACCAGGGAATTAACGTTGCAATCACTAAACATATACTTGTCTAAATTAAATCTAAATGCATGCTCATCTATATTTATACTTACTCTTTTGCCAATTAGAAACGACAGTCTACTTATAAAGGGAACCAAAAGAAGAGGGTAGCTTACATTAAATAAATTGATTTCTTTTAAAAGCTCCACTTTTTTAAAATTATCTATAAGGCATACTCCAGTTAGGATTGGGCAAAGGCATTCATTATCAATTTTATTTTGCAATTCTATGGCATTTGGACCAATTGGTGTTTTCTTTTGTATATCTCTTAAATATGATTTTAAATTTTCTATACCTGCAATTCCTATCAATTCCAATATATCAATATTTTTTCCAACTTCTTCAGCCACACCCCATGAATACCCCGCAGCTTTAGCAGCTCTTTTTGATACTGTTATGATTTCGCTCGAGGACCTCATAAAGTTATGAATAAATCCATCTGTCATTTGTTTGACTTATCTCATTCATTAAAGGAGCTCCTTGATACATGCATATTCTCAACCACTTATCTGAACGAGGGTCAAATTTTTGCGCCCCAAAAAAAGATAACTTTAATCTCAGCATATCAATGGGCATTAAATTTGAACCAATTGAATTATCTTGAATTTCAGAGTATGGCAGCTTCTCAGCTATAAAGCATCTTCTTACCACATGTCTTAAATCACTATTATTCCCCAAAAACTCGGACAAAATTTGGTCTTCAGGAACTTCTAATAGACGGAAATATAGTTCATTTATATCACGAGCTATGGCAAGAGGCTGTTCCAACTCAGATCCTTCGTCATCAAATCTATTCGCCAACCTAGGTTCTTCTTTATTTTTGGAAATAAACCAAAATTTTTCGTTTTGTTTATTTTTTGAGAAATCAATTTCAATTATATTTCTGTAACCCGTGGAAATTATATTCTTTAATTCACTTACTTTTTTATGGGTTGGAATGTTGAAATATAAATCTTCGTCAGAACTCATTTTTGATATCAAAGGATTAACAATAGAATCATAAGGCTCCATCATTAGAGAAATGATAAATTCAATACCTTCAAAACTTAAATGCTTATCAATCCATTTATAGAGATGATTCCAAAGATACTCTCTATCTGCAGAATAGATTGAAAGATATTCACTTTCAAATTTTTTAATATCATTGCTCAATTCTCTAATTTTTTTTATTTGATATTCACTTTCTGTTTCCCAAGTACTGATCATATTTTTAGAAAGTTGGAGACATTCCTTAAATATGTTTAGATCACTTTCTTTTACTTTATTTATTTCTCTAATTTGTCTTAACGCATCTTCTTTAGCAAAAATCCACTGATGCAATAGAGATGGATGATTAATAATAAAGGGAGCCATGCCAAGTCCTGTCGAATTTCCTATTCCAAGTTTACGTGCTATTGACTGGTCAAGTTTGACAGCCAGTTTAGGATTATTCTTTTTTGCAATGTGATTTACTTGATCAAAGGTAAACTGACGCACTAAATAAACCAACATCATTTCAAGTCGAAAGGGACCATTAATTTCTTTACGATCTTTAATTCTATATCGATCAGCTAATCCAAATTTACCAGATCCATAAACCGCTGTGGTTCGATAAAGGTAGCCAACTTTTTTTATCAAAGATAAATCGGGTTGAACTCCATTGGAAAGTCTTTCAACAACATGGTTAAAAATTCTTAAAGACTTATTTGCTCTCGATAAAGTTAATTCTTTATAACTGCATCGACCTACTTCCTGCTTAGGAACATTCAATTTTAATCTTTGAATATCTTTTTCAGTTGGTATTCCATCGTGAAGGACAAATGCCGCATCCCATTTCGTAGCAATTACTCTGTCAGATCTTTCTGAAGCATCAAGTTCATTAGCAAAGCAAATCAATGAGTAGGTGCGACTATCTTTATTAACTGAATAAACTGCAGTTCCAAAACCTTGTTCATCAAGATCAAACAAATCACATTTAAATGTCCAACTTTTAAATTCTCTCACAAAACTTCTTAGAAATGATAGCTTTGTTTGATGAAAGGAGCCTAATCGCTTTAGTGTCATGACATCATGAGGATCGCGGTGCTTAATTTGTTTATGCATTAATGAATATTCTCTTTATAAAAATTAAACCAGTTGTCACCTAATATTGCATCTACTTCTTTGTCATCAAAGCCAATTTCTTTTAAGCCTGTTTCAAGGTTGTTAAACCCTAATGTATTTTCAAACCAAATTGGCTGCCTAGGAAATGCTGAATCACTTTTAGACCCTTCTCCATAATCCTTAGTTTTTGTCCATGTCCCATTTCTCATCCACTCAACAACAGAGTCAGGTTGATCAAGACATAAATCTGATCCAATACCTACATGATCTATGCCCATGAGGTCTACAGTCCTTGCTGTCATTTCACAAAAACTTTTAAGAGTACAATTAGTTCCTCCAAGAAGATGGTGAGGATAAAGTGAAAGACCAATAATCCCTTTTGATTGACCAAGTGCTTTTAATAGCTCATTTGACTTATTTCTTTTAGCTGGATGCCAAAAGGAAGGATTAGCATGAGTGATAGCAATCGGTTTTTCTGAAATATTGATCGCATCCAATGTTGATTGTTCTGCTGAGTGTGACATGTCTATAACTATTCCAACTCTATTCATTTCTCTAATGACTTCTCTACCCATTCGAGTAACACCACTATCATTTTCTTCATAGCAACCTGTTGCGAGCAAAGATTGATTATTGTACGTGAGCTGCATAAACACTGCTCCTAAATCATGCACAGCTTCAACGAGTTTAATATCGTCTTCAATGGGTGAACAATTTTGGAAACCAAAAAAGACAGCAGTTTTTTCTTCTTCTTTTGCTTTTTCTATATCTTTGTAGGTCCTTCCATGTATCAATAAATTATTAAATTCTTTGAAATAAGAGTTCCATTGCTCTACATTATTTTTTACTTCATCAAAATCTTCGTGATAAGCAATGGTTACATGAATTGCATTTAAACCCGCTTCATTATTGATTTTAAAAATTTCTTCTGACCAATTACAATATTGTAAATTATCGATTCTATAGGTCATATAATTCTAATTCTTTGATCATAGTTTCTACTCATATACTATGAAAGCGTAGAGAGGGAAACAATGCTAACAAAATCAATTTTTGAGGAATTTCATTGATTTTTTTTTGGTTACTGCGACAATTTTGGCCCGATTCCCCATCTGAACTTCTTTCTTTCTTCATTTAAGATATTATATTCAATAAGATACTAATTTTATGAAACTACATTATGTACACGCCCATTAACCAATATATTGAGAGATTAGAAAATATCTCTTTTGATGTTGATGAATTGAACAAAGCAGTATCTGAACTTGTAAAGATCAGACCGTTTGAGAATGAAAACATAAAACCAGGAATGCTAAAGTCCAATGCAATTTGTCTGAACTATGATGAAAAAGAACTTGATGAGTGGTTTGGGGGCAACATCAGAGGCAAATATTGGACAAAGCCTGACTCTTCGTTTGAGGAAATGGAGCGCGAGCCCTACATAGACGAATCCAGATACACACTATTCAATCCAAAGCTTAATAATACTTACTTTAAGTATGTTTATGATAAAATTAATGAGTTCTTCGAAGTAGGAAGATGTAGAGTTATCAAGATGCCTCCAAGAACGACACTGAGTTGGCACCGTGATCCTGAAAAACGTATTCATGTTGCAATCAAGACAAATTATGGCGCTAGGATGTTTATTGAGCATACTGGTCACCACATACCGGCTGATGGAAACATTTATCTAACAGATAATACGAAGTACCACACAGCAATTAATGGTGGCGAAGAAGATCGAATTCATTTAGTTGCAACGGTACTGGGTACAAAATAGTTTTAGCAATCAATAATATTTTTTCTTTCCCAATCTTTTTTGTTTTCATCACTAACTTTATTGTGTTCAGCAATCTCTCTTTTTTTAAGTCTTACGTATTGAGAAACAACTTTTGAACCAATAGATTTTTTTACAATTTCACTGGCTTTAAATTTATTTATTGACTCTGTAAGAGACTGAGGCAGCTTTTTGATTCTTTTTAATTTGTGGCCTTGTGAATACATATTCACATCAATTCTTTTGCCTGGACTTCTTTTATTTTTTATTCCATCCAATCCCATAGCAATCAGTCCAGCTTGCAAGAGATATGGATTAACTGCTCCGTCAGCAGGTCTGAATTCTATCCTTCCTGCATCTGGTATTCTAATCATATGAGTCCGATTATTTCCAGAATAGGTTACAGCAGTAGGTGAATACGTTGATCCTGAATTGGTTGTTCTCGCATTCAAACGATCATAACTATTTAATGATGGGTTGAACCAAGCAGAAAATGAGTCAACAGATTTCATTATTCCACCAATAAAATGGTAGCCCATTTTGGATAAGCCAAGCTCATTATCCTGATCAAGAAAATGATTTTTCTTCTTTTTCAAATCCCATAAAGATGCGTGTGCATGACAACCATTTCCAGTTAATTCATCAAATGGCTTGGGCATAAAAGTAGCCCTTAAGCCGTATTTCTCAGCAATAGATTTTACCATAAATTTAAAAAAAACATGTCGGTCTGCGGTCGTAAGTGAATCAGTGTAGTCCCAATTCATTTCATATTGCCCATTTGCATCCTCATGATCGTTTTGGTACGGCTTCCACCCAAGTTTAATCATGGAGTCACAAATCTCTTTTAAAATATCATAGCGCCTCATCAATGCTGCAACATCATAACAGGGTTTTGGGGTATCATCTCTTGAATCAGCAACTTTAGTCCCTTCTTCATTGAGTATAAAAAATTCACATTCCACGCCACTCATCATTTTAAAATTAAGATCTGTCATATGGTTAATTTGTTTTTTGAGAATGACACGTGGGCACTGATCCATTGGTGCATTATTAATCACCAGATCACTGGCCAACCAACCAACATCAGGTTGCCATGGTAATTGTATTAGGCTCTCTGGGTCCGGAACGGCAAACATATCAGGGGCTGCAAAATCAAGGTCTAGGTATGTGGCAAAACCCCCAAACCCAGCGCCTGTTTTTTGCATTTCAGAAATAGCGCGAGCAGGAACCAATTTTGCACGTTGGATCCCGAACAAATCAACAAAACTTATTAAGAAGTATTTGATTTTTTTTTGCTGAGCGATCTTAGTTAAATTACTTTTCATAATTATAATTATGACTTCCAATTTTTTTAAATTCAACAAGGATTATAGGCTATATTTATGTTAACCAAGACCCATTTTGGGTATACTATCAAACTATGGATACAAGCTTAGAAGCAAAAAAAGAAAAAGTTATCGATCTCATTAACAAACTAGACGATGGCAGCTTTTCATTGATGTTGTTAATTCATATCTCTCGGCATCAAAATTTATTTTTACATACGGACTCTGATTGGGAAAACAGCCCAACCAATTGGTTAACAAAAGATAAACGACTACAAGATGAGTCTATTGGCATTCTTTCGTTCATCATCCTTTATTCTCTTACCAATGCACATGAGAATGCAGAACTTTTTCCTGAATATAGAAAGCAAATTAAGGCAATGCATCTTGAAGACTTCTTGGATAATAATTTTTTTGTAGGTCCATATAAGAAGTTTATTGGAAAAAAGATATCTCTAAAAGTTCTTGAGGCATTTTTTTCTATACCTCGTGAAAATATAAGACGATACATAAATTCATTAATAGAGGCTGGGTTTGTAAATAAAGATAAAAAGTATGGTTATCTTGTAAACATGGAGGCGTATGTTCAATATATATTTACAGATTCTCTTAGTAAAATTATGAAGTCACTCATGAGAACATTCGATGATATTATCGTAAATCTTGAAGATAAGTATAAACTAAAATTAAATTTAAAATCTATTGGGACCATAAATCTAGAAAAAGTAAAGCCAGAAATCTGGAATCGGATAAGGTTACCCATGTATCACTTTTGGGTAAGAGTTTTAACACTAGAAGGCAATGATTTAAACTTAACTCCTAATGATCGCGTTGTCTTGTCTGCATCAATCTATTTTAGGAAACGAAGTGGATTATTAAATTTTAAAACTATTTCTGATTTATACGAAAATGATTATCTTTTACCGACTAATATATCATCAATTTCTGAGGCATCTAGAATGCCGAGAGAAACTGTGAGGAGGTGCAGTAATAAGTTAATAAAGATTGGACATTTAGAAAAAAAAGGACGTCAATTGTTTAGAATTAATTACGCACATAAAGATGGAGAAGTAGCAACATTTATCAAGAATAAGGCAATTACGACGCGTGATATGATGAATTTTTACTTTAGCATTTATGATGATCTGGTTCAGTCTTAAATTGAGCACATTAAAATAATTTCTTCATTGCACACTAGTTCAGCTTCAAAAATGGAGCTATTTTGGGAACTTAATTGTGTATCGAGCGCTTCTAGCATAGACTTTGCTTCACCCAATGGCACTGGACCTACAATGACGGAATAGTCATTTTTATCAAATTTATCGACATTGATATCATATTTGAGGAATCTGCTGTCAAATCCCATTACATCATAAATGTAGTTCATAAAACTGAACGCAGAATTACCACGCGTATAAGATCCAATTTTTATATAAACAAATTCAGCATCGCTCGTATCAATTGTTAGTTCAGTTTCTTCAACATCACTTGCTTGGGCACTAAAAGAATTTGAAACTACCTCCGCAGGCTCTTCAATGAGTTGAGTTAAATCTTCTAACGCTTGAGATGCTTCTTCAGCTAATTTATTCTCTAATTTAGCAGTATTGTTTAATTCTGTAAGTAAATCTCTTGCAGCAGTGGCTTCTTCTACGAGGCTATTTTCATCAAGTGTGTTTAAGATTTTCTTTTTTGGTAAAACACCAGCAGTATTTAAAGTTTCATCATTATTATCAACTGACGCTTCATTATTGGTTATCAGTGGTTCACTCACTTGATTTTCTATTGTATCAATATCTGTAATGACTTCTTTATTTTCAACTGCAGCATCATCAAGTATATTTTGAGCTTTTTGAAGAGTGTTATCAACAGAGTCTAATAAATCATTAAGACTATCAGCATCATTAATTACCATCTCATTTGAAACTGTATACTCATCTAAATCAATACTTGGCTCATCGATAATTTCTGGTATCTCTGGAACTTCATTACTCGTTGTCATGTTGTTCGCTTCTTTCTTATCCAAACCCAATTGGATAAGTTTTTGTCTTGCACCTTCACCTTCTTGGGCAAGATATTCACCCTCATCCATAAATTGAAGTGTAAAATTATCCTCAACTGAAACAAGAGCATTTGCAACTGAAACTTTTAACTTAATTCCTGACACATCACTAGGTGGATTACCCACAAACGATAAATCAGACGTTAAAAAAGCAAGCCATCTGGGCAAAGGAGTTCCATCTTCTTGCATTGCTTGATAACGCAATTTACCTGGCCCACTTATAGCAAATGTATTATCAGAAATTTGAAATTTATTACTCGTTTGCTGTGTATTGATTGGATCATTTATAATCAGAAGCATGGGATCTTGCTCGCTGATAGGAAGATTCACGGCTGCTTGGTAAACTTCTCCCCATTCGGAAAGATTGGTTTCAATATTTTTACCCACATCTTCAATAGACAAATTTTGATGATTATCAGGAAGAATATCTTTTCCTATTGATGCATAAATTTGACCGATACTATGCTGCATTTCAGAGAATGCTAGATCTCGTCTGAGCTCTGCTACGAGTAAACTTGCTTCTTCTCGAATAACTTCAAGCTCGCCAAAACGTGAGACTTTTTGTGCGTTTTGAACTTGTTCACTGATCCTTTGTGCAACATCTAAATATCTTTGTGCGGTATCATATTCTTCAATGGCCAGGGCATAATTTATATTTGAGAGGTGCACTTGAGACAGTACTGTCATGGCTATTGCAAGATGACGTTCTGCAATTAAATCCTTACTTGCTTCAGATGATTTTCTTACGGCACCAAAAGAAAATACGTTAAAAAGATTAGCCCCAATTGACGCACCGTATTCTGTTGTATCTTGGTTTAATAAATATTCATTATCAGAATATCCATACGTGGCATTGAATTTTATACTAGGGATCAAACCTAAAATAGCTGCTTTAGTATCCTTACTGGTAATTCTTTTTTGATATCGACTTTCCATGAGTTCAGGTCTTGAAACAAGAGCCATCTCTTCCATTGTTTCTATACGCATATTTATATTGGTGAGGTAAGTGTCTTCGCTTGATAAACTAAACTTTTGCCCCGGCAGTAATCCCATGAGTATTGCAAGCTCATTTTTAGAATTTATTAATGCCCGTTGTTGAGTTTGTAGCGTTCTCTGTACGTCAAGTAATTCTTTTTGATAAAGCAACGAGTCCATAGGCGCAGATATGAGAAGTTCTTCAATATATTTTGAGTCTGCAAGAGCAGTTTCAACTCGTTCTAGAAGAGGATTCAATTTTTTTAAGAGATTTTCCGAAGCTTGTGCTTTCCAGTAAGCACGAATGATGTCTCGTGTAATATTCTGAGTTGCTTTTCTCTCAAGTTCTTTAGCAATTAAATAACGATCCGCTTGTTGTCCAGCGCGAATGTAGGACAAACCAAAGTCAAGTGCATTCCAAGTAAATTCAATGTTTCTAGTTTCCAAACCCTTATCTCTTGAAATTGTATAAGACTGTGTTCCATCTAATGCCGGTGCATCTCCTATATCATTATCGACGCCAACACTTGTTGATGGTTGCAATTCATTAAACTCAGAGTATCCAGCATTGAGTGCAATATCAGGCAGCATATCAAATCGTTGAAGATCACTTTGCCTTTGAGCTAATGCTGACTCCATAACACTTATTCTTAAGTCACGGTTGTTTTTAATCCCAATAGCAATTGCTGTGTGCAGGTCTATGTTTTCTAGAGGTGCCTCCACTGCAAGCAAAGATAAATCTTTTTGAACACTTACATTTAATTTTTCTGCATCGATAACATTTGGTGTTCGAGCGCAGGCACTGAGTGCGATGAATAGTAAAAATATAATTATTTTTGTATTGATTATTCTCATCAATTAAGGATATCTGTTTACTAGTTGTTATGAGAAGGGAATATAGACAAATGGCTCAAAACTCTAAAAAAAATTTGCCCAAAATGGGTAATTTTAGCTTATGAGAGTACCTTTAGAATTTTAGTCATGTATAAAGAAAAGGCTAAATGCCAATAATCATACTAGTGCGAAAAATTATATATATAAATGAGCAATAAACTTATTCAGGCCTTGGAACCCCGTCTTATGCTGGACGGTGCTGCAGTAGCAACTGCAATTGATGTGGTTGATGATCTAGCTCAGTTTCAAAAGTCAGATAATGATAAGTCATCTAAAGCTGATCACTTCAAAGTTGATAAAGACACAAAGTTACCTTTTGTAAATTTAGATGCGTCAACTCAAAATGCAAAATTAAGACAGTTTATATTTATTGATAGTACAGTTGAAGATATTGAAACTCTCATTAATAGTTTCGATAAAAATACTGAAGTGCATGTCATACAAAGTGATCAAGATGGATTTGTTACCATGCAAAATATTTTATCTTCTCAAGAAAATATTGATGCGGTTCACGTCATTGGTCACGGAAGTATAGGACAGATTGCATTTGGCACAGCTGTGTTAAACAGTGACACATTGAATGCTTATGAAAATATTCTCCAAGAAATTGGAACCAGTCTTTCAGAAAATGGAGATATTTTATTTTATGGTTGTAACGTAGCGGCGGATCTAAGTGGTGAAATTTTAATTAAACAAATTGCTGAAATTACGGATGCAGATGTAGCAGCATCAGATGATGTGACTGGTAAAGGCGGCGACTGGGATTTGGAGAAACATACAGGTATCATCGAGACAAAAAATATTGATGTTGAAAATTATGATTATTCGCTTGCTAACGATATAACTTCTATTAACTCAAGTATTGTTAACCTTTCTTCTTCTGCAACCAACTTTAGGGCACAAGTTTCTGGCGATAGCACTAATAATAATGGAGTACAGGACTCTTCTTCAGATCGATTTATAATTGTCCAAGAAAGAGCAGATGTTAATAGCGGTACAGGGACCTTAAACTTTGATGTCTCTGGAGCAAAGAGTTCACATACACCAAGTACGAGTGAGCCTGTACATGTGTATTTACTTTTCTCTAACGATGAAACTAATGGTAACTCTAGACGAACTGGTAGCCGAGTAGGTCAAGTAACTTTTGATTATGAAATACTTGGTGTGTTTGCATTGCCACAAAATACGATTGCGATGTCCGGGGTTTCAATGGCTGGTGGGACTTATCCAACAATGAGCTCTGATAAAATTGGTAAGAGGGACTTAGAGTACAATAATGACAATGCTCCTGGTCAAGAGGGGAATGGAGACTGGTTTGAAATTTCAAATAGCAACAAGACTATCAGAATTGGAACTAAAAATGGTGAGAAAGGTGACTTTATTCGTATCATTACCAGGGCTCCAGTTGCAAACGAAGCTCCAGTTGGTAACAACGACACAGGAGCCGTTAATGAGGATGCTAGCGTTTCAGTAACTGCTGGCAGCGGAGTTTTAGCAAACGATACAGATGCTGACGGAGATTCGCTTGAAGTAAGTGCAATATCCGGTGGATCTCTTGGATCCGCTCTAGATGGCACCTATGGACAGCTAACTATGAGTGCAGATGGTAGCTATACATACAATGCAAATAAAGATGCAGCTGACGAACTAGATCCTGGTGATACAGTAACAGATACATTTACATACACAGTAACTGACCAAACCGCTACAGATACCGCAACGCTGACAATAACAATCACAGGAGTGAACGATCCTATTATCGCTGCAAACGATACCGACTCCGTATTTGAAGATAAAACAATAAATAGAAGTACTTCAGACTCTCAGGAGTTAGATCACGATGATACAGATGTTGATGACGATGATGTATCCGGCAGTTTTACAATCACGGCAATCAGAACAGGAAGAGAGTCTGCAACTAGTGGAACAACAGCGGGCACAATAGGTCAGGCTCTAAATGGTACTTATGGTGAATTAACTGTAGCTGCAGATGGTAGCTATAGCTATGCTGCAACCAGAAGTGGGGCAGACGCGTTAGCGGCAGGCGTATCTGCGATTGATTACTTTACCTATACAGTGAGAGATCACACAAGCAGTCCAAACGATACAGATACTGCTGAACTTGCAATTACAGTTACGGGTGTTGGACCTTTAGGAGTAAACGATACGGCTTCAGTAAATGAAAATGCATCACTAGACGCCAATAATGCTTCTTCAACTGGTGTTCTGGCAAATGATGATGATAATGCCGCTTATGATAGTGAGAGTTTAGCTGTTACAAATATTACCTCAGACTCTACAGGGAATAGTGGGAACGCCACTCAAGGTGTTTTAGGTACATATGGTACTCTGACCGTTGCAGCTGATGGTACTTATACTTATACGGCGAACACAGCTGCAGCTGAAGCCTTAGATGCCGGTGACTCTGAAACTGATGTCTTCACTTACACAGTTAAAGATGATGATGATGTAAATTCAAGCACAGCAACCCTAACAATCACTGTTAACGGAGTCGATGATAATCCAGTTGGCAATAATGATGCAGGTGCAATCAACGAGGATAAAACCCTTACTGTCAGCACGGGAAGTGGAGTATTATCAAATGATACTGATGCTGATGCTAGTTCAAGTCTCACAGTGTCTTCAATTTCGGGTGGCACAGTTGGTCAAGAAGTAAATGGAACCTATGGTGTTCTGACTTTGAGTTCAGATGGTAGTTATACTTATGTTGCAAATGGTAGAAGTGAGGATGGTCTCGCTGCTGATGCTACGGCAACCGATACATTCACTTATACCGTAAGTGATGGCGCTGGAACAACTGATACAGCAGATTTAGTCATCACTGTAAAAGGTGTAGGCCCTCAAGCTGTTGCTGATACTGGTTCAGTCAATGAAGATGCTACTTTAACAGTAAATGAAGCATCTGGTGTAATCAGTAATGATGATGACAATGCAAGCTACGATGTTGAAAGTTTAGCTATAACTGGCATAACTCACGGCGTTACTGGGAATAGTGGTAATGCTGCACAAGCTGTTACTGGAACTTATGGTGAATTAACCATGGCGGCTGATGGTAGCTATGAATATGTTGCCAACCAATCAGCAGCTGATGCCCTTGATCCTGGTGATCAAGTTACTGATGTATTTACATACACTCTTAAAGATGATGCCGATAAAAATGCAAGTACTGCAACATTAACTATTACGGTGACTGGAATTAACGATGATATTACTGCTGTTAATGATACTGATGCGGTAAATGCTGGTGCATCAATCTCAAGAGGTACAAGCGATGCACAAGAGCTTGATCAAGACGATACAGATGCAGACGCTGATGATGTTCCAGGTAGTCTTACTATTACAGCGATACGAACTGGACAAAAGACAGGTAGTGGCGATACAAAAACTCTTGGCCAAGAATTTACAACAACATACGGAACAGTCACGATCAACGCAGACGGATCGTATAGTTACGCTGCCAATCGACCTGATGCGCTTAGTCTGGCTAATGACGCAACTGTCGTTGATTACTTTACATATACTGTAACAGATCAAGCTGGTGATACTGATACAGGACAACTAGCAATAACAGTAACTGGAACTACTGTGGTTCCTCCCACAGGAAATAATGACACAGGATATATCCTTGAGGACTCTCAGCTTCAAGTTACTGACGGCACATCTGCAGTAACAGGAACAGATAGTAATAATAATAACGAAAGTGGAGATCATTCAGGAGATGTTCTCCTTAATGATACTGATCCAGATAATGACCCTCTAACAGTTTCTGCGATAGCAGGAGGCACTCTCGGAAATGCAGTCTCTGGAACGTATGGTCAATTAACAATACAAAGCAATGGTAGCTTCGTTTATAATGCTAACAATGCTAATGCTCTTGATGCAGGAGATATTGCAACAGATACGTTCACATACACAGTAACTGATGGAACTGGAACAGACACAGCAACTATAACCTTCACCGTAAAAGGTATTGATGACGACCCTGTTGGAGTAAATGATACAGGCGCTGTTAATGAGGATGCGCAAATATCAATAAGTGCTGGCAGTGGTGTTTTATCTAATGATACTGATGCTGATGCAAGTTCAAGTTTAACTGTTTCAGGAGTCAATGGAGGGACAGTCGGTCAAGAGTTAACAGGAACATACGGTACCCTTACGCTCGCTTCTGATGGTAGCTATGTATATACTGCCAATACCAGTGGTGCTGACGGGTTAGCTCATGGTGCAACTGCAACCGATACATTCACTTATACCGTAAGTGATGGCGCTGGAACAACCGATACGGCAAATTTGGTTATAACTGTAACAGGTGTAGGTCCTGTCGGTTCAGCAGACACAGCTACTGCCACTGAAAGTCAGACATTGACAGTTAATACAGCAGGTGGAGTATTAACAAACGATACTGGTGGAGATACGGAAAGTCTTGCGGTTACCAATGTTTCGTCAAACGGTACAAGCAATAGTGGTGTAGCAGGAGCTGGAGTTTTAGGTACTTACGGAACATTAACAGTAGCAGCTGATGGAAGTTATACATACATAGCGAATACAGCTGCAGCTGAAGCCTTAGATGCAGGTGACTCTGTTTCTGAAATATTCACATACACCGTAAAGGACGATGATGATAAAAACTCATCCACTGCAACACTTACAGTAACCATAAATGGGGCAAACGACCCAATCGTTGCCGTTGATGACACAGATAGTGTTAATGAGGATGCAACCATTAGTCGAACAGTAAGTGACACTCAAGAATTAGATCATGACGATACGGATGTTGATGGGGATGATACGAGTGGAAACTTTACAATAACTGGCATCAGAACGGGATCAAAGGATGGCACAGGTGCGACCGGTACAGTAGGGGCTTCATTAACAGGCGAGTATGGAACTCTGACAGTGAATGCGAATGGGTCGTACACTTATGTTGCTGATCAAACAAAATCAGATCAACTCGTTACAGGTCAAACTGGGGCAGATACATTTACGTATACGGTGAGTGATGGAACGGCTACGTCAACAGCAAATCTTACATTCACAGTAACAGGAATAAACGATAATGATCCTGTAGCGGTTGACGATACTGATACTGTTCCTAAAGGTGAGACAATTACGAGAGCGGCTAATACAACATTTGCACTTAACGCAGACGATACTGATGCAGACGGTGAGTCATTAACAATTTCTGGAATTAGACTTGGGCAATCAGAAGGCGGTGGTGACCCAGGTACACTTGGTTCAGGACTTGTAGGAACTTACGGTACTCTTACTCTTAATGCTGATGGAAGCTATAGTTATGTTGCTGATCAGGCTGCAGCAGATGCGCTTAAAAGAGGCGAGAGCAAAATAGAATATTTCAACTATACTGTAACAGATGGAACAAATGAAGACATTGGTGTGATTGCGATAACTGTTACTGGTAAAAGTGATCCGCCAGTACCAAAAGATGATACTATAGAAATCGATGCAGGTGCGACAGGAGTAAAAGATGCTTCAAAAGGAGTATTGAAGAATGATACAGACCCTGATGGTGACAGTTTAACTGTAAATACAATACGAACAGGAGAAGAAGCTGGAACGGGGACACCTGGGACAATTGGATCACCCCTAACAGGAACGTATGGTGACTTAACTATAAATTCCGATGGCAGCTATGAATACAAGGCTAATAATGCAAAATCTCTAAACCCTGGTGAAACTAAGACGGAGTACTTCACATATACCGCAACAGATGGAGAAACGCCTGTAGAAGCTCAGATAGCCATCACTGTGACTGGCATCAATGATCCACCTGAGGTAGTAGCTCCCGTAAATCTTCCAACATATGTTACTGGTCAAAAAATATTCCTGAGGCATAGACAGATTTTTGACGATCCAGATAGTGGTATTTATGATATTGCTGAATACAAAATTATTGACCCTGAAACTGATGCTGAAACAAGTTTACCTGATGGTCTCCAACTAAAAGATAAAAAACTCAATGGAAGTATTGATACACCGGGTATTTATACAATCACAATAAGAGCTATTGACGGCGCAGGACTTTATACAGATCATACCTTTACCATTAAAGTAATTCCAAATGTTATCACGCTCCCACCAGAACCTAATGAACCAGAACCACAAGGTACTCTTGAGCCAACTAAACCAATTAAAGTAAAGCCAGGAAAAATGCAGGAATATATTAATGAAGTAAATATTATCGATGATGATGGCTTTACTCTTGATACTATTTCAATTGCAGATACCGCATCCCTATCTAAGCCACTTAAGTTTAATGGTGGCTTGAGATTGATGGATGCAGTTGCGAGCGAGGTATCGGGTGATGATAACACTGATTTAGCTGTAGGCGTTAAATTAAACGACGATAACCAAAAGAATGTTGAATTATATTCAGGACAATTATCCGATGGAAAATCATTGCCTGAATGGATTAAAGTTAATCCTGAAACAGGTGAGACAACTGCAGAAATGCCAGATGGAATTGATCAGGTAGAAGTTCAACTTGTTGCATTAGATAAAGATGGAAATACTCGTGATATAAACATTATTTTAGACAAAGCTAAAATCAAGAATGATAAAGACTTCACTCGCGGTACTGTTGGCCAAACTAATATCGTTGTTGATAATGACGCAAACGTAAACTTGATCAGAGAGAACAACAATTCATCTAATCAAACAATAAATAATAACTTGAATTCTCAAACAGATTTTGAAGGTACAATGAAGTTAAGCAATCTTCAAATGGATGCAGGCCAATACACATTAGATGTAATTGATAACAATCAATCGAATGTAAAAATGTATAAAGCTGAGCTAAAAGGTGGCGGTGAACTTCCAGATTGGATTTCTATTGATCCTCAAACAGGAAAAATAGCAGCTGACCCATCTAAAGGTCGAACAGGGTCAGCAGCTCCCTCATTCTTAACAGATAGTCTTCAAGTACTTGAACTAAAGATTATTGCTGAAGACGAAGACGGAAAAGAAAGAATTATTGAAGTTGAAATTGATCTTAACGAAATAACAGGTGCTGAGACAGATGATGAAAATTCGGCATTAGATGACGAAATTTCTTTTATTCCACTTGATGAGCAATTAAAGCTACATGCCAAAAGAGCGGATAGCTATGGTGAAAAGATTATATCTCTAGTAAGCTAATAAAAACCATATGAATAATATTGTAACATTTGCAGTTATTGCTTGCAGCGTACTTTTTCCATTTAATTTACTAGCTGAAGAATATTCAACTCGTGTTTTGGTAACGGCAACTGAAGAGGCAACAATATCAAGCGAACTTGCCTCAAAAGTTGAATCTATTCCATTTGCAGAAGGTGCTAATTTTAAAAAATCAGATATATTAATTAAGTTGGATTGTTCTTTTTTTGAAGCCCAAAAAGATGTAGTACAAGCGGAGTTAGAAAGTGCCATCGTAACCTTGAAGAGCAATCAAGAACTTGCAACGATGAGATCCATTGGAGAGTATGAAGTTCAATTGTCACAAATTGCAGTAGATAGGGCTAAGTCAGAGTTGAAAATTGCTCAGCTTAATACAGATCGTTGCATTATTCGTGCTCCCTATGATGGAACAATGTCCAAAGTATTTGTGAATGAATATGAAAGCATTGAAAGGCAGCAACCGATGATTCAAATCATTGGCTCTGGAATATTGGAAGCAAAACTTATGATTTCAAGTAAATGGTTGGCATGGTTGTCTGAGGGCCACCCATTAAGTATTGTTATTGATGAAAATGGTTCAATATATAGTGCTACAGTGAATACCTTGGGGGCGAATATTGATCCAGTAAGTCAAACTATTGACGCTACTGCAAAATTTGATGAAAATTATGAAACATTACTTCCTGGAATGAGTGGGACGGCAACATTTTGAATGATAATTCCTCTATAAAAATTGCGCGACTGATAACGCTTGAGAAAAAGTTTCGTAATGCAGAAACTGAAACTGAGCTTGCTTTCATTTGCGCTAATGAATTGCGAAGCATAGTTGATTATAATTTTTTATTTCTTCTCAATAGATCAAGTATAAATCGATTAAAAGTACATACTATTTCTGACCTATCAATTATCGATAGAACAGCTCCAACTGTTACTTTTGTTGAAACATTAATAAATAAAAAAGATCTGATCAGCTTTGATGATATTTCGGAATTTAATCTCAACGATACTTCTATAAAAGAGTTAAATCTTATTACTCCTGATAATTTTCCTAAACATTTAATATTCGTTCCTCTTCGTTCGTGGATTGAAAAAAATGTTGGGTATCTAGTCATGGTTAGATCAGAAGTTATCAGCAACTCTGAAAAAGATCTTTTACTTCATATTTCAGAAACCTTTAGTCATGCACTGAACTCGTTCAGGTCAAAAAATATAATTATTTCAAATATCAACCGTTTGTTTACTGGATGGATTAAATGGGCAGTGATTGCCTCTGTAACGGCAGTAATGTTTTTTCCAATTAGTATGACAGCTTTAGCGCCCGTTGAAGTAGTTGCGAAAGATCCAACCATTGTGACTTCACCAGTAAATGGCGTGGTAAAAGAAGTTTTAATTAAGACTAATGAAAACGTAAAGACAGGGACAGAACTTGTCAGATTGGATGATTTAAATTTTAAAAACCAGTATGAAATTGCGCTTCAAGAGCTTGAAGTAGCAGAAGCAGAGCTTTTACGCATCAAGCAGTCATCATTTACAAATTCAGATGACAAAGCTCGTTTAGTTGAACTATCAACAGAAGTAGGTTTGAGAAAAAAAGAAGCAGAATATGCAGAAGAACAATTGAAATACTCAATCATCTTTGCAGACAGAGAAGGTATAGCTGTCGTTGAAGACTTTACTGATTGGCAAGGGAAGCCAGTTAACATTGGAGAAAAAATATTAACCATAGCTGATCCTGAACAAATTGAATTTCAAATCTTCCTGCCTACTAAAGACTCTCTTTTGATTAAGAAAGAAGCCAGAGTAAAAGTTTTTTTAGATAGTGACCCTCTCAATTCTTTAGACGGTAAGGTATTGCGTACTTCATATAAACCCGCACTTACATCTGAGAATATTTTAGCTTATAAGATCATTGCTAATTATCATGACAGTCAAGGTGAGGTTCCAAGGATAGGTTTACGCGGTACCGCTAAGATTTATGGCGCAAAGACCAGTATTTTTTATTACATATTTCGTGTTCCTATAAATCTCACGAGACAGTTTTTAGGATTTTAAATGATTGTCCCATATCTTAGACAAGATTTAAAATTGAGCGAAGGCCCCCGAAAAGAGGACGGCTCTTCATCATGGCTTCTATATGACTCTTTGAGAAATAAATATTTTTCGATAAACAAAAATGCTTTTGATCTCTTAAATAATTGGTCAAGTGGATCTCAATTAGAAGATTTCATAAAAAAAATTAATGAAACGAAATTATTAGTAACTAAAGAAGAAATAAGTGAGTTCATAAACTTTCTTGATCAAAACAATTTAACTATCAAAAAGACAAGTGAAGAAGTTAAATCTTTAGTAGTTCAAAAAAATAAAACCAATAAACATTGGCTGCTTAAACTTATTCACAATTATCTATTTTTCAAAATACCGTTAGTAAGACCTGTTACTTGGCTTCAAAGAAGTTTACCCATTGCCTTGTTTTTAAGCTCATTATCAGTCAGACGTATTATTTATGGGTTAGGTTTAATCGGAATATTTTTGACAATAACTAATTATGAAAAATTTCTTTCAACCTTTTCATATTTCTACAACATTAATGGTTTGATCTTATTTGGAATTACAATTGTTTTTGTAAAAGCTTTACATGAGTTGGGTCATGCATACGTAGCTACATATTATAAGTGTAAAGTTTCATCAATTGGCTTAGCTATGTTGGTTTTCTTTCCGTTTTTATATACAGATACCTCCGATGCCTGGAAACTCACTGACCACAGAAAACGTTTACTAATAAATTTTGCAGGTATGTTAACTGAACTACACCTAGCCTTGATTGCTACATTTGCATGGGCTGTATTTCCTGAAGGCATAATGAAAAGTGCAGCTTTTTTCATTGCTACATCAAGCTGGATTTCATCTTTATTGATAAACATAAGTCCTTTCATGAGGTTTGATGGCTATTATGTGCTATCTGACTTCCTTAAAGCTGAAAATTTGCAACCACGTTCATTTGCTTTAGGTCGATGGCAGATAAGAGAGTGGCTTTTTGGTTTTAAATTTCAACCACCTGAACAGTTGATTGCTAACAGAAGGTGGACTTTCATAATTTACGCATGGGCTACGTGGATTTATCGTTTCTTCATTTTTATTGGTATTGCGTTATTGGTTTATTATTTAACATTTAAAATATTAGGAATTATTTTATTTATAGTAGAAATTCTATGGTTCATTTTATTGCCGATTGCCAGAGAAGTCATTGAATGGTGGAAGCTTAGAAAATCTATGAAATTCAATAGATCTTCTATGAGGTCAATCATCTTATTTGCAGTGTTTATGTTTGCTATGCTTGTTCCATGGCGTACATCCCTTAGTTTGCCAGCAGTTATTGAAGAAGGTGTTGTTCTTGATATTTTTGCCTCTGAAGATTCAAGGATTAGAAAGGTTTTTATTTCGCATGATCAATACGTAGCTGAAGGTGATTTGCTAGTTATTATGGCGAACCCATTGATTTCTAATAAAGTCGAAAAAGCAATTGACCGTGTGAAAATGATACAGCAAAAACTTGATCGTAGAGTGGGATCAAAGCTTGATCTTAGCAATCTATTAATACTTGAGAATGAGTTACAAAAGGAGATTGAAATTTTGAATTCATTGAAAGAAGAGAATAAAGCATTATCAATTTATGCGCCATCTGATGGTATAATAAAAGATTTGAAAAGTCTAAACGCTAATCAATGGGTAAATAAAAAAGATAAGCTATTTTCAATTGTTCAGTCAGAAGAAGTGCAAGTGATAGCTTTTGTTAGTGAGACGGATCTTAATAAAATAAAAAAAGTTTCAAGCGGTTACTTTCATGCAAAAAATAATGAATTTGCGAAAGTCAAAGTCGAATTAGTATCATCAAATGAAACTTCAACCGAAGAGTTGCCGTATTTGGCTTTGACCTCAACTTATGGAGGCACAATTGCATCAAGAGAGATACTTGGAAAGAAACAGGTTCAGAGACCAGAAAATGCTCTTTATCAATTAAATTTTTCTTCTTCAGAGAATCCGAAAGATTTCCAATGGCAGACTGCCGGATCTGTAAAAATAGATTCTGAAAATTATAATATTTTTCAAAATATATTTAATGCAACTACCTCAATACTCATTCAGGAAAGTGGGTTTTAGTTTATTTCAAGACCGCCCTCAGTTTTGAGAAATTCAGCAATATTTTCTATTCCCTTATTATTCTTCATTTCACCAAAAATATAAGGCATGCCTGATCGGGCAGTTTCAACATCTAATTTCATTTGATCTAAATCAACATTTACATAATTTGCTAAATCGGTTTTATTGATGATTAGTAAATCAGATTTTTTTATTGCTGGTCCACCTTTACGAGGAATATCACCTCCCATTCCAACATCAATCACATAGATTGATAAATCTACCAACTCCGGACTAAACGTTGCAGCCAAATTATCTCCACCTGACTCAATCAATAGCAACTGTAAATCAGGAAATTTTTGTTTCATTTCTTCTACAGCCAAGAGGTTAATCGAAGCATCTTCTCGAATTGCGGTATGAGGGCATCCACCTGTTTCGACGCCTTTAATTCTCTCAATTGGTAAAACTTGAGCTCTCATTAAATACTCGGCATCTTCAATTGTGTAAATATCATTCGATATAACTGCCATTGAAATATTTTTAGATAAATTTTTGCACAAAGCCTCAGTAAGACTTGTTTTACCCGCACCTACAGGGCCGCCGATACCAATTTTTAATGGACCTCGAAAATTATTCATGTGACATAAATTCTGGATGTAAGATTTTCGTGTTTCATACTGTAAATATCCGCACAAAACATTGAATTGCGTAAATCGTCTAAGCTATAGTCTTTCATAGTATTATAAAATCTTTTCATCATTCCAAGAAATGACACCATACAATCTTGACCATCTTTTTGACCTAAAGGTATATGTTTAACGCATATATTAATTAAATTTGATATGAATGATTGAATATAAAAATCAACCAAATCATCAAAGGCAATATGAAATTTAATTCCTGCTTGAGCAATACAAACTGGAAAAGTGGTTTCATTATCTATTGTATAGTCCCAACTCTCAGACATAATTTTTCTGAAGGCATCACCCATTTTGAGTGTTTCAAGCTGACGTTCCTTGGATGAGCAACTTGCAAGCACTAAATCATTTACATTAATTCCATCATAGGTAGCCTTGATAAAGATATACTCATTTCTGCATGTTCCCTCAAAGAGAATACTTTTAATAAATGCCAATACGTCATTTTTATTTTTGATAAGCTTGTCATCAATTATAGCCTCGAGACCATGCGAATATGCGTATGAACCAATAGGAAATGAAGACGAAAACCAAAGATGTAAAATTTGATGAGATTTTAAATCTAAAAAGTCTTTACTTTTAATGCTTGTGACCATGCGTTCTTCCCATACCGTAAGCCCCACCTTCAGGATTAAATTGTTCAATCACAGATTTTGTCTGCCCCCCAAGTCTTCTCACCATATCCTCAATTATATGGTCACTTTGTATTAGAATTCTCGTAGCTTCAATCTGACAGGGGATATGTCTATTCCCAATATGCCATATTAATTTATTTAAATCTTCTGACTTGATCTCAATTAAATTTTCTTTTTTTGATTTTATATTAATTAATTTTCCACTCTCAAGTTTGAACGCTTGATTACTCGTGACTGATTTCATCTCTTCAAGATCAACAAGAAATTCATGACCTTTGTCAGAAACTAATTTTTTGCGTCGCATGAATCTCTCCTCATAAGATAGCGAAATTGTATCAAACTCTTTTGAGGAATTACAGTTACTTAATATTGAATTACAAATTTCCATAATCAGTACATAAAATATCTTTGTGCCATTGGCAGTTCTTCCGCTGGTTCACATGTTATAATTTCTCCATTTGCTCTAACCTCATATGTTTCAGGATTTACATCTATAGTTGGACAAATATCATTTAAAACCATATCTTTTTTTGAAATTGACCTTGTATTGCTTACTGGTAGCATAGTTTTTTGTATATTGAGATGATTAAGGCTGCCTGCCTCCAGAGAACTCTTGCTGACAAAAGTTACCGATGAGTTTTCAAGCGATCCTCCATAACTTCCAAACATTGGGCGGGTATATACAGGTTGGGGAGTTGGAATCGATGCGTTTGGATCGCCCATTTGAGCGCAGGCAATACTTCCACCCATTATTACAATCTCAGGTTTAACGCCAAAGAAAGCTGGGTCCCAGATAACGATATCAGCTCTTTTATTTTTTTCGAGACTGCCAACATAGGAAGAAATTCCATGAGCAATTGATGGATTTATTGTATATTTTGCAAGGTATCGTTTGACTCTTAAATTATCATTATCGCCTTGCTCTTCAGATAGTCTTCCTCTTTGCACTTTCATTTTATGAGCTGTTTGCCATGTTCTAATAATAACCTCACCAACGCGTCCCATAGCTTGACTGTCAGATGCGATGATTGAGAAAGCACCCATATCGTGCAATATATCTTCAGCAGCCATCGTTTCTCTGCGTATTCTACTTTCGGCAAATGCTACATCTTCAGGTATTGATTTATCAAGGTGATGGCAAACCATTAGCATATCTAAATGCTCTTCAACAGTGTTAACAGTAAATGGTCGTGTTGGATTAGTTGAAGATGGCAAAACATAGGGTTCACCACAAATTTTTATTATATCAGGGGCGTGTCCACCGCCTGCACCTTCAGTATGAAATGTATGAATGGTTCTTTTATTAATTGCATTAATTGTATTTTCTACAAAGCCACTTTCGTTGAGCGTATCAGTATGTATCATGACCTGAACGTCGAATTTATCAGCAACACTTAAACAATTATCAATTGCACCAGGAGTAGAGCCCCAGTCCTCATGAAGTTTGAGAGCAGCTGCTCCACCAAGAACTTGTTCCTCTAAACCCGAAGGCATCGAAGAATTTCCTTTGCCTGCATAAGCTAAATTCATCGAGAAAGCATCTGATGATTGAAGCATCCTGCCGATATGCCATGGCCCCGGCGTGCAAGTAGTTGCTAATGTTCCATGTGCTGGTCCGGTACCTCCACCCAGCATCGTAGTAATGCCAGAATGTAAGGCGTCATCAATTTGCTGAGGACATATGAAATGTATATGACTGTCAAAGCCGCCCGCCGTTACAATTTTACCTTCACCTGCAATAACTTCAGTACCTGGACCAATTATAATATCCACACCGGGTTGTGTATCAGGGTTACCAGCTTTTCCAATATGATCAATATTTCCGTTCTTTAGTCCAATATCTGCTTTAAATATCCCTGTTACATCTAGTATTAGAGCATTTGTAATAACTGTGTCTACAGCTCCATCGCTTCTTGAAACCTGAGACTGTCCCATGCCATCACGAATAACTTTGCCGCCACCAAACTTGACTTCTTCACCGTAGACTGTAAGGTCTTTTTCAACCTCTATGAAAAGTTCAGTATCAGCTAACCTTACTTTATCCCCTGTTGTAGGGCCATACATAGCTGCATAAGACCGTCTTGGAATTTTTTTCATTTTATTTTTCCCATGACTTTTTTATTAAATCCAAATAACTTTTTTTGCCCCTGTATTTCAATAAGTTCAACATCTCTTGTTTGCCCTGGTTCAAACCTTACCGCGGTTCCAGATGAAATGTTTAGTCTCATGCCTAAGGCTTTCTTTCTATCGAATTCAAGACTTTCATTTGCTTCGCCAAAGTGATAGTGGCTACCGACTTGAATAGGCCGATCACCAGTATTGGAGACTTTCATTGTCAAACTCACTAAATCTTTATTTAAAATTATATCACTGTTACTTGTAATTAATTCTCCAGGAATCATATCATTCTTACCTTATGGGTTTATGTACCGTGACTAACTTTGTTCCATCCGGAAAAGTTGCTTCTGTCTGCACTTCGGCAATCATTTCAGCAACTCCGTCCATACAATCATCTTTTTTTAATACATGTGCTGCACTTTCCATTAGTTCAGCTACAGATTTCCCGTCCCTTGCACCTTCAACAACATAATCTGAAATAATTGATACGGCTTCAGGATAATTTAATTTAACACCACGGTCTAACCTCTTTCGAGCGACTATTGCAGCCATGCTGACCATCATTTTATCAATCTCTCTTGGGGAAAGCTTCACGCAGCACCCCATATGTAAGGAATTTTATCATTCATCATGATTGACACGATATTTTTTATAAATTTTTTTAAATAATAGTTATTAGACGAAATACTCCTTATTACTATCTTACCAGCCCACTCTGAAATACCAGTAGTTACACTTTTTTCATCATGTATATTTTCCTTTAATACAGCATAAAATTTATTCATCTCTGAACCGAGTATTATTATTGTATTAACAGCAATATTATCATTAAGCATAAATTTATTTTCCCGCATTCTTTTTATATTATCTTCAAAGCCATTGATTTCAAGGTGAGCAATTTTATTATCATTGAATATTTTCCATCGATCAGCGTAGTAACCTTTTTCAATCGTTTCATTCATTGCTGATCTTCCATAAACAACTGTTTCACAAAAAAATAAATTTGAATCATTTAAAAGATTTATATCAATTTGACGCCTTAGGTTGCAGTTATCAAAGAGGATTGTTTCATTTGGTATCCAAAAAAGAGTACTATTATCAATGTTAATTGTATATTTAAGTTCAGCCGCGTCTCCATATCCACTATATACCTTCTCAGCAGCCTGACTTGTAGAAAGCATATGTGTATTGTGTATGTCTATTTTGGTATTAAACTTATCACCACTCGTTACGCCTCCAGATGTATTAACTAAAACTAGTTGAGACAAACTAGAGTAGGATTGAGGTAGTAAAGCTTTAAGGCATCCTTGCTGATATAATTTTTCAACATCATTATTTATAAACTCTACATCAATTGTGCCTAAAGATTTTTGAAGATTTACTTTCATGAAATTATCATAGTGTTTTAATTTCAAGTTGACAAATAATTGTCATTTATTTTTATCACTAAAATTATAGATACTAATTAGTAATATAAAAATTATGTTTAAATTTTTTTTTTCGAGATGTCATATTGGCAAGTGTAAAGATTCGTATCACTAATTTTTTTAAGAAATTATGTAGCAGTTAAAAAAATGAAAGGACGAATAATGATTAAGAAAATTATAGTTGTTATGTCATTTTTCTTTTTTAGTATCACTGCGTATGCAGATACTATCAAAGTTGGCATATTACACTCGCTGTCGGGTACGATGGCAATCTCAGAGACAACGTTAAAAGATACAATGTTAATGTTGATCGATGAACAAAATGAAAAGGGCGGTATTCTCGGAAAAAAACTGGAAGCAGTAGTTGTTGATCCTGCTTCAGATTGGCCACTTTTTGCCGAAAAAGCTCGAGAATTAATAACTGTCAATGATGTTGATGTAATGTTTGGCTGCTGGACTTCTGTGTCTAGAAAGTCTGTATTACCCGTTATTGAAGAACTTAACGGATTACTTTTTTATCCAGTTCAATATGAGGGTGAAGAAAGCTCAAAAAATGTATTTTATACCGGAGCCGCTCCAAACCAACAAGCTATACCAGCTACTGATTACTATCTAGAAGAACTAGGCATTGAAAAGTTCGCATTACTTGGAACTGACTATGTTTATCCTAGAACAACAAACAAAATTCTAAATCAATATTTAATTGATAAAGGAATTCCTGAGTCTGATATTTTTGTAAATTACACACCTTTTGGTCACTCGGATTGGTCGAAAATTGTTGCTGATGTTGTAGCACTTGGGGCTGATGGAAAGAAGGTAGGTGTTATTTCAACTATTAACGGTGATGCAAACATTGGATTTTATAAAGAACTTGCAGCTGCAGGCGTGAACGCTGAAGACATACCAGTTGTCGCTTTCTCAGTTGGTGAAGAGGAATTATCCGGACTTGATACAACAAATTTGGTTGGCCACCTAGCTGCGTGGAATTATTTTCAATCAGCTGAATCCGATTTAAATACAGCATTTATCAAAAACTGGAAAAGCACTATGGGACCAGAAAGAGTTACTAATGACCCGATGGAAGCGCACGTGATTGGATTTAACATGTATGTAAAAGCAGTGGAAAAAGCTGGAACTACTGATGTAGATGCAGTTAGAGAAGCTATGTATGGAATTACAGTTCCAAATCTCACGGGTGGAACTGCTGAAATGCTCCCAAATCATCATCTCTCTAAACCTGTTTTAATAGGTGAGATCCTTGAGGATGGTCAGTTTGATATAATTAGCCAAACGACCGAG
This sequence comes from uncultured Pelagibacteraceae bacterium, assembly GCA_902526565.1. GTDB lineage: Bacteria > Pseudomonadota > Alphaproteobacteria > Pelagibacterales > AG-422-B15 > CACNXQ01. The sequence goes on along the minus strand of CABZLP010000001.1, from coordinate 109,703 downwards.
GTTCCAGGAGATGCGTGGACAGATCACTTAGCAGAGTCAGCTGTTTTAACATCAGATTGGCAAAGCTTAGGTTGTGGGATGTATAATACTTCGACCAGCAGCTGTGTTCAGTTAAAGTCTAACTACTAATTTTAACCTAAATAAAACGCTGTAAAGAATAGTTAATATTCTTTATGGCGTTTTTAAATTATGAAAATTAAATTTTATATAATTTTTCTGTATGCTTTTTTTATAAATCTACCAGCAATTGCTCACCATGATGAATTTAATATATTCTTAATAGAAAATTCAGAAAATATAATTAAGAGTTCAGCAAAAACTGTTGATTCTATACTAAGAGACATACAAAGTTTTGATGATGAAATTGTTTCAAGATTTTTAGAACTATGGAAATCGAAGAGTCTTTACTATATAAAAGATACGAAACAAGTAGTTATAGTTAATGAAAATGAAGAGTCACTTGACGCCTTAGAAATAGATGGTCTTACTAGGATCGGCAATTACAGCAAAAAAGAAATCAAAAAGATTAAACCCAATAGTGGAGTAAGAGCAAAAATAGACTCTATTTTAGTAAAATACCAAATATCTAATTCAGATATTAATGTACGACAAAAAAGCATAGAAAGTTTAAAAAGAAATATCCGGCCTGAACATTTGGAAGTGTTACAAGATGCTTACATAAATGAGTCAGATGCAGAACTAAAAAATGCTATTGATCGATTGCTAAAATTTGCAATTGTTAAGTACTCCGACTCGAATAATAAAAAATTAGAAATAATCGAGTCTTTTAAAGGCGATACCGCGATCGAAATAAGGGCTTCTCTAAATCAACTCCTCAATTCTTCAGAAGTGAAAGTCGGCATCTCTCTTCCTAATAATAAAAATATTGCTAGGGTAATTGTGCCTGGTTTTACAATCAAAAATAGTAATGGAACATCGGGCACAACTAATTTTTTTAATGAAGATGTTGAGATATCAATTAATGATGCATATGACAAATTATATGCAGATAATCTAGTTTATAAAAAAAGGATTACCCAAGAAGAATTAAAGAAAATATTAGAACAAAATATTAGCGGAGATACTATTGGAGGATATTCTATTAGTTCACTAGACAATGAACAATCTCGCATTGCTGCCTATAATAAATTAGTTGAAAATAATTTAGCACCTCCTTTTATTTCTGAAAATAAAATTAATGAAGAAGTAAACAAATTTATATTTTATTCGATTTACAATGAAACTTCTTCTGAAGTAACAAATGCCGCACTAAATACTCTAGCTAGTATAAATTTTAGAGTTCAGATCTATAAATATATTGATCTACTTATTGATGGTTTAAGTCTTGCATCAATCTATTTTCTTGGAGCAATTGGTTTAGCGATTACTTTTGGTGTAATGAGAGTAATTAATATGGCTCATGGTGAATTTATCATGATGGGTGCCTACACGGGGTATGTTGTTCAACAATTTATAAGTAACCATACACTATCACTTTTAGTTGCACTTCCCCTTGCATTTATAATTACATTTATAGCTGGAGTGATCATGGAAAGACTCGTTATACGTCATTTGTATCGTAAACCACTTGATACATTACTGGCCACTTTCGGGATCAGTATTGCATTACAACAAATTGCAAAGAATATTTTCGGAACACAAGCAAGACCACTTACATCTCCATCGTGGCTTGATGGATCGCTCAGTCTGAGCGACGATCTATCGATCAGTTATATAAGAATTGCCATATTTATTTTGAGTCTAATATTTCTGGGTTTGTTGCTCTTTGTAATGAATCGTACCAGACTTGGATTGGAGACTCGTGCAGTGACCCAAAATCCAGTAATGGCCTCCAACATGGGAATTAATCCTGAAAGAATAAATATGTTAACTTTTGGCTTTGGTTCAGGAATTGCAGGAATCGCAGGAATTGCTATTGGACTTTTTTCTAAGGTTACATCTGAGCTTGGGTCTGAATATATAGTTCAGAGCTTTATGACAGTGGTTGTTGGAGGAGTGGGCAACATATGGGGCACATTAGCGGGAGCCTCACTAATCGGGTTCCTTCAAAAATTTATAGAATGGTTCAATCCATCTAATACTCTCGCAGCGCAAACTTATATGATCATCTTTATTATTTTATTTATACAATTTAGACCAAAAGGGATAGTAGCCCTTAAAGGGAGAGCAGCTGATGACTAATTCAATAAATGATTTACTAGCTCGACACACATTAATTTTTACAATAGTTGTTATTATATTTTCTCTGTTTATAACTTTTTTTAGTGAACCTTACGGAAACGGATTAATATCTACTAGTTTTGTCAAAACTTTAGGCAAAACTGTTTGTCTATGCATAATTGCTCTGGCAATGGATGTGGTATGGGGTTATTGCGGAATTCTGTCTCTAGGGCATTTCGCCTTTTTTGGACTTGGTGGTTACATGATTGGAATGTGGCTAATGTATGAGCGAACAGCCATTATTGTTCAGGAGGCTGCCACTAATGAGTTGCTTCCATTAACCGAAACTGAATTATCAAATGCCATTGGAAACCAGATTTTTGGAGTTGTCGGTGGCTATGAAATACCATCCATATGGATGTTTGCAGATAGTCTTGGTTTACAATTGATTTTGGTTATTGCAGTACCTGGTATTCTTGCATTTATATTTGGGTGGCTTGCATTCAGGTCGAGAGTAACTGGAGTTTATCTCTCAATTTTAACTCAAGCATTAACTTTAGCTCTGTCATTATATTTATTTCAAAATGACAGTGGTCTAAGGGGTAATAATGGCCTCTCAGGTTTGCAGAATATTCCTGGCATTGAGTATTTAGGACAAGAGGTCATATCCATAGGGTTTTTTTGGGCAAGTTGTATTTTTCTAATATCTATTTTTTTACTTTTTCATTCACTTATGAAAAGCAAGTTTGGATTAATTATTACATCAATAAGAGATAACGAAACACGAGTAAGGTTCTTAGGGTATAATGTCGAAATATATAAATTATTTATATTTGTGTTAACAGCAATAATCTCAAGTATTGCTGGCGCTCTTTATTACCCTCAAGCAGGTATAATTAATCCTGCAGAGCTTGCGCCTATTGCATCGATCTATCTCGCTGTATGGGTTGCTATTGGAGGAAGAGGAAAATTGTATGGAGCAATCATTGGTGCCGCTTTTGTTTCATTATTTTCGTCATGGTTTACTGGTGGACAGGCACCCGATATTCCTTTGGGCATATTTACTATAGAATGGGTGAATTGGTGGACAGTGTTGTTAGGGTTTGGATTTGTAATAATCACAATTTTTAGTGAAAATGGCATAATTGGTTTTTTAAGAAATATATTTGTTAAGGAAAAATGAATACTTTATTGAAAGTTGAAAAAATCTCGGTTTCATTTGATGGCTTTAAAGCTATTAATAGTTTGAGTTACAGCATTGGTAAAAATGAACTTAAAGCGATTATTGGACCTAATGGAGCTGGAAAAACTACCTTTATGGATATAATTACGGGCCAAACTAAACCAGACGAAGGTAAAGTATTATTTGGTGAACGAAGCGTATGGCTTGAAAGTGATCAAAGATATCAAGTCGTTTGGGATGAAAATCTTCTAATGAAAAGTGAGTCTCAAATAGCATTAATAGGTATAGGAAGAAAATTTCAACGTCCTACTGTATTTGAGCTAAAAACAGTATTCGAAAATTTATTTATATCCATGAAGAAAAATAGAAGTCCTTTCAGTGTTTTATTCCAAAAATTAAATAGAGATGAAAAAAATCTAATAGAAAAAATACTAGGTGAAATTAGTCTTAAAAATGAACAAGATAGAATTGCTGGTGAGTTATCACACGGTCAAAAGCAGTGGTTAGAAATAGGAATGCTATTAACTCAAGAACCAAAGCTATTATTAATTGATGAACCAGCAGCTGGAATGACTTCTAATGAAAGAAGACAGACAGTTGAGATTCTAAAAAAATTATCTGCAGATAAATCAGTTATTGTTGTTGAGCATGATATGGAATTTGTAAAAGATCTTGAATGTGAGGTTACTGTATTGCATGAAGGTTCAATTCTTTCAGAGGGTTCTATAGAACACGTGTCCTCTAATAATGAAGTAATTGAGGTATATCTAGGAAGATAGTCATGATTGATATAAGTAATTTGAATTTTTACTATGGTTCTTCTCAGATATTATTTGACGTTTCACTCAAAGCGAAAAATAAAGAAATTACTTGTTTAATGGGTTCAAATGGAGTTGGTAAAACATCTTTATTAAAGTTTTTATCAGGAATTTATCCTTCAAAGTCAGGAAATTATCTTTTTGAAGGGGATAATGTAACTAACTTTAGTTCCCACCAACTTGCTAAGAGAGGAGTAGGGTATGTTCCTCAAGGCCGTTTTATATTTCCATTATTATCTGTAAAAGAGAATTTAGAAACTGGTTTTGCATGTTTAAAACGTGATGAACATTTCATACCTGACGAAATTTTCGATCTTTTTCCAGTATTGAAAAAAATGATAAATAGAAGAGGTGGAGATTTATCAGGAGGTCAACAACAGCAATTAGCAATTGCAAGAGCAATGATTTCAAAACCAAAATTACTACTTATGGATGAACCAACCGAAGGGATACAGCCAAACATCATCCAGCAAATTGGAGAAGTCATAAAATATTTAAAAGATGAGCAGGGAATGACCATACTATTAGTTGAGCAATATTTTGATTTTGCATTTGATTTAGCAGATTATATCTATGTCATGAAAAGAGGAAAAATTATTACTGAGTCAAAGAAAGAGAGCCTGGATAAATTGTCGTTTAAAAATGAAGTATCAATTTGAATCTCTAGTCAAGCAAAGTAAAAAGGCATTATCGAGAGCACTCTCTTCCAAAGCATTTAATCGTCCACTTTTACCAGCATGACCACCTACTAAATTCATCTTCATTAATATTGGATTATCTGAAGTACTATTTTCTCTTAGTTTTGGAATATATTTTGCTGGTTCGTAATACTGAACTTGAGAGTCATAAAGGCTGGATGTGACTAAGACCGCAGGATAATTTGATGGTTTAATGTTATCGTAGGGCGAATAACTCTTAATATAATTATACTCATCTTCATTTGCTGGATTGCCCCATTCTTTATATTCAAAAGTAGTTAGGGGAATTGTTTCATCTGACATTGTAGTCACTACATCCACAAAAGGAACTGCTGATATAATACCTGAATATAATTCTGGCTCCATATTAATGATTGCTCCCATTAAAAGACCACCAGCACTTCCACCCATTGCATACACATTTTTAGCATTGCCATACCCTTGCTTGATTAGTGATTTTGTTGCATCAATAAAATCATAAAAGGTGTTCTTTTTATTAAAGATTTTACCATCATCGTACCACTGCCGACCCATTTCGGAACCACCTCTGATATTGGCGACAGCAAAAACGAAACCCCGATTGAGTAGGGGTAAGATAGACGTTCTAAAAGCTGCATCAATAATAATGCCATAAGAACCATAGCCATAAATAAGGATAGGAGCTTGAGATAAGTCAGTTCCTTTTTTATATACAAGTGATACAGGAACTTTTGTATCATCTCGGGCAGTAATTTTAAGTCTTTCCACCTCATATAGATTTTCATCGTAATTGTTTACAGGCTGCTGCCATGCTAATTCACTCTTACCTGACTCAATATCCTCTTTGTATATTGAACTAGGTTTCTTTGGACTAGAATACCCATAGTAAAATTCAGTATCAAGGTATTCATTATTGGTTGCTAAATAACAAGAAAAGGCAGGGTCACTAAATTTAATATAATTTCTATCGAGTGTTTCTTTGTTAATTTTTACTATCTTGGGCAGACCGTCTTCTCTTATTTCTAAATAAAGATATTGAGGAAAAGTAACAAAATCTTCAATTAAAATGGCATCATTATGCTCAACAACAGTTTGCCAACTATTAAAATTATTAATTTGATCCACGGTAAATTTTAAAATTGAGAAATTTTTTTTATTTTCTGCATTACTGCTGACATAAAAACACTCTGGTGTGTCTTCAATGGAATAAAGATGCTTATCGGAACGTTTGAGTACACAAAACGGTTGACCGAGTTCATCATCTAGATCAAGTAACCATGTCTCTGAAGACTCAGTTTTACTAGTATAGATATTTAAATATTTTTTTGTACGTGATTCATAAATATGAAGATGAAACTCTGAGTCATTTTCCTCGTAGATAAGAACATCTTCTTTTGGATCAGTTCCAATTTTGTGTTTAAAAACCTTATTTTCTATCAAAGTAACAGGATCTTTTTGAGCATAGTAAAATGAAGTATTCTTCTTGTCCCAAACAATGCTCCCAGAGCTTCCCTCAACTTTACTGTCTATAATTTTGCCGGTCGTTAAATCTTTAACTTTTATGTTGTATTCTCTTCGACCCGATAGATCTTCTGCATAAGCAATTAAAAGATTATTTGGCGATGGCGTTATTGATGTAATATTTATATAATCTAAGCCCTCAGCCAGCGCATTTACATCAATAACTAACTCTTTATTCCCATTGAGCTCTCGATAGTATGTCTTATATTGCTGTTCAGAGTTAATTTCAGAGTAATACAGATAATCTCCGTATTTAATTTTTATTGAAACCTCTTTTGGTGGTATGAAACTAACTAATTCATCATAAATTTCTTTACGGCAATCATTATTTTTTTCAAACCAATCTTCTAAGTAATTATTTTCTTCCTCTAAATAAGAAATAATTTCTGGATCTTTACGCGTATCATCTCTGAGCCAGTAATAATTATCAACACGTTCATCTCCATGTGCAATATGGATTTTAGGAATTTTTTTTGGCTGAGGAGGTTTCATTATTTTCTAATATACTACTAACAGTTTTTCAATTTTATGGTGCCCCCAACCTGTACTGACCAGGTATCTACGCATTACCAATGCGTTGCACTACCATTGTGCTATGGGGGCTATGTGATATAGTTAATCAGATTTATCCTTTTAAAACAGACTTTATAGTATCCCCAATAACTGAGGGGTTTTTTGATATAGTAACACCGGACTCTTTTAAGAGTTCAACTTTTTCAACTGCACTTTCTCCGTATGCTGAAACAATAGCACCAGCGTGACCCATCACTCTACCTTTTGGGGCAGTTAGTCCTGCAATATACGCGACTACTGGTTTTTTCATGTTTTCTTTTGCAAATTTGCCTGCATCCACTTCTTGAGGTCCACCAATTTCACCAATCATCAATATAATATCGGTATCAGGATCTTCTTCAAACCGAGCTAGTACATCCCTGAACGAACTTCCATTAATCGGATCTCCGCCAATGCCTACGCTAGTTGAAACACCAATATCTAGCTCTTTCATTTGTGATGCGGCTTCATAGCCCAGTGTTCCTGATCGGCCAACAATGCCAACATTTCCTTTTTTATAAATATGTCCTGGCATTATGCCCAGCATTGATTTGCCAGGGCTAATTATACCTGCGCAGTTAGGACCAATCATCGTCATTTTTTCAGATTTTGCATATCTTCGCATATACCTCTTCACTTTAATCATGTCGTGAGAGGGTATTCCGTCAGTTATCGCAACACATACTTTGATACCTGCATCAGCTGCTTCCATAGCAGAGTCCGCAGCATAACTTGGTGGAACAAATAAGATACTTGCTTCAGCATCTGTTTCTTTTACTGCATCTTTAACGGTATTGAAAACAGGAAGGCCAAGATGTATTGATCCCCCTTTGCCAGGAGTAACACCTCCAACAACGTTAGATCCGTAATCAATCATTTCTTGCGCATGAAAACTTCCTATTTTACCAGTGAAGCCCTGGACAATTATTTTAGTATTTTCATCAATCAATATAGACATTATTTTACTTCTATCTTTTTTAACGCTTCAACAGCCTTAGAAGCAGCTTCTTTAAGAGAATGGGCTTCAATGTAATTAATATTGCTTTCTTTTAAGATCTTATTGCCCTTTACAACATTTGTGCCAGCCAACCTAATTACAAGGGGCATGTCTATTTTTATTGTTTGAAGTGCTTGAACTATTCCCTCAGCAACCCAATCACATCTGTTAATGCCAGCGAATATATTCACTAAAATAACTTTTACTTTTTCATCAGATGAAACAAGCTTGAAAGCTTTTACAATTTTTTCTGGCGTTGCTCCTCCCCCAATATCAAGGAAGTTTGCAGGCTCTCCTCCAGCAGACTTAATCATATCCATTGACGCCATTGCCAATCCTGCGCCGTTAATAATATTTCCTATATTTCCATCAAGTCCTACATAATTCAAACCTCTATCACTTGCATATACCTCACTTGGGTTTTCTTGAGATTTATCTCTTAATTCAGAAACATCATTTCTTCTAAACAATGCATTATTATCAAAACTCATTTTGCAATCTAAAGCTAAGACATGTTTATCTTTTGTAATTACTAAAGGGTTAACTTCTACCATAGTTGCATCTAGTTCACTGAAAGCTCTATAACAACCCTCAATAACCTCAGCAGTTCTTGAGATAAGACCTGTTTCAATACCAAGGTTAAATGCGATCTCCCTTGCTTGAAATTCCTGAATCCCAACAGCAGCTTCTATTTTTGACCTGATTATTGTTTCAGGTTTTTTATTTGATATTTCTTCAACACTCATTCCACCTTCAGTAGAAGCCACAACCATAATACATTCAGAGCCTCTATCAAAAACAAGACCCAAATAAAGTTCTCTTTCTATATCAGAGGCTTCCTCTATATAAACTCTATTGATAATTTTTCCTGATGGGCCTGTTTGATTGGTGACCAGTTTTTTTCCAAGTAGCTTATCTGCAGCACGTGCAACTTCTAAAGCATCGTTGCAAATGATTATCCCGCCAGCTTTACCTCTCGCGCCAGAGTGAACTTGTGCTTTTACAACCCAACGAGAACCGCCAATTTCTTTTGCCTTGTATTCTGCATTTTCTGGGCTGTAAGCAATTCCTCCCCTTGGAATTCCAATTCCAAAGTCAGATAAAATTTTTTTTGCCTGGTACTCATGTATATCCATCTAATCCCTCAAAAAATTCTACTATAATAAAAAAGTAATGTCCTGAGATTAATATTATTTTATTTATTACACTACAATTACAATTTCCTATTTTTGTTAGATATTTTGATCTTGATAAGTAATGCCAGACAAAAAAATGATTTGCCATTCATTCCCTTTTTTGTGTAAAGCATAAAATCCAGTTACAGACTCAACATACTCTCCACTTTTATTATACCTCTTTGCATCTCTTAGAATTACGTGGGCTTGATCTTCTGTCTCTTTGATGACTTCTACTTCAATATCTTCAGTTTTACCCAAATCAGAAGATTTTTTCATCTGTTCCATTGGCGATTCATTAACAGTGATGATATTGCCATTAACGTTCATATATAATGGATATGCAAAAAAGCTCTTTAATGAGTCAAAATCATCATTGTTAAAATGTTCTAGATAAAGATTGATAAATTCTAATGCCTTCATGTTTATTTTTAAATCATACCCTTCTATTAAAGTTATTGTCCACTTAAAGCTATTCCTTCACGTCGTGGATCAGATCCACCTTCTAAATTATCTCCAATATAAATGGTATTTAAACCAGAGAAATATTTCTTTATCTTGGTATCATATCCCATAGATGACAAACTCTCTTCAAGTATCTGAGCATTTTTTGACTCTTCAATATCGTATGTTCCCCACCGATTAATTGCGTGAGGCAAAGATACAGATTGTTGTACATTCATATCCCAATCAATAAGGGAAATAAGATGGTTTGCAACAAACCCAATGATGTTACTGCCTCCTGGGGATCCAGTAATGTATATTGGTTTTCCCTCCTTTAGGACGATTGTTGGTGACATTGAGGACCGTGGACGTTTACCCGGTTCTAACCTATTAGAAATTAACTTCCCATCAATTTCATCACGAAAAGAAAAATCTGTAAGTTGGTTGTTTAATAAAAATCCACTTTCTGTTAATAATCTAGATCCAAAAGCATTTTCTATTGAAGAAGTCATAGATAACGCATTCCCATATTTATCATAAATTGATATATGGGTTGTTGATTGTAGCTCAAGTGAATCATCATCTGCATAATTGTATGTAACTTCTTGAGATGGATTTCCAGCTTCAATATTCTCTGTTTTTGTTCCTAATTCTATCTTTCTAGATCTTTTTTTTAAATATTCATGATCAAGTAAACCTCTAATGGGAACATCAACAAAATCACTGTCTGCTAAATATCTATTTCGATCAGCAAAGGCTAACCGGCTTGCATCACCAATCACCTGCCACGATTTAGGATTTTTGTAGCCAAGTGATTTTAAGTTAAATTTCTCAAGAATTTTTAATATTTGTGCTATTGCGACACCCCCTGATGAAGGTGGCCCCATACCACAAACATTATGTTCTCTATAATCTATACAAACTGGATCACGTTCTATTACCGTATAATTTTCTAAATCACTATTTTCTAGAAACCCAGGATTTTCAGAATAGTTTTGAACTGTGTTTACAATGTCATCAGCAATTTCTCCTTGATAGAAATCTTCAATACCATCTGTAGAAATTTTTTTTAGCGTTTCGGCATAAGCTCGATTCGTTACTAATTGTTTATATTCAAGATTATTTCCATCAGGTAAAAAGTACTTAGACGTTTTACTACTTTTTTTTAATCTATCCGAATCTCTTTCAATTGACGACGCCAACTTTTTAGAAACGGAAAAACCATTTTCCCCAAGATTTATTGCAGCAGTAAATAGACTTGACCACTTTGTTCTTCCCCATTTTTCATGTGCTTTAAACATTAATGCAGGAGTACCTGGCGTCCCTACGGAAAGACCACCAATGACAGCGTCAAAAAATTTTTTAGTTTCTCCACTTTCATTTAGAAACTGAGTCGCGTAAGACGCTCTTGGAGCAGTTTCCCGTCCGTCTAATGTAGTAACTTTATTAGTTTTGTTATCGTACCAAATTAAGAAACTTCCACCACCAAGCCCAGAAGACTCCGGCTCAACTAATCCTAAAACTGCTTTTGCGGCTATCATTGCATCTGCAGCTGTTCCACCATCCTCAAGAATTTCAGCTCCCGCTGCAGAAGCGTAAGAATTTGCAGTCACAATCATCCAGTCTTTCCCTAAAACTGGAACCATATCTTTTTTGGCCTGCATTGAAGCATTTATTTGTTCAGCATTTAAATCCCCATAATCAATAATAAACGTTTCTGGGCTAATTAGATCAGAGAGATCCTCTGCATGCGAATTAAGGTCAAGTAGGAAAGTTAATATAATAAGGGAAATCAGCTTCTTCATTTTAGTCTATATAGTTAATAGTTTCATCGACGTTCAAATCCTGACACCAATCATATTTCTGATTACGGTTATAAACAATGCCTAGTTGGTTTTCGATAATTTTACTTGATGCATCTTCACCATCAATTATTAGATATGATAAAACTCTTCCAAAATAATCTTCCAGATACTCAGTTTTAAATTCAATTGTTGATGCATTCGCAATAAGATCATTTAAGTAATCTCTTGCCTTTATACCCAATTCTAGTTCAGCATTGCATTTTGGCTTTGATATTTCAGGGGTATCTAACTCAAGTAATCTAATTTTTTTCTTCATACCATTCATTGTGATGTAGCAAGTATCTCCATCATAGCAGTATTGACCGTTGTACTGCCGAAGACTAATTTCAGCTTGAGCCGTTGTAATCATGCTAACAAATATCACGAGAATATATTTCATCATAATAACTATAAATCTTGTTTTTATATGATAAAGCAATTAGAAGACATTCAACAATATTTTAAACTCCACTAATGACATTAAAGTTAAGAAACATTGCTATTATTGCTCATGTTGATCATGGGAAAACGACATTAATAGACTCTTTAATGAAACAAACAGGTATGTTTCGTGAAAATCAAAACGTAGATGAACGTTTAATGGACTCTGGTGATCTCGAAAAGGAAAGAGGGATTACTATTCTAGCAAAACCAACTTCTATTGTTTGGAAAGATGTCCGTATTAATATAATTGATACTCCTGGGCATGCTGATTTTGGAGGTGAAGTAGAACGAGTTCTTGGAATGGCAGATGGCGTCATAATATTAGCAGATGCTGCAGAAGGACCAATGCCGCAAACTAAGTTTGTTTTAGGCAAAGCTCTCGCTCAGAATTTAAAGCCCATTGTTGTAATTAATAAAGTAGATCGGTACGATGCTAGATCTGAAGAGGTTGTTAATGAAGTTTTTGATTTATTTGTTGCATTAGATGCAAGCGAAGAACAGTTGGACTTTCCAATTTTATATGCGGCAGGTAGAGAAGGATGGTGTGTTGAAAATTTAGAAGATCCCAGAGAAAATTTACATCCCTTATTAGACCTAATATTAAATCACGTTGAAGAACCAACAGTAGACTTATTAAAACCTTTTGCAATGCTAGCAACTCTTCTTGATGCAGATCCTTATTTAGGACGATGCCTAATCGGAAGAGTTATAAATGGATCCGCAAAAGTAAATGATCAAGTGAGGTCTATTAATCTAAGTGGTCGCCAAATAGAAACGGGTAGACTGACGAAACTATTTACATTTAGAGGGGCAGACAGAGTACCTGTTGATCAAGTAACAGCTGGAGATATAATTTGTATCGCTGGTTTAGCTGTGACATCAGTAGCAGATACAATATGTAACCCTGAGGTTACAGAACCACTGGTTTCGACACCTATTGACCCTCCAACAATGTCGGTGACTATTACGGTAAATGATTCACCGTTTGCTGGTACCGATGGAAATAGAGTAACCTCAACTCTTATTCGTGAGAGACTTTTAGCTGAAGCTGAAACCAACGTTGCGATTACTTTTGAAGAAAATGATCAAAAAGATGCTTTTGAAATCGGTGGGCGAGGTGAGCTGCAAATTGGTGTCCTAATAGAACAAATGAGAAGAGAAGGATTTGAACTATCAGTTTCAAGACCACGTGTTCTTTACAAAATCGCTGAAAACGGAGCGAGAACAGAACCTATTGAGGAAGTTATAATTGATGTTGACGACGAATATACAAGCGCGGTGGTTGATGGAATGAATCAAAGAAAAGGTGAAATGCAAGATATGCGAGCATCTGGGGTTGGTAAGACGAGACTAACATTTTTAGCTCCATCAAGAGGCTTAATAGGATACCAAAATAAATTTTTAACAGATACTAAAGGAACAGGAGTTATAAACAGGCTCTTCAATAAGTATGATAATTATAAAGGAAATATTATCGGACGAAAATATGGTGCATTAATATCAACTGATACCGGCAGTGCCGTAGCGTATGCAATTTTTAATCTTCAAGATCGTGGGACTATGTTTATTGGTCACCAAACTAAAGTTTACGGCGGAATGGTGGTTGGTGAGCACAGTCGTGATAACGACCTTGAAATAAATGTTTTAAAAGGCAAGCAGCTTACTAATGTTAGAGCTTCTGGAACAGATGAAGCAGTTAAATTAACCCCACCTAGAAGAATGTCACTTGAAGAAATGATGGCTTATATCAATGAAGATGAACTATTGGAGGTTACCCCTAATAATTTAAGACTCAGAAAACGCTATCTTTCAGCTATTGATCGCAAAAAATATCGGAAATCAAAATCTTAATTGACAGTTTTACAGTCGTTATCAGAAATTGAATTAGATTATATTGATTTTTAGTAAGAATAAGATCACTATCAGTAGCCTTTACTTAGGTATAGTTCTGTTTCTTAATTGTATGAATTTAATTAAGTGAATGTGATCGAATATAAGGGTAAAAATATATGAGTAAAGTAAATTGGTTAGTCTTAATCGCAGTAACTTTAACTATAGTTTTAGTTGGAGGCTATGTTTACTTAAAACCATTTTTTAAACCACCGTTGGTGATGACGGACCAGCCGTTGATGACAAAAGAGGATGTTGAAAAAGCTAGAGCATTAGCTGCTCAACAAAATGAAGACGCTTTTTTACAATGGGAGTTCCAAAAAGAGAAATATAAGAAAAAGAATGAGTTAAAAAATGTATACTTTGGAGATTTGCATGTTCACTCCAGCCTTTCCTTTGATGCCTATATATTCAATACACGGCTTGACGTTGATGAATCTTATGAGTTTGCGAAAGGCATACCATTTAAAAATATGTATGGTGAAACAATGCAAATATCAAGACCGCTGGATTTTGCAGCAGTAACCGATCACGCAGAGACTTTTGGAATACATGAGAGTTGTAGTGATCCTGATATTACAGAAGAGTCAATTTATACGTGTCAGCGATTAGAGACTCCTAGTTTTAAATTTTTTGCCGAATTGAGGGAAACAGCGGTAAAAAGACCACCGGTAAGTTTTTTGTCTGAGGCAATCAATGACAAAGAAAAAGAAGAAAAATTTATAAGGTCCACTTGGAACAAAATTATTAATGCAGCTGAAAGACACAACGATCCAGGAAAATTTACAACATTTGTTGCATATGAATATTCTCCAGTTTTACCTGACGGGGGCTACAATCATCGCAATGTTATTTTTAAAAATAATACCGTGCCTGATAGAGTATTTTCACTTTTTGATGCTCATACAGCAATAGATTTATGGGAAAAATTATTAGCGGCATGTAATTATCCCTGTGAATTCATGACCATACCACATAATAGTAATCGATCTTGGGGTGTCACATTTGCTGATAAGACGATTGATGGAGCTGAATATACAGAAGCAGACTGGGCATTGAGAGATGAGGTTGAACCTCTCGTTGAAATGTTCCAAATTAAAGGGAACTCGGAGTGTAGTACCTTTTTTGGAAGCACAGATGAAGAATGTAATATTGAACAAATTTATCCTAAATGCGAAAAAGAAGGAGATACCTTGTGTATTCAACCTACTTCAATGGTAAGAGATGCATTAAAACGAGGCATAGAACTTGAGAGAGATTTAGGTTTTAATCCGTTAGATTTAGGAGTGATTGGAAGTTCTGATACTCATAACGCAAACCCTGGAGATACTGAAGAGTGGGATTTTAAGGGGGAAAGTAGTGTTGTAGGACCAGCATTTGCTCGAACTGATGCGCATGCATTTATTCCTCGATTTGTGAATAATCCTGGAGGACTTGCCGCAATTTGGGCTAAAGAAAATAATCGAGATGAACTTTTTGAGGCCATGCAAAACAAAGAAGTATATGCGACAACGGGGACACGAATTGAACTGAGATTTTTTGGAGGTTTTGAATACGATGAAAGTATTATGGCATTGTCTGATCCTTTAACGTACGCTTACAATGATGGTAATCCTATGGGTAGTACCATCAAGCATAATGAAGGTAAAAATCTCTCATTTTATATCACAGCAAAAAAAGATCCTATTGACGCTCCATTAGATAAAGTACAAGTCGTTAAAGGTTGGATAGAAAACGGTGAGGCAATGGAAGAAGTGATAGATGTTGTATGCAGCGAGAATAGAAAAATAAATAAAAATTCGTTGAGATGCGAAACATTAAAAATAGATGTAGACTTAACAACATGTGAGATTGATCAAGATAGGGGTGCAAACGAGCTTAAAGTTTTGTGGAAAGATCCAAATTATATGCCAGAACAGAATGCCTTTTATTATGCTCGAGTATTGCAAAACCCAACATGTAGGTGGACTACATATGATAATATTAGAGCAGGTCGAAAACCGCCAAAAGAGTATAGTGCGACAATGACAGAGATGGCGTGGTCATCTCCCATATGGATCCGCGATTAAATAATTTAAAACTTAAGATTTAGTATTTTAGGTTTTAACACCATAGCCCTTAGATATCACTATGGCTACGCCAACTATGCATGTAATTAAAAACCCCACGAGTGACACTACACTTATAAAAATATTGATATCTGAAGCGCCATAAAACGACCACCGCATTCCATTTATAAGGTATACCACAGGATTAAAGTATGAAACTTTCTGCCAAAATTCAGGTAACATTTCGATCGTGTATAAGCTACCCCCTAAAAAAACTAATGGAGTAATAATTATTAGAGGAACAACTTGGAGTTGTTCAAAATTATTACTAAGTAATCCGATTAAAAATCCAAACAAACTAAATGTAAGACAAGTTAAAATCAGTAGAAAAAGCATCAATAAAGGATATTGAATTTTTAGTTCAACAAAAAAACTAGCAGTAAATAAAATTATTATACCAACTATCAGAGACTTAGTTGCACTAGCCCCAACAAATCCAACAATGATTTCAAAAGATGATACTGGCGCAGCCAATACTTCGTAAATTGACCCTGTAAACTTTGGAAAAAAAATTCCAAATGCTGAATTTGAAATACTTTGTGTCAAAAGAGTAAGCATAAGCAAGCCAGGTACTATAAATGATCCATAACTCACACCATCAAGCTCAGGTATCATGCCCCCTATTACAGACCCGAATACAATAAAATATAACGAAGTTGAAATAACAGGTGAGAGTATACTTTGACCTATTGTTCTTCGCATTCTATCCATTTCATGGAAATATATTGCTCTTATGGCGTAAAAATTCATCAATTTTCCCTTACAAGCTCGACAAAAATGTTTTCCAAAGAACTTTGCTCAGTTTTAATGTCTTTTAACTTCAATCCAGTTTCTTTCATATCTTGCAGCAGAGATGTAATCCCTGTTTGTTTACTTGACGAGTCATAATTATAGCTAATCGATAATCCATTGTTTAATACTTTTAGATTGTATCCTTTTAATTTAGAGGGAAGTGTCTGAACAGCTTCGTGCAATTCAATAAGAAGTGTTTTCTGACCCATACTTTGTACTAAGTCAGATGTGTTATCAACTACAAGAAGCTCTCCTTTATTAATAACAGCAACACGGTCAGCGATTGCCTCAGCTTCCTCAATGTAATGGGTAGTAAGAATAATTGTAACACCGCTATTCCTAAGGTCTTTGATTACTTGCCACATTTCTTGCCTTAATTCAACATCTACACCAGCGCTGGGTTCATCCAGAAATAATACAGAGGGTTCATGTGAAAGAGCTTTTGCAATTAATACTCTTCTTTTCATGCCACCAGATAATTCATTAATTCTAGAGTGCCTCTTTTCCCACAAGCTTAAATCTTTTAAAATTTTTTCAATTAAAGATGGATTTGGAGCTTTTCCATATAAACCGCGTGTATAAGAAACGTTATTAAATACATACTCAAATTGTTCTAATGATAATTCTTGTGGAACTAAACCAATTAGCGACCTGGTACGTCTGTAGTCTTTTATAATATCAAAATTATCGACTGTTACTGAGCCAGATGTTGGAATAACAATTCCACATATTATGCTAATCATTGTTGTTTTTCCAGCTCCATTTGGACCCAACAAAGCAATTATTTCATTTTTCTTTATGTCAAGAGTGATATTTTTGAGTGCCTGAAAATCATTATCATAAATTTTTGATAATTTTTTTATTGAGACGACATTTTGCATCGCTACTTTATATCACTAAAAATAAAGAAGTCTTTTATTCTTTTAAATATATTATTTGTACTAAATTGGCTGAAATATACTTGACGCAAAATCAAGTGCATGAATTTTACCCGATCTAATGTCTATCCACGAGCCATAAATGTTTATTTCCTTACTATCTAATTTTTCCCGAACAAATGGATAGCTTTTTAGATTTTCAATAGATGATTTGATACTTAACTTTTCCAAATTTTTTATCGACTCATCTTCGTTCATGTTAGCGAGTTTGTTATACGAGGGCTCAAGAAGATTTAACCAGTTTGAAATTGATGAATTGGCATTGAAGGAATTTTCTTTACACATATAATAGCCATTTTTAATGCCACCACAGCTTGAATGACCCATGACAACTATATTTTTAATCTTTAAGACAGATACGCCAAACTCAATAGCCGCAATTGTTCCACTATGTTCCGTTATATAATCATAGGGTGGCACTATATTTGCAATATTTCTATGAACCAAAAATTCACCTGGCTCTGATTTGAATATTGAATTTGGATCAACTCTTGAGTCAACGCAGGAAATAATAATATACTTTGGAGATTGTCCTTCTCTAACAAGTCTTTCAAAATGATCTTTGTTTTTTATAAAGACATCATTTTGCCAATTTTTGTACTTTTCTGTCAGATCATCTGGAAACATGTGCTCAATTATTTTTTTGTTAAGATAGAATATAACCTGGTCATGTTATGCATTATTTTTCTCATAATATCTAGCAATAGACAATATAAGGGTATAAAATTTTTACAAGTATGAGTGAGGGATTTATTTTAAAAAAGACAGAAAAGTCTTTGCCATTAAATTGGTATTTCAATCAAAATCAATTTGATAAAGAAATAAAGAAAGTTTTAGCTAAAGAGTGGATATACATTTGCCATGAAGATTCTATATCACAACCTTTATCGTTTCATACTGTTGAAATAAGTAAGTTTAACATTCTCCTTATTCGCAATAAAGAGGGAAGCATATGTGCGTATTATAATTCTTGCAGTCATAGAGGTTCAATTTTAAAAAAGGAGAAAAATGGAAAGTTGAAGTCCAATTTATTGGTTTGCCCTTATCACCAATGGTCTTATAACGCTAATGATGGACGTTTGGTAAAAACTTCTTCAATTATTGATCCAAAAAATTTTAAAAAAGACAAAAATTGTTTAATTCATGTAAATATTAAAGTCTGGAATGGATTAATCTTTATCAATTTAGATAAAAAAGCAAAATGGAACTCTAAAAAAGTCTTTCCGGATTATAGTGAATCATTTTCGCAATTAAACGTCAGCGATTATCAAATAGGTCATACGTGGAAGAAAAGAATAAAATGCAATTGGAAAATTTTTTGGGAAAATTATAGCGAATGTCTCCATTGCCCAAACCTTCATCCAGAATTATCCGAACTAGTTCCCATTTATGGTCGCAGACTTGTTGATATTAAAGATGACCCTAACTGGAAAAGATTTATCAATCATGATGATCCAAAGTACAAAGGGGGCATGAAAAAAGGTACTGAAACGTGGTCGATGAATGGGAGTGCGCAAGGGCATCGTGTGGAGTATTTAGAAAAGCAGACAGACTTCCCCGGATATATTTATATGACAAGCTGGCCTTCTATGTTTCTAGCAATCTTTACTGATCATATCAGAATGGTACGAATTCTTCCTTTGTCGAATGAACTCACAGAGGTAACAGCTGAGTGGGTTTTTCGAAAAGAAACACTAAAAGATAGTAAATATTCAATGAAAAATGTTGTTGATTTTGCTGTACTCGTAATGAAACAGGATGCAGAAGCTTGTGAACTTAATCAAAAAGGCATACATAACCCCGTACGTAAAAATGGCACCTTAATGCCTGAAGAGTATGAAATAAAAAGGTTTCATAATTGGCTTAGAAAGAAATTATAAATATTAAGACATGAATGTAGTTACAGAAAATTACGAAAAAGAAATGATTGCTTGGAGACATGACTTTCATGCCCATCCAGAACTAAATTTTGATTTAGATATTACATCAGCAAAAGTTGCTGAAATTTTAAAAAGTTTTGGATTAGAGGTTTTCGAGGGCATTGGAAAAAAAGGTATCGTTGCTGTCCTTAAAAGTGGTAATAGCAATAAGAGTATAGGTATACGTGCTGACATGGATGCTTTACCAGTAAAAGAAGAGAGTAACTGTGAATACAAATCCACTCATGAAGGAAAAATGCATGCGTGTGGTCACGATGGCCATACGGCAATGGCTCTAGGCGCAGCCAAATATCTTTCTGAATCAAAAAATTTTAATGGCACGGTTTATTTTATTTTCCAACCTGATGAAGAAAAAACGCAAGGTGCACAAGCAATGATTGATGACGGTTTGTTTGAAAAATTCTCGATAGACGAAGTTTATGCATTTCATAATCTGCCAGGAATGGAAGTTGGCTCTTTCGCTACACGTTCAGGCACAATAACAGCTAGTGAGAGTCTCTTTAATATTAAGCTTTGGGGTCAAGGTGGACATTCTGCATTGCCGCACATGGGAGTTGATACTATAACAGTAGGAACACAAATTATAACTTCATTACAATCAATAGTTTCAAGAAAATTAAATCCCGCAATGAATGGTGTTGTATCTGTTACTAAATTTGAGTCTGATGGAAATGAAAATATTTTACCTGGTCATTCTATAATTTCTGGAGATGCTCGAGCACTTTCGCCTGAGGCTAATCAAATTATTGAAGATAGTATGCGAAACATTGTTGAGGGCATTGCCAATGCTCACGGTATAAGATTTGAATTCACATACGATACTCGAACAAACATGACAATTAATACAACTGAACAAGCAGCTTTTGCGTCTAAGGTCGCTGAAGATCTTGTTGGAACTAAAAATGTTGATGGAAATTGTGATCCAAAATTATTTTCTGAAGATTTTGCTCAAATGTTAATGGTTAAACCAGGTTGTTACATACTTATTGGCAATGGAACAGAGGGAACACACGGCCAATCATTACATTCTTCTAAATACGACTTTAATGACAAACTTCTTGTGATCGGGTCCTCTTTCTGGACCAAACTTGTTTGTGAACGACTATCTTAGATTTATGAATTTCCCTAAAAGTGAATATATAGACAGACTTGCTAAAGTTAAGAAGTCGATGCAAGAAAAAAAGATAGATCTGTTAATATCGCAAGATACCGCAAATATGAATTATCTCACAGGATATGATGCATGGTCATTTTATTATGCACAATGTGTTTTAGTCCATGTTGATATAGACGAGCCATTTTTATTTGTGAGAGATCAAGACGCTGGTGGTGCATTTTTACAGAGCTGTTGGTCTCAAGAAAATATTATTGTATATGCAGAAAAATATATCCATACATGGCCCAATCATCCCTATGATTATTTAATCGAGGTCATTAAAAATAAAAAATGGGACAATCAATCAATTGGTCTTGAAATGGATAGTCATTATTTTACAGCTTATTGTTATCAGAAACTTATTGATGGATTGCCTGATGCATCACTTAAAGATTCTGAAAGGCTTGTGAACTGGGTGAGATTTATTAAATCAGATAATGAAATTGAACTAATGAAAAAAGCTGCATTGATTACCGATCAGGCTATACAAACTGCAATTGACATAATAAATCCAGGAATTAGGCAATGTGATGCAGTAGGTGAAATTCAAAAAGCAATGTTTTATGGAACACCTGAAATTGGAGGTGAGTACTCAAGTATTACCACCTTACTACCTACTGGCGCAGGGACATCTGCGTCTCATTTAACAGCAACACAAGAGAAGTTTGTTAAGGGCGAAAATACAATTGTTGAACTAGCTGGTGTTCATAAGAGATATCATGCTCCACTAGCGAGGACAGTGTTGCTTGGTAAGGCAGAGCAAAAAAAAATTGATGCAATTAAGGCTACCAATGAAGCCTTAGATGAAGGTATTTCAGCCATTAAACCTGGAAATACAGCTGATGATGTAGCACAAAAATTTTGGGCTGTTCTTGATAAGCATGACATTAAAAAAGAGTCTCGAACAGGATATTCAATTGGCATAGGTTACCCTCCGGATTGGGGCGAGCATACAATAAATATCTCTAAAGGAGACCAAACTATTCTTCATCCAAATGTTACATTTCACATGATTGCAGTAATGCAATTTGGTAGCTGGGGTGTTGAGGCGAGTCATTCATTGAGAGTTATAGAAAATGGATCAGAAAAGTTTTCTGATATTTCAAGCGATCTGTTCATTAAAGACTAGCCATAAGCTTTGAAAATAATCCTTCTATAGCATTCCTTGTTTTTACTAGAGAATCCTATAAAAAAATTGTATAAAGTAGCGCAATTCACGGAGATAATTATGGGCATTCATCACGATTACAAGTCTAAACGCGGAGAGCGCGCGATGGCAAAACAGCAGAAAAGAGAGTCCAAACAAGCTGATAATACAGATAAAAAAGAAGAAGAAAAACTTGTAAAAGAGCTTAAAAAAGCAGGGTTGAATAAAGATGAAATCAAACAGTTCCTCGAAGGACGAGCAAAAGAATAAAAAGCTAAATGATACTGAAAGACTATCTGAAGCTTTGAGACAGAATTTAATAAAAAGAAAAGAATATCAACGAAAGAAAGAAGAGAAATAAGATGACCATCATGTCTGATAACTGGATCAAAAAAATGTCCTTAGAACAAGGTATGATTGAACCCTTTGTGGACGGACAAAAAAAAGATGGGACTATCTCCTTTGGATTGTCTTCTTACGGATATGATGCAAGAGTATCTGAAGATTTTAAAATATTTACAAATGTTGACTCAGCCTTAGTTGATCCCAAAAATTTTGATGACAAAGGCTTTGTTGATAGACCAGGCAAAGAATGCATTATACCACCCAATTCATTTGCACTGGCACGCACTGTAGAATATTTCAGAATTCCAAGAGATGTATTGGTTGTTTGTTTAGGAAAATCAACATATGCAAGATGTGGGATAATAGTCAATGTAACTCCTTTAGAGCCTGAGTGGGAAGGTCATGTAACTTTAGAGTTTTCAAATACAACACCACTTCCGGCAAAAATTTATGCAAATGAAGGAGGCTGCCAGTTCCTATTCTATAAAGGTGAGGCTCCGCCTGAGATTTCTTATAAGGATAGAAAAGGGAAATACATGAAACAAACCGGCGTTACTCTTCCCAAGCTATAAAATTCAATGCAGAAAATTATTATAAATGGAGGACAACCTCTAAGGGGTGTGATTCCTGTTAGTGGATCAAAAAATGCTGCTCTACCAATTATGGCTGCTAGCATTTTAACAAATGAAAAATTAGAACTTTCAAATGTTCCTGATCTAGTTGATGTAAAAACTATGAGTATGGTTTTATCATCTCTTGGAGTTAATATTACAAAAATTATAAATAATAAAAATTCTATTGCACTTCAATATACAGATACAGAGAAAACTATTGCTGAATATGATTTAGTGAGAAAAATGCGAGCAAGTATCTTAGTGCTTGGGCCATTACTTGCAAGAAAGCGTGAGGCTAGTGTATCGCTTCCTGGAGGATGTGCCATAGGTGCTCGGCCAATTGATATTCATATAGACGCACTTACAAAACTTGGTGCAACTTTTGAATTAGAAAAAGGATATATTCAATGTAGTGCACCAAAAGGATTGACTGGAAATAAGATCGAACTTCCTAAAGTATCTGTTGGTGCGACGGAAAATATCATAATGGCCGCGTCATTGGCTAAGGGCGAGACTAAAATTTCTAACATTGCTCTAGAACCTGAGGTGATTGATTTAATTAATTGCTTAAATACTATGGGAGCAAAAATTGAACTTGATGATAACAGATCTGTCGTGGTTCAAGGGGTAACAACTTTGAATAGTTCAAATTATTCTATTATTCCTGATCGTATCGAGGCTATAACCTATATTATAGCTGGAGCACTAGTTGGAGATGGACTTAAAATAGAAAATTTAAATATTGAACACATTAGTAATGTTCTCGAAACTTTAAAAACATTGCCAGTAGATATAATTTTCGATGAAAATTCAGTGACAGTAAATAAATCTATTATTAATGAAGGTATTGAAATTAAAACAAAGGAATATCCTGGCTTTCCCACAGACGTTCAAGCTCAAATGATGGTTTTAATGTCTATGGCTAAAACTAAGTCAGTTATTGACGAGAACATATTTGAAAATAGATTCATGCATGTACCTGAATTGAATAGAATGGGAGCAAATATTGTAATTAATGGCAAAAGAGCAATTATTAATCCTTGCTCAGGATTTAGAGGAGCTCCAGTGATGGCAACAGATTTAAGAGCCTCTGTAAGTTTAATTTTAGCAGGATTAGCAGCTGAAGGTGAAACAACGCTAAATCGCATTTATCACTTGGATAGAGGGTATGAACAAATTGAAGTAAAATTAGAAGCATGTGGAGCAGACATTAAGCGGGTGTAGAAATTATGAATTTAAATGCAATTGATACTGATGAATTAAAAATTATTGGGACAATATTGCAGGACGGACTCATTGAAGTAAGTGATATTAAATACCTACCATCAATAAGATCATTCTTCCTAATGATTACACGATTTATGTGGGAAGAAAAAATAGTAAATAAAGTCAATCAGCGTATTAAGGCCGTTCTATGCTTTGAGGACGTTATATCGGTTTATTCAAAAAATATTGATCAATTGAATAAATCAAAGAAATTAGAACTTTTGACTTTTAACTATTATCCCAATAAGTCAAAAAATATTGAAATTGAATTGCTTTTCAAAAATGATGCAATTATAAAACTCGAAACTGAAATTATTCGGTGCAAATTAGATGATCAAGGAAATCCTTGGGATACAGAAGAAAAAGTAAATGAACAAAATAATTAATACAAGCAATTCAGACTTTTCACAGGAATTTGAAAATTTATTAAATACTAATAGGTCAGATGACATAGATGTAAAAGATGTTGTAGCTAATATAATTAATGATGTAAGAACCAAAGGTGATGGTGCTCTTATAGAGTATACCAACCAACTTGATCGCAATGAACTTACAAAATCAAACTTCATTTTAGATGAAACTGCAATCAACAATCAGACAGATGAATTACCTGAACAGATATGCAAGGCTATTCAAATAGCAGCCGATCGAGTTAGGGTATACCATGAAAAACAATTACCACAGGATCTAAGTTTTAATGACGATCTAAAATCTACTCTTGGATATATGTGGAAACCTTTGGAAACAGCAGGGATTTATGTGCCAGGTGGAACAGCAAGCTATCCTAGTACAGTTCTTATGAATGCAATACCAGCTATGGTTGCAGGCGTACAAGAAATAGTAATGGCTACACCACTAACTGACGGACAGATTAATCCATCAGTTTTATATGCTGCAAAAATTGTTGGCATTAAAAAAATATATTGCATGGGTGGCTCTCAGGCAGTCGCTGCAATGGCATATGGGACTGAAAGCGTGGCACCTGTAAATAAAATTGTTGGACCTGGTAATATTTATGTCGCTGAAGCAAAACGGCAAGTTTCAGGACTTGTTGGGATTGACATGTTTGCGGGACCTTCAGAAATAGTTGTAATTTCTGACCAGAATAGTGATCCAAAAATTATTTCTGCTGATCTCATAGCCCAATCTGAGCATGATAAAAGTGCCCAAAGCATTCTAATTACTACTGATCAAACATTAGCTGAAGTAGTTGAAAAAGAAGTACCTCGTCAATTAGAGTCTCTTCCGCGAAAAGAGATTGCGTTAGCAAGCTGGGATAAAAATGGTAAAATCATTGTTGCACGTGACCTCAAAGAGGCTTTTGATATCTCAAATCAATTAGCTCCTGAACACCTCGAGCTTGCTATTGATAATGCAAGAGAGTTTCTTAAATATATTGTTAATGCAGGTGCAGTATTTCTCGGTAGGAATACACCCGAAGCATTAGGTGACTATGTTGCTGGTCCAAGCCATGTATTGCCTACATCAAGGAGCGCAAAATTTTCATCAGGACTATCAGTATTTGACTTTCTAAAGAAAATATCGCTTGTTGAATTTACAAAAGAAGGTATTGAAGAAATTGGTAATAGTGCTATGACAATCGCTGATAATGAAGGTCTTGACGGACATTCAAGGTCAATAGAATATAGGCTTACAAAAAAATAATATATGTCAAAAGAAGAGATTTTAGAATTTAAGGGTAAAGTTACTGATATACTTCCAAATGCAATGTTTAAAGTTGCACTAGAAAATGGCCATGAAGTTCTGGCACATACAGCTGGTAGAATGAGAAAAAATAGAATTAGAGTCTTAGCAGGTGATGAAGTTCTTGTTCAGATCACACCTTACGACCTTACTAAAGGTAGAATAATATTTAGATATAAATAACCAAGAGAATATATTGAAATTTATTTTAGGCAGCTCATCTCCTAGAAGATTAGAATTGATATCAATTATTGGGATTAAACCTGATGAAATAATCTCACCAAATATTGACGAGACGATCAACAAAAAGGAATTACCCTTAGATTACTGTAAACGAATAGCTACTCAAAAGATGAAGTACTTTGATGGGAAGCATGAAAATGCTGTGATTCTTACGGCAGATACTATTGCCTATAGTGGAAGAAGAATAATTGATAAAACAAATGATGAAGTTATTGCTAGGAAAAATCTCAATAAATTATCGGGTCGAAGACATCGCGTTTCAACCGTATTATGCCTACGAGATACTAAGAATAAAGTCATAAGTAGGAGTGTCACAACTACAGTGAATTTTAAACTGCTTAATAAAAAAGATATTGATAACTACATCAAAACAAATGAATGGAAAAATGTTGCAGGATCATACAAAATTCAGGGCTTTGCTGAAGTTTTTATCAAGTCAATAAACGGCTCGTATTCAAATGTAGTTGGATTACCATTGTTTCAAACTAATAACTTATTGGGTTCGGTTGGTTTAATAAAATCATGAGAGAATTAATTTTTATTTACAATGCAAAAAGTGGCATTTTCAATGCTCTCATAGATTGGGGTCATAAAATAATTTCACCAAGTACTTATGAATGTCATTTGTGCTCTATCACATATAACAATCGAGGTAAGGAAAAGATTTGGGGTAATTATCTTAAGTCACTTAAAATAAAGAGCAGCTTTTATTACATTGACCATCTCGCAGACTTAGAGTTTGTACCTAAGCAAATCAATCTACCATGTGTTTATATTAAAAATGACGATAATTATCAGCTTATGATTGATGCTGACGAATTAAACTCATTAGAAAGTGTGCAGGATTTGATAAGCAGATTAAATGAAAAGCTTAATTAATTAGCAATAAGAATATTTTCTTTGCACGAATACTTCTTATAGAATAAAAGACTTACATTACTAACGTGAGGCTCGATAGCTCAGTTGGTAGAGCAAAGGACTGAAAATCCTTGTGTCGGTGGTTCAAATCCACCTCGAGCCACCACTTATGCAGCTGTAGCTCAGTTGGTTAGAGCGCCTGGTTGTGGACCAGGAGGTCGGTAGTTCAAGTCTACCCAGCTGTACCAACTAATGATTTTTTTACGGGAAGAGTTAGTACAATTAAAAAGAGCAAGATCATTACAAATCCAAAAAGTAAATAAAGAAATCCAAACTCACCACTTATTTCATAACTTCTAGAAATTAAGATCAGGGCTATTGGCCCCACAGAGAATGAAACAATGAATTTTATACCATAAACAAGACTTTGATATTTTTCTGGTGAGAACTTAGCCAGTAATAAATTTTCTGCTGGAAGTATACTTGAATTAAAAGCAACAATCATGAGACTGATAACAATTAACCAATAATTTGAAAGACTAACAATGAGTAAAAGAAGAGTACCTTGCCCGATGATGCCAATAGCATAAATTACTTTCTCAGAATATTTATCTGTTAAAATACCGCCTATGTAGTTCATTAAACCGCTTACAATATAAATGGTGGCTACAATATATCCAATCTCAGACGTTGAGAGGTTTAGGCTGTTCGACAGTCTGATATCAATTGCTTTAGGCAAACTTGTTTGAAGAATTTGATATACAAAACTCAAACATGTAATACTTACAAGCATTATAATCGCAATTTTTAGCATTTGATTTTTTTCTGGATTATCTCGAAATTGTTCTGATTTAATATTAGTCAATGAAATTTTTCCTGATTTCAAATGATATGAGAGACATAAGCCTGTTAGTATAGAAATTATTCCAGGGAATATAAACGCAGCTTGCCAATTAATCTGATCAATTAAAATACCAGCAAAAAAAGCTCCCAATCCAATTCCTACGCCTCCAAATATATTATTGAAACCAAGTGCACGTCCTGTTTCTTTTGATGTATTAACTATCCAGGATATTCCAGCAGGGTGATATATCGAGCAAAATAAGCCAAGCAAGGATAGACTAATAAAAAGAGATAATTTGTTTCCACTCAGACCACAAAGAACCGAACTAATACCTAGACCTAAAAACATTACTGCAATCATTCCTGAACGGCTCCATCGATCACTAATCCATCCAGCTGGTAAAGATCCTATGCCAACAAGAAGAGACCCAAGAAACCATAGATTTAAAAGCTCGTCATATGAAAATTTCCACTCATCTTCAATCGCAAGAACAATTACAAAGTAAAATGCAGCAAACATGTGCATCAATAGATGGCCAAGCGCAGCATAAATAACAGTTAATTTTCTACTGTTTTCAGTGATAATCATTTAATAAAAATAGAGTATTTCGGCTTCACTTAATAATAAAAATTATAAAAATTTGACTTTTTTGAATAAATAAGGCATTTCACTGTTCATGATTGTTTTTACACATCATCATATTCATATTTAAGTTTGCTGAACAAAAAGCGTCAGCGAACAACAACCCCTTTTTATATTAAATAAACTAACTTTGTAGTATCGTGCTAACGATAGGAATTGTATGACCAAGAATAACAATAAACCCAAGGCCATTTTACCTAGAGGGTTTAAAGACAATGAGAAACAACTCTTGACTCTCAGAAAAAAAGTTACTGAGGTAATAGAGGAAGAGTGTCTAAAATTTGGATTTGTTGAATTAGAAACCTCATCCATTGAATACACTGATAGTCTCGGTAAGTTTTTGCCTGATATAGATCGACCTAGTGGAGGTGTTTTTTCGTTACAAGATGAAGACGGTCAATGGCTATCATTACGATATGACCTTACAGCTCCTTTAGCACGATATGTTGCACAGAATTATCAAAATTTAGTAAAGCCATTTAAAAGATATCAATCAGGAATAGTATGGAGAAATGAAAAGCCAGGGCCAGGAAGATTCAGAGAATTCTTGCAATTTGATGCAGATGTTATCGGAATTCAGTCAAATCTAATCGATGCTGAATTATGCGTTATGGTTGTAAATATCTTGAGAAGGCTGGGTTTAAATGATTCTCAATTTAAAATTAAATATTCAAATAGAAAAATTTGGACAAGTCTTTTTGAGAAAATAAATACTTCGAAAGAAGTTGAGTCAAAAATTCTTAGAGCAGTAGATAAAAAAGATCGTCTAGGTGATGAAGGTGTTAAAGAGTTATTATGTGCGGGTAGAAAAGATAAATCTGGTGATTTTATGGAAGGCGTAGGTCTTGATAATGAACAAGCATCAATGATTTTAGACTTTATGAACGACCAGAAGCAAACGAGTGATGATATTGATGAGTTTAACTCTTATCTAGGGAATTTTGCAGATTATCCAATTTCATTTGATCCATCCATTGTAAGAGGATTGGATTACTATACAGGCATGATTTTTGAAGCTGAACTATTAATCGATATAAAAAATACAAAAGGTGAAACTATAGTTTTTGGATCAGTGGCTGGAGGAGGAAGATATGACAAACTGATATCAAGATTTGGGAAAGAGGACGTTCCCGCTACTGGTATTTCTGTTGGTGTTGACAGGCTTATTGTCGCTCTAGAGCAGTTGGATCTCATTAAAGCCAAATCGAGACCTTTAGTAATTGTAGCAAATTTAGGAGACAATAATTTATCCGAGTATATTCGAATGGCATCTGAAATTAGAGATGCAGGCATGGCCTGCGAGATTTCTTTTGGCTCAAAAAACTTAGCTAAGCAACTTAAATATTGCGATCGTAAGCAAGCTGATGCAGTTGTAATTGCAGGTGATGATGAAATTAAAAACAATAAAATATCACTCAAAGATTTAAAAAAGGGAAGTGAGATTTCAAAAAATATAACTGGACGTAAAGAATGGAAAGAAACTAAAGCAGGTCAAAAAGAAGTAATTAGAGAGGATTTAGTAAGCACTCTACAGGAAATACTAAAAATTTGATCTATGTCACTACAGGAATTAAATATTAGATTAAAAGATTATTTTATTGATTTAGGATTTCAATATGTAGAGCTTCCTTTAGTTCATGACTCTGACATTTTTTATGAAACATCGGGAGAAGAAATCAGAAGTCAGATGTATTCTTTTATAGATGGTTCAGGCAAGGAAAAATGTCTGAGACCAGACATGACGATCCCTACGTGTCGAAGTTTTATTAAAAGTAATGATAAAAAAAATGAAGCTAATTTATGCTATACTGGACCAGTATTTAGGTCACTCAATGGAATAAATGATGCATCAATTGAATTAAACCAATCAGGGGTTGAAATTATTTTTACAGAAAAAAAGCTAAAAACTATTTATGAAAAAGATATTTATACGCTTAAAACGGCAGTCAAAATACTAGATAAATTAAATATTAACGAGTACCAAATTAAAATAGGCAGTCTAAACCTCTTTAATAGTTTTATAAGTTATTTAGATTTACCGATCAGGTGGAAACAAAGAATTGTCAGGCATTTTTTTAGAAGAGCATATTTTGATAGTTTGTTAAATCGATTAGGGCAAGGTGTCGGTTATGACGAATTGAAAAAAGATGAAATTATCAATGAAAGACTAGGTTTGGATGCTAATTCAAGTGCAAACTTGGTTGATCTAATTAATTCCAATAGCAATTCTGGTTCAGGCTCAAGGACAGTTGAAGAAATCGTTAGCCGATTTCAGGAGAAAAGTGAAAATATCGTCTCTGAGAGCAATGGAAAACAAATGGTAAATCTGATTAAGAGTTTTTTAGGTTTGAAAGCTTCTCTTGATACTTTTCCGAATATTTTAAGGGAGTTTGTAAGTGATCAAAAGCTTGATTTTTTTAAAAAAGAGATTGATGGCATGGAAGAATTCAAGAACGCTGTTTCATCTGAAATGGACATATCTAAATTTAATTTCAACAATGACTTTGGACATTCAATTGAATTTTATGATGGCGTCATGTTCGAAATCTATGATCAATCAGGCAACATCAAGTTAATAACTGGTGGAAGATACGATAAGTTACTTAATATTTTAGGGTCTAGAAACAAACTGTCAGCTATAGGGTTTGCAACAAATAATAATAACTTAAGTAAAATTTTATAATCATGAAATTCGAAAATAAATTAAGAATAGGACTACCCAGCAAAGGCAGGTTAAGAAAAGACATGGAGAAACTTTTTTTAGATAAAAATATTACTTTTGAAAATCTTGTAAATGATAGAGATTATATTGGTGCAATAAAAGGACTAAAAGATACAGTTCTATATTTTTTAAGCGCTAAGGAAATTACCAATAGACTTGATGAGGGATCAATCCATGTAGGCTTAACCGGTGATGATCTGATACAAGAAAAAATTTTCAATTTTAATTCAAAAATAACAAAGGATCTGGAGTTAGATTTTGGAAAAGCGGATCTGGTTGTTGCTGTACCTGATATCTGGATTGATGTAATGACGATGGCTGATTTGGAAGAAGTGAGCAATAATCACAGAGATAAATATTCAAAAAGGTTACGTGTAGCAACTAAATATAAGAACTTAACAAATAATTTCTTTTCTAAATGTGGAGTTGTTGATTATAGAACTGTTGAAAGTGACGGCTCTACTGAAAGCGCGCCTTTCAATGGTTTTTCTGAAATCATCACTGATATAACATCAACAGGTGAAACACTAAGGGCTAACAATTTAAGAGTTCTTGATGATGGCATAATCCTGAAATCATCAGCAAATTTCTTTTCTTCAAAAGTTGCGGAGTGGGATAAAGAAATAGAAAATAATTATAAAAATTTTATCAATAAGTTTGAATAAAAAAAACCCGGCAAGGCCGGGTTTTTTTAGAGTTTATCGTTAATGATTATTACATCATGCCGCCCATGCCGCCCATGCCGCCCATATCAGGCATTGCAGGTGCTGCAGCAGGCTTATCTTCAGGGGCATCAGCAACCATCGCTTCAGTTGTAATTAAAACACCGGCAATAGATGCAGCATTTTGTAAACTTGTTCTCACAACTTTAGTTGGGTCAATGATTCCCGCTTTAAACATATCAACAAATTTATCAGACTGAGCATCATAACCCTCAGTAGAAGACTTGCCCTCTTTAAGCTTGCCAACAATTACAGATCCATCGACACCTGCGTTGTTTGCAATTGTTCTAATAGGTGTTTCTAATGCTCTGCGGACAATATCCACCCCAGCTTTTTGATCAGCATTAGAAGTTTTGACTTTATCAAGTGCACTAGCTGCGTTTAGAAGTGATAATCCACCGCCAGCAACGATACCTTCTTCAACTGCAGCTCTAGTAGCATTAAGAGCATCATCAACTCTGTCTTTTCTTTCTTTAACTTCAACTTCAGTGGCTCCACCAACTTTGATTACAGCTACTCCACCAGCTAACTTAGCAAGACGTTCCTGTAACTTTTCTCTATCATAGTCAGATGTTGTTTCCTCAATCTGTTTTCTAATCTGAGAGCATCTACCTTGAATATCAGCTTTAGTTCCAGCACCATTAACAATTGTAGTATTTTCTTTATCAATACTTATTCTTTTTGCTGTCCCTAAATCATTAATGGTTACATTTTCTAATTTAATACCTAGGTCTTCTGATATGACTTGACCACCAGTTAAAATGGAAATATCTTCCATCATTGCTTTTCTTCTATCACCAAATCCTGGTGCTTTTACAGCAGCAATTTTTAATCCACCTCTTAATTTATTAACCACCAAGGTAGCAAGCGCTTCACCTTCAACATCCTCAGCAATAATTACAAGTGGTCTTCCGGCTTGTACTACGGCTTCTAATAGAGGAAGCATTGGTTGCAGGTTTGTTAATTTTTTTTCATGAAGAAGAATGTAAGCATTTTCTAGATCAGCTGTCATTTTCTCTGCATTAGTCACAAAATATGGCGATAGGTAGCCTCTATCAAATTGCATACCTTCAACAACATCAAGTTCAGTTTCAAGACCTTTAGCTTCCTCAACTGTTATAACTCCTTCGTTTCCAACTTTATCCATTGCCTTTGCAATCATGGCTCCAACTTCAGCCTCACCGTTCGCAGAAATAGAGCCAACTTGTGCTACTTCAGCACTAGTTTTAACTTTTTTTGATGAACTACTAATGGCATCGCTTGCAGCATCTATTGCAGAATCCACTCCTCTTCTTAAGTCCATTGGATTCATTCCCGCTGCAACAAATTTTAAGCCCTCAGTAACTATTGCTCTTGTTAGTACAGTAGCCGTTGTAGTTCCATCACCTGCAACATCATTTGTTTTACTTGCTGCTTCACGAACCATTTGGGCTCCCATATTCTCGAATTTATCTTTTAGTTCGATTTCTTTTGCAACTGAAACTCCATCTTTTGTACTTTTAGGTGCACCAAAAGATTTATCCATGACAACGTTTCTTCCTTTAGGACCTAATGTTACTGCAACTGCGTCAGCTAAAACGTTAACACCTTTAAGCATTTTATTTCTTGCCTCTGTGCCAAAATGTATATCTTTACCCGCCATTTTTTATTCTCCTTGATTTAAAATTTATTTTTTCTTTTTTGATTTTGATTTTGATTTTTTTTCAATGACACCCATGATGTCGGACTCTTTCATGATACAAAGCTCTTCCCCATTAACTTTGACTTCAGTGCCAGACCATTTTCCAAAGAGGACAATATCTCCCGCTTTTAAATCTAATGGTGTGACTTTCCCATCTTCAGATTTTGTTCCTGACCCAACAGCAACAATTTGTCCTTCTTGAGGTTTTTCTTGAGCTGTATCAGGAATGATAATCCCTCCAGCAGTTTTTTCTTCAGTGTCCAATCTCCTTACGAGAACACGATCATGTAAAGGTCGAAAATCCATTTTTAATCTCCTAAATATTTAATATCTTTTGCTTAATTACCTAGGCATATAGTGAATCAGTGCGTATGTGTCAAGAGGGGCTTCAAAAACGAATAATTATAAAAGATGTCAAAAAATGCTTATTTTACAACACTTTGACTACTGTTCAGACTCTCCACCGTCTATAACTATATTTTGTCCAGTCATAAACGAGCCTGCTTCAGAAGCAAGGTAGACGGCGGCACCTGCGATTTCATCGGGCATGCCAATTCTTTTGAGCGCTGATTTAGCTGTTGTTACCCTCAAAATGTCTTCGTTCTCCCAAAGTGCACGTGCAAAATCAGTCTTGATTAGCCCCGGAGATATACAATTTGCTCTAATATTATTTCTGCCATACTCCACTGAAATATTCCGTGCTAACTGAGAGTCAGCGGCCTTGCTAATAGCATAAGCGCCTAACATGCTGCTTCCGTGTAGACCTGCTATTGATGAAATTATAATGATAGAACCACTTTTTATTTTTACCATATCGGGCAGTATTTCGTTACATAGCCAAAAGTTGCTCTGTACATTTGATTTCATTATTTTTTCAAATGCTTCATCTGGTATGTTGTTAGATGGCCCAAAATATGGATTTACAGCCGCGTTGCATACTAAAGTTGTTATACTTCCACAAAACTCCTTTGATTTAACATACAAGTTTTTTAACTGTTCTTTGTCAGAAATATTACATGATATTGCTGTAGCGGTATCCTTACCAAACGTACTATTAATTTCTTCCGCAACGTTCTCGCATGCATCAATTTTGCGACTTGTTATTATTACTTTAGCGCCATGCTCAGCCATTCGATATGCAATAGCCTTACCTATGCCACGTGAAGATCCAGTGATAATTGCATTTTTATCTTTTAAATTAAAAAGTGATGTCATTTAATTACGAACTGATTTAAAAAAAGATTATAAGTTAATAAAATAATTTCAATAAAAATATGAATATTAATAAAGTTAAGAGTGTTGAGAGTTATTCACTATCCTATAAAGCAATTTTATGTGATCTCTGGGGAGTAATTCATAACGGTGTTGAAATTTATGCTAGCGCTCTCAATTATCTTGAACGCATGAAGGAGCATGGAATTGATGTTTATTTGATTTCTAATGCTCCGCGTCCTAATTATGTTGTTCAGGAGGGTTTGACAAATAAACTTGGACTTAATCCCGATCTTTATAAAGATATTTATACCTCTGGAGACATAGGAACGAAGTTTGTTAATAAAAAAATTCATGGTGAAAGTTATTTTCATCTAGGGCCAACTAAGGACTATGATCTATTAGAAAATATAAATATTAGTAAGGTAGATAGTATTAATGAGGCAGATTTCATTTTAACAACAGGACTTTACGATGACAGCTTTGAAACTCCTAAAGATTATAATGATTTATTTAATGACTTCATTGAGAAAGAAAAACCTATTGTATGTGTAAATCCTGATGAAATTGTTTATCGAGGAGTAAACTCTATCTTTTGTGCTGGAGCTTTAGGCAAATATTATGAAAAACTTGGTGGCAAAGTAGTATATTATGGAAAACCATACGTTGAAATTTATGACCAAGCTTTTCAAGATTTGAAAAATATGAATAATATTAAAAATAAGTCAGATATCCTTGCAATCGGGGACAGTATTAAAACCGACTGTCTTGGTGCACAAAACTTTAATTTGGATTTTGTCTTTATTATGAATGGTATACATAAGGATCAAATATCAGGTAAAAAAAACATTGAAGATATTAGCAATCTTGTGAAAAATATTCTTTCAAGAGATACAAAAGAAATCACAGTTTCTGATTTTCTAAAGTGAATTAAAGTGAAAATATTTAAAGATCTTAAAACGACGTATAATTATACGAAAGACTCTATCCTAATAATTGGTAACCTTGATGGTGTTCATAAAGGTCACCAATCAATAATATCGTTAGCCAAGAAACTTAGTAAAAAAAAAGCTGCAAAAGTTGGAGTATTACTTTTTGATCCTCATCCTAGGAGGTATTTTGAAAAGGATAATAAAGGTTTTTTGTTGACACAAGTTGATACGCGTCTAGAAATTTTAAAATCCCATAAAATTGATTATGCGATTGTCTTAAAGTTCAATAAGAGCATTGCAACAATGACGCCTAGATTATTTTGTAAAAAAATTCTTTTTTCAGGCATAGCTATGAAGCATATTTTTGTTGGTAAAAATTTTAGGTTTGGCATTAAAAGATCTGGCGACTATCGGTTTCTATCAAATTTTGGAAAAGAACATTCATTTAATGTGACACCCATAAATTTAGTGGAAACAAATAAAATCCTTCACAAAAAAACAAAAATGAAAATTTACTCTTCATCAAACATAAGAGCTTTAATTCAAAGAGGAGAGGTTAAACTTGCCAACAAATTTCTTGGGGCGCCGTTTACAATTGTCTCTAGAGTAATGAAAGGTGATCAAAGGGGGCGAACAATAGGAGTTCCAACAGCAAACCTTAAAATTGATGTATATATTCAGCCTAACCATGGGGTTTATGCTGTTCGTGCACAAGTAATGAACAAGAGTGCAAAGGGAAAGAATTATAAGGGAATTGCCAATTTTGGAGTCAGACCGACTTTTGATAAAAATAAGCCCTTATTAGAGGTTCACTTGTTTAATTTTAATTTGAATATTTATAATTCTTCATTAAAAGTAGAATTTATTGACTTCATAAGGAAAGAAAAAAAGTTTTCTGGAATAGATTCATTAAAAAATCAATTGAAAATAGATATATCCAAAGCTAAGAAAATCTTAAATTAATAAAATGACCGCTAAAGATGATAAAATAGATTTTAGTGAAACTTTGTTTTTGCCTAAAACTTCTTTTGCTATGCGGGCCGGGCTGCCTGAACAAGAGCCAGGCATATTAGAGGATTGGGATAGAAATAATCTTTATCAAAAATTAAGAAACAATTCTAAGGACCGAAAAAAATTTGTACTTCATGATGGCCCACCATATGCAAATGGTCATCTTCATATGGGGCACGCTTTAAATAAAGTTTTAAAAGATTTTGTTGTTCGGTCACAGCAAATGCTTGGGCATAACAGTTCATATATTCCTGGCTGGGACTGTCATGGTCTTCCGATAGAGTGGAAGATTGAAGAACAATATCGAGAAAAAGGAAAAGATAAAGATGAAGTAGATATCCTTCAATTTAGAAAAGAATGTAGGGAATTTGCTAAAAAGTGGATTGATATTCAGAGATCGGAATTTATTAGGCTGGGAGTAACTGGAGATTGGTTCAATCCTTACACTACAATGTCTTACGAGGCTGAGTCTACAATTGTGAAGGAGTTTTTCAAATTTTTGGAAAATGAGAGTTTATATCGTGGCTCTAAACCTGTTATGTGGTCAACAGTTGAAAAGACCGCATTAGCTGAAGCTGAGATCGAATATAAAGAACATAAATCGATAACAATTTTTGTAAAATTTCCAGTTATTTCGTCATTGGAAAATAATGAAGTAAATACTTCGGTTATTATTTGGACTACAACTCCATGGACTATACCAGCAAATCGAGCCATAGCTTTTAGTAAAGATATAAGTTATTCAATTTATTCTGTTAATGGATTAGAAGAAAACAGTCTATTAAATGAAGGAGAGCAAATTATTATTGCTGATGAATTGATAGATAATGTAAGAACTCAGTGCAAAGTAAAAGAGTTCACAAAAATTAGAGAAATTAAAGATTTAGATCAAATAGTTTGTGGGCATCCTCTCAGAGATTCAGGTTATGATTTTGAAGTTAAATTATTTGATGCTGATTTTGTAACTTTAGAACAAGGAAGTGGATTTGTTCATATAGCTCCAGGTCATGGAGCAGATGATTATAATTTAGGCATTGCAAATAATGTGGAAGTTCCGGAAACAGTGGATGAGAATGGTCAATATTTTGACCATGTTCCACTTTTTAAAGGCAAAAAAGTATTTAATGATGATGGCTCTGATGCAGATGCGAATGTAGCAGTGATTGTTGAGCTAAAAAATCATAATAATCTTGCAGGTAAAGGATCACTAAGGCACAGCTATCCTCATTCATGGAGATCTAAAGCTCCTGTCATATTCAGAAATACTCCTCAGTGGTTTATTAGTATGGAAAAGAATGGATTAAGGTTAACGGCACTTAATGAAATTGATAAAGTTAATTGGTTCCCTAAACAAGGTAAGAATAGAATATATTCGATGATTGAAGATAGACCTGATTGGGTTGTTTCAAGGCAGAGAGCTTGGGGAGTTCCCTTATCAATATTCTACCACATAGAAACTGGACAACCTCTAATGGATAAAGAGATTAATCAAAAAATAATTGATTTGTATAGAGAAGAAGGATCAGACGCTTGGTTTAAATACTCTAAAGAAGAATTTTTGGGAGATAAGTACGATCCAAATGACTATAAAAAAGTTGATGATATTCTTGATGTTTGGTTTGATTCTGGCTGTACACATTCTTTTGTTTTAGATGAAAAGGAAGATCAAATGTGGCCTGCCTCTCTTTATTTAGAAGGCACTGATCAACATAGAGGATGGTTCCACTCCTCACTTTTGGAGTCATGTGGTACCAGAGGGATTGCCCCTTACGAGTCGGTCTTGACGCATGGTTTTGTTCTTCACGAAGATGGACTAAAAATGAGTAAGTCTTCAGCTAATATAGTTTCACCTGATGAAATTATAAATAAATCTGGAGCAGATATTTTAAGACTATGGGTTGCAAGCAGCGATTATTCTGAAGACCTAAAAATAGGGCCAGAGATAATGAAGAGTAACGTAGATAGCTACAGGAGACTGAGGAATACATTACGTTTCATTCTTGGAAACTTATCTGAATTTAATGATAATGAAAAAATTTCACATGCAGAACTTAGTGAGCTTGATCAATATGTATTATCTCAGTTAGAGGAGTTAAAAAAAGAAGTATTAGAAAATTATAAAATATTTGAATATCAAAAAGTATTTTCAGCAATATTTAATTTTTGTACAAATGATTTATCCTCATTTTATTTTGATATAAAAAAAGATGCTTTGTATTGCGAGGCACAGGACAGTCATATCAGAAAGTCTACTCGAACAGTATTAGATAAGTTATTCTATAATTTGCTTAGTTTACTAGCACCCATTCTTTGCTTCACTGCTGAGGAGGCTTGGCAAAGTAGGCTTGGAAAACAATCGAGTGTTCATGAGGTTGATTTTCCAGCTTTAGAGAGTAATTTGATAAATGAAGATTTAACAAAAAAATGGGAATTATATAAGCAACTGCGTAAAGCAATAAATGGTGCAATTGAGGTAAAGAGAAAAGAAAAAGTTATTGGTTCAAGCCTTGAAGCGTCTGTAATGCTTTACTCAATTAGAAGTTTTAATGAAATTGATAGTGATACACTTAAAAATATATCAATAATTAGTGAATTAACAATTTTAAACGAATCACCACCAGAAAGCTCATACATATCTGAGTCAGATAAAGATGTAGGTATTGTAGTTAAGAAAGTTGATGGCAATAAGTGTGAGAGATGCTGGAAATATTATCCAAATTTATTTAAGGATATGTGTGCACGATGCGAGCAAGTTGTTTGTAAATAAATGATTTATAAACTTTCTAAATTTTTTTTATTGATTTTATTTTTTTTTGCTCTTGATCAAATAAGTAAAAATATAATTATACATCTTTACAACATTGATGTTGAAAATCTTAGTTCTCAATATTTAACCTCAATCAATGAATACTTAAACTTATATTTAATTTGGAATAAAGGCTTTGCCTTTGGCTTATTTCAAAATGACATAAGGACTGTAAATAATATTTATATGATTTTAATGGCTGTAATTATTGTTGTGGTGTTTATTTACGCCTTAACTATTAATAGCAAAGTTTATTATTATGGTTTTAGTTTAATAATTGGAGGTGCATTAGGCAATCTTTTTGATCGTTATCAGTATGCAGCAGTATTGGATTTTATTGACGTGCATTATAATAATTTCCATTGGTATGTATTTAATATTGCTGATATAAATATAACTCTTGGATGTATTCTAATAATAATTTTAGAATTGTTTTCAAATAGAAAGAAAAAAAATGAAATATGAAATAGCCAGTCAATACTTTCTATTGATAGTTTTTTTTCTACTTATTTCTTGTTCTAATAATACAGTAAGAGATTATACTTCACTTAAGCAAAAAGCACTAGAAATACCCCCTGACTTTGAGTTATCACCCCCAGTTGTAAATGACGACTCTGCAAGTGAAGAGCTGCCAAATGAAGAAGTGGTAGAAGATATTGAAGACATACTAACAAGTGATAATAGTGCAACAACTAGTGAAAAGACTGAGAGTTCATCTTTAGAAGATTTCATTGATAGTAATTTTGTTAATAATGAAAAAGAAGAAGCGTCAAATGAAGTAAATACAAATGACGATACTGAATCCCTTGATGTTTTGGTAAATGAAGATTTACCTGATCAGGCCACTGATGTCGAAGATACAAATGATACGGAAGAGATGATTCAAGATGATCAAACCCAAACTAATGAGTCTCAAGAAACCAATTTTACTGAAAAAAAGTTGCTCGATGAGTTATCAAATGTAGATGATATTACATCGCTTCCAGAAGAAGAGCAGTTGAAGCCTGAGATTATTGAAGGGGAAGTTTATGACGATCCTACAGTTTACAATGATGACCAAGATTTAAATGATCTATTGAATAGAGTGGATGATTTACTCAATTCATATTCAAATTAAATATTCTATAAATGTTTAAGTTTTTTAAAGATCCAAAATGGTTTTACTGGGCATATATTGGTTCAGCAATTATTTTATCATCATTATGGGTTCAGGTGCAAATTGACGTAAAAATCAATGAATGGTTCGGTGAATTTTATGACATGATACAAGAGGCGTTGTCAGCTCCTAACGTAATTACTATAGAAGAATATTGGGCAAGTCTTTTATCATTTATAACGTTAGCTGGCATGTATGTGGCTGTTGCAGTTCTTGTAAGTTATTTTACTAATCATTTTCTATTTAGGTGGAGAACCGCAATGGTAGAATGGTATCATTCTGTTTATGACAAAGCCCGCAAAATTGAAGGGGCCTCACAGAGAGTTCAAGAAGACACAATTAAATTCTCAAGAATCATGGAGTCTCTTGGAACGAGTTTGATCGAGGCATTAATGATACTGGTAGAATTTATGCCAATTTTATTTGGCCTCAGCATTGGAATTCCAATATTTTTCTTTGGTGAATGGGAATATGGTTTAGTTGTCGGGGCGTTGGTGTGGTCAATTGGTGGTACATTATTTTTAATTATTCTTGGTTTGATTTTAAGACTAGTTGGAATTGAATATGATCTTCAAAAACAGGAAGCTGCATATAGAAAAATGTTAGTAATTGCTGAGGATGATGAGACTGTTAGGCCAAAAACTCTTGAGGAATTGTTTGATGATGTAAGGCAGATACATTTTTTAAGCTATATAAGATACCTTTACTTTGACATTGGCCGTGTTGCATTTTTGCAGGCAAATGTTTTATCAGCATATGTATTTTTAGCACCTGCAATTGTTGCAGGCGTTGTTACTCTTGGCGTTATGCAGCAAATAATCAGGGCATTTGGAAGAGTTGAGGGATCAATGCAGTATCTTCTAAAAGCATGGCCTACTATAATTGAGCTCGCAAGTGTTTATAAGAGACTAAGGGAGTTTGAAAGACAAATTGATGAAGTTTTAATCGAAGAGGAAACTCCAGTATAAAGATGAATTATCCATTCTTAGATTTTGAGAAACTTGAAAAAAAATTTCTTTTATCTCGCGAAATTATCCCCCAAAAATTTGAAAATATTGTTGTTATTGGCTTTGGAGGATCAACGCAAGGCTCAAAAGCTATTAATTCCTTTTTAAATGAAATACGAGTAATTTATATTGATCATTTATATTCGGAAATTATTGATAAATTAGTCGTAACTTTGAATTTAGAAAAAACAGGGTTCATTTTCATTTCTAAATCTGGTAAAACTTCAGAAACATTATCTATTTTTGATTACTTGATTGACAAATGCAAAAACAAGATAAATATCTCAAATCACTTTTTTTCTTTAACCGAAGATAAACAATCTCAACTTCACGACTTTTCTTTACAGCACTCAATAAAGCTTATTGAGCATGATCCAGATATAGGAGGAAGATTTTCTATATTCAGTAATACATCTCTTATACCCGGGTTTTATTTTAATTCTAATTTGTACAAAAATTTTCTTGAGG
This sequence comes from uncultured Pelagibacteraceae bacterium, assembly GCA_902526565.1. Classification (GTDB taxonomy): domain Bacteria; phylum Pseudomonadota; class Alphaproteobacteria; order Pelagibacterales; family AG-422-B15; genus CACNXQ01. The sequence continues at coordinate 67,663 of CABZLP010000001.1, read as the reverse complement.
GCGGCAGAGAAGCTGTGGAAGAAAAGGGTTTAGCTGAAGATTTGGCTGATCAATTAAGGCTTTCTATGAAAAACAATAAAAATATCGCAGCATATCTTATTTATGGACATGAATTACTAGAAGTAGGTAATTGGAAAAAACAACTTTTTGCTGAATCGCTAGGCAAAAATGGTAAAGGATTTATGCCAGTTGTTTCCGAGATGACAAGAGACCAGCATAGTATTCTACAATTATTTCTAGACGGGCCAAAGAATGTATTCTTTGAAATCATGAGTATGGAGAGTGATAACGTGAATTTAATAAATATGACACTTTCTAACCATATGAGTGCAATGAACGAGACACTTATAAAACAAGGTCTTAAACCAAGAGTCTCAATATTTAAGGAAAATGATATTAAGGAGCTAGGTTTTTATTTTTGTATTGAAATATTAACAGTTATTTTCTTAGCAAAGATTCTTAATGTAGACCCATTTATTCAGGAAGCCATCGAGCTTCAGAAAAATAATTTAAGTTAGTCTATAGAAAGAAAATTTTGATATACCTAACTCTTTAACTCTTTCTATTTTTAACTCTGGGATTAATATATCTTTTGATTTTCTTTCCTCTTCAATAACCAGTATAGAGTTTTTGTTTATAAGATTTTTCTTTAGGATATTTTTTATAGATCTGGCAACTAAGTTTTTATTATAAGGAGGATCTATATACACTAAGTTAAACTTTGGCTTATCAGAAATAGATTCAAATGAGCATGCATTTTCGTTCAGAACAGATATTTGATCAATCAAGCCTAATTTATTTGCACTCTTATAAATTAGATTAATTATTTGATCGTTGTTCTCAACCATTGTCGCACTGTTAGCACCTCTTGATAGAGCTTCAAAACTAAATGAACCTGTTCCTGCAAATAAATCTAGAACATTTGATTTTTCAATTTGAAATCCAGTATTAATTATTTCTTTACCATGCGTAAGAATATTAAATATCGTTTCTCTATTTTTATCAGATAATGGTCGAACATCTTTATCTTTATGACTAAAAATAGAATGTCCTTTTTTTGATCCGCTAATAATTCTCATATATTTTGACTTTTTTTAATTTACTTCTCTCTAACGATCCTAATTTATAAGCCCCATAAGATATTCGGATGAGCCGAGTAACAGTTATATTTAATGATTCGAAAATATTTCTTATTTCTCTGTTCTTGCCCTCGAGTAATGACATTTTAATCCAAGAGTAAGTCTTAGTCTTGCTAATGAGGCTTACTTTTATAGGCTTGTACTTAATATGCTTTATTTTAAGTCCTTTTGATAATCTATCTATGAAATTTTTATCAATAAATCCTTGCACCCTTACCTTGTATACTCTTTCAATGTTATTTTTGGGTAATTCCATTTTTCTTTTAAATTCTCCATTATCTGTAAATAGCAATAAACCCTCAGTGTTATAATCTAATCTTCCGATTGATAATAAATTTTTTTGTTTAGGTCCTAAAAAATCATAAACCGTTTTTCTATTTTTATCATCAGACTTAGTAACTAAGCATCCCCTAGGTTTATGAAAAATATAAAGTGAATTTAGTTCAGTAATTTTCTTAATTTTAATTATAGTTTCATCAATGCTAATTTTATTACTTGGAGAAACTTTTATTCCTTGTGTAGTCAGTAATTTCCCATCTACTTTAATACGACCTTCCATAATGAAACTATCAATCTCTCTTCGAGAAAAATCAGTTGATCTTGCGAGTACTTTATTTATTCTTTCCATTATTATTGTTTAGTTTTTTGAGCAATATTTAAGCTACAATTAAATATTTATGACACAAAATACATTTATGGAACAGGCAATAATAAATGCTTACAAAGGACTAGATTTGGGAGAGGTACCAGTCGGTTGTGTGATTGTGAATCAAGATAATGAGATAATCTCTCAATCATATAATAAAGTTATAGCGGATAACGATCCCACTGCTCATGCTGAGATTAACGCCATAAGGCAAGCATGCGCTTCCTTAAAATCTGAGCGTTTAATCGATTGCAGTATTTATGTTACTTTAGAGCCTTGTATAATGTGTGCCGCCGCAATATCGAAATCTAAGTTAAAAAGACTATATTATGGAGCAGATGATATGAATTTTGGTTCTATCAACGGTGGATTTAATTTTTTTCAAACAAAAAATTGCAATCATGTGCCAGAGATTTATGATAGTATTTCAACAATTCAATGTGAGAATTTAATAAACGATTTTTTTAAAGGTAAAAGACCATGACAATTTCAGCTAAGGCACAGCAAACAACAGATCGACTAAACAGATTTATGGAAAAAAATGTCTATCCAAATAATGATACATACCATAAGCAAATTGAAGACTTCGGAAATGACCGTTGGCAGGTTGTCCCTATAGTTGAAGATTTAAAAAAAGAAGCAAAAAAAGAAGATCTCTGGAATTTGTTTTTACCAGACAGCGATCTAGGGCATGGACTGTCAAATGCTGAATATGCTCCCATGTGTGAAATAATGGGAAGAGCTATGTGGTCTGCAGAAGTATTTAACTGCTCTGCACCTGATACAGGTAATATGGAAGTTCTAGTCAGATACGGAACTGATGAACAGAAAGATAAATATCTTAAACCACTTCTTAATGGCGAAATTCGATCTGCATTTGCAATGACAGAACCAGCTGTTGCATCTTCAGACGCAACCAATATTGAAAGTGAGATAAAAAAAGAGGGCAATCAATATGTCTTAAATGGGACAAAATGGTGGACGTCGGGAGCAATGGATCCAAGATGCCAGTTTTACATTTTTATGGGCAAAACTGATCCTGAGAATGAAAATATTCATAAACAACAGTCTATGATTTTAGTGGATAAGGATACGCCAGGTATTAAAATAAAAAGACATTTGCCAGTTTTTGGATTTGATGATGCTCCACACGGGCATGCGGAGGTAGAGTTCAAGGACGTAAAGGTACCACCTGAAAATATGTTGTTGGGAGAGGGTAGAGGATTTGAAATCGCTCAAGGCAGGCTTGGTCCGGGACGAATTCATCATTGCATGAGAACAATTGGACTTGCGGAAGTTGCGCTGGAGGCCATGTGCAAAAGATTGATGAGCCGTAAAGCTTTTGGAAAAGAGGTAGTTAGGCATTCTGTGTGGCAAGAGAGAATTGCTGATGCTCGAATTAATATAGAGATGACAAGACTTTTGACCCTAAAAGCAGCATCAATGATGGATGAGGTAGGCAATAAAGTTGCTAAAAATGAGATAGCTATGATTAAGGTTGCAGCACCGAATATGGCACTTAAGATAATAGATGATGCGATTCAAGCCTTCGGAGGCGCAGGAGTCACTACTGATCCAAGATTAGCTCAAGCTTATGCTGGCATGAGAACGCTACGTTTAGCAGATGGGCCAGATGAAGTTCATAGACTCTCAATTGCAAGAAATGAATTAAAAAAATATCTCTAACATTGATAAAAAAAAAGAAAACATTTCAAAAAGACAAGTATGGACGTTACATAAAGTCTAAAGAATTTGATGTATACTGGGATGAATACCATGAGCTTGAGGACATCTCAATGAAAGAGTCGGTTAGACAGAAGATTGAAAGAACAAAAAAAATCGAAACTAAAGAATAGTGTCTAAAAAATCTATTAGTCGATTTACTTCCTCAATATTATTATAATGAACCATTGAAACTCTAACCACACCATCATTTGGTTCAATTCCTAATCCCTTTAAACACCTCCATGCATAAAACTCACCATTGCGAATGCCAATTTGGTTTTTACCTGCAGCTTTTGCAATTTCAAGTGAACTTTTGTCTTTCACAGTGAATGAGACAGTGGGCATTCGTTCACTTCTCGAGTGTGAAGTTTTGCCAATTAATCTCACATTTTTTTTGAGCTTTAAGAATTCAATAAGTGTTTTGATTAGTGTTTCTTCGTGGCTATAAATTAGCTCAAAAACTTTTTTTCCTTTTTCATGAAGGTTTAATTTTTGTTCTGTAAAATGATGACTGTAAAGTGTTTCATAGTAATCTGTGACTCCTGACAAACATGCCAATTCCTCGTGGTTTGGACCTCCTGGATTCATTGTGTATGGTATCTCCGATGCTAGAAATTCGTGATTTAAGTTCTTAGTTTGATCAAGAAGTTCTTTTTTCCCATATAGGAGGGCTAAATGCGGGCCATATGTTTTGTAGAGGCTGAATCCATAGAAATCGATGTCTAATTCTTTTAGATCAATAATATCATGTGCCATGTAAGCCACTCCATCACCGACTACTTTTATGTTGTGATTATGAGCTATTGAAATTATTTCTTTTAAATTATTTATTGAAGCCACAACATTTGATGTATGGCAGACACAAATAAATTTGGTTCTTTTTGTTATCAAATTTTTTAAATCTTCAACTTCAAGTTCAGCACTTTTTGGATTAAACTTCCATTCCTTAATATTAATTCCTTTTTCTGCAAGTTTCCTCCATGACCCAATATTTGCCTCATGGTCTTGATTGGTTACAATTATTTCATCGTCTGTTATAAGCCAATCTTTTATCGCATTAGACAGCAAAAACATATTCATGGTCGTCGATGGACCTATAATAAATTCATTTTTTGAAATATTTAACAGTTCTGCAATTTTCTCTAAACTGTTATCCATTTCGTTTCCTGCTTCAATTGATGGGCCAAAGTCACCATAAGGTTGAACTTTCTTTGTAATCATAAAATCATTTAGCTTTTCAATCACATGCTTTGGAACATATGTACCCCCGGCATTTTCAAAAAATGCAAAATCAGCAGTTTTTGGATTTTGAAAAACAGGAAATTGTTTTCTCACGAAGTCTATATCTAATATATTTCTACTCAAATTATTTAATTCCTTCTACAATACTCCAGCCAAGCTTACCTAATATTGGGACAAAAGCCTCATAATTTTTTGCTTCAGAACTTGAAGCGGTTCCATCTCTTACCCGACCTACAATGCCTTGAGCTATTCCTGCAAGTCTAAATATATTATATGCCATATAAAAATCCCAATTATCTATTTTTTCTCTTCCTGTTTTTTTATAATAAAGTTCAGCATACTCACTCTCTGATGGAATATTGAGTGACTTAAGATCCGATCCCATCATCCCCAATCCCTTAGCGCCTGCTGGCAATCTCCATGACATCATATGATAAGTAAAATCAGCTATTGGGTTTCCTAAAGTAGACAATTCCCAGTCTAATATTGCCTTCACTTCATGAGTTGTAGGGTCGAATATCATATTGTCCAATCTGAAATCCCCATGAACGATCGAGGTCTCTTGATCAGACGGTATATTTTTAGGTAACCATTCTATCAATTCATTTATCTCGGGTATCCTTTGTGTTTCTGAATCTTTGTACTGCTTTGTCCATCTATGAATCTGTCTGCCCATGTAGTTTTCGTGTTTACCATAATCAGCTAAATTAACTTTATTAAAATCAACGTTATGTAACCTTGCAATAGTATCATTCATAGATAAGTAAATTTCCCTTCTTTTATTTGGATCACATCCTGGTAAAAGAAGTTCCCAATAAATGTTACCAATGACATGATCCATAACAAAAAAAGGTGTACCAATTACTGTTTCATCATCACAATAACCAAATGTCTTAGGAACAGGAACATCGGTATCTTGAAGAGCTGTCATTACCCTGCATTCTCTATCAACTGCATGAGCTGATTTAAGAAGTTTACCTGGTGGCTTTCTTCTAAGTACAAAATTATTAATATTTGTTTCAACTAGATAAGTTGGATTAGACTGACCGCCCTTGAATTGTGTTATCTGACTTATCTGAAAATTATTACCCATAAGTTTTTTTAGATAATCATTTAAAGATTCTTTATTAATTTTGAGTTTATCATCAACTTGTTTTGTGCCTGAAAAAATTTCATTTCTATCAGTCATGTTAAAGCTTTCTTCCCAATATCTTTTCTATAGTACCCCTCGGGCCAGTCTATCAAGTGAATTGAATCATAAATTTTACTTAAAGCTTTACCAAGCGATGCATTTTTTGCCGTTACAGAGAGGACTCTTCCACCAGTAGCAATAATTTTTTTATCTTTAATAGCTGTTGCAGCGTGAAATATTTGAAAAGTGTCAGTATTTTCTAAATTATCTATTCCATTAATTACTGTTTCTTTCTCAAATAATCCTGGGTATCCATTCGATGCCATTACAACTGTTGCACAATGATCATCTTCCCACTTTAATTCATAGTTTTGTAAATCCTTATCAATACAGCTCAGCATAAGTTGAACTATATCACTTTTCATTCTTAACATTAAAACTTGGCATTCAGGATCTCCAAATCTAATATTATATTCAACAAGTTTTGCCGTCCCATTTTTAATCATCAGTCCTGCATACAGAATACCTTGATATGGGTGACCTAACTCTCTCATGGCATTTAGTGTGGGATATATAATCTCATCATCAACTTGTTTTTTAATTTCGTCTGTAAAGATAGGAGCAGGTGAGTAGGCTCCCATCCCACCTGTGTTTGGTCCAGTATCATTTTCTCCTATGCGTTTATGGTCTTGAGCACTTTCGAGAGAAATAAATTCAGTACCATCAGTGCATACAAAATAACTCGCTTCTTCACCTTCCATAAATTCTTCAATGACTGCAGTCATATTTATTCCAAATTTATTTTCAAAAATTTCCTTCAGAGCTTTTTCAGCCATTTCAAAATTATCTGCGACAGTCACTCCTTTTCCAGCAGCCAATCCGTTTGCTTTTACTACAATTGGCAAACTTTGTTTTTTTAAATATTTCACTGCGTCTTCGAAGTTATCAAAAGTAGAATAGGCAGCTGTTGGGATAGAATAATTTTTGCAAAGATCTTTCATAAAGCTCTTTGATCCTTCAAGTTGGGATGCATATTTATTTGGACCAAATATTTTAATATTTTTTGATAGAAAATAATCTACTATTCCTGAGACTAATGGAACCTCAGGTCCAACTACAATTAAGTCAATAAATTTTTCGACACAAAATGAATGAATAGAGTCAAAATCATCAAGGTCTAAAACTCTACATTCAGCCAGTAGACTTATTCCATAATTCCCAGGGATACAAAATAGTGATGTAGTTAAAGGACTTCTTGATATTGCATAGCATAGAGAATGCTCCCTAGCTCCATTTCCAAGTACAAGAATTTTCATAAAGTAAAATTTAAATTAATTGATATATTAGCATAAAAGGAATTAAATTAAATGGTTAGAGAAAATATCCAAGAGTATTCAGTTTCGGAAATTTCAGACTCAATCAAGGGAACACTTGAAAACAGTTTTGGCTACGTAAAAGTTAGAGGGGAAGTCTCAGGTTTAAGTAAGCCGGCATCAGGCCACATATATTTAAATCTTAAAGATGATAGAGCCGTTATAAAAGCAATAATCTGGCGAAGTGCAGCTGCAAGAATTAGTTTCGTACCCGAAGATGGATTAGAAGTTATATGTTCAGGTAAGCTCACAACAGGATATTCTGATCGATACCCGGGAAGATCAGATTATTCAATTATAGTTGATAAACTAACTCCTGCAGGAGAGGGAGCTTTAATGGCTCTTTTAGAGCAACGTAGGAAGAAGCTTGCGGCAGAGGGTTTATTTGAGGAACATAACAAGAAAAGTCTTCCAAAGTATCCTGAAACAATTGGAATAGTTACATCTCCAACTGGCGCAGTTATAAAAGATATACTTCATAGATTAAAAGAGAGGTTTCCTTGCAATGTTATTCTATGGCCCGTTCCGGTTCAGGGTCAAGATGCCGCTCAGTTAATCTCTGATGCAGTAGATGGATTTAATAGCTTATCGAGTAAAGACGAAGTAAATGTGCCTGATCTTATTATCATTGCACGTGGCGGTGGTAGCATTGAAGACCTTTGGCCTTTCAATGAAGAAATTGTAATCCGGGCTGTTTTTAAAAGTAACATTCCAATTGTATCTGCTATTGGTCATGAGACAGATACTACACTGATTGATTTTGTTTCAGACTTAAAAGCACCAACGCCGACAGCTGCAGCAGAAATATCTTCCCCAGATAAAGTAGAACTTTTAAGGGACATCAATGAAAAAAAGAATCGTTTGAATTATGCAGTAAATTTATACCTTAATAATCTTAAAGATAATTTCATCACCATAATAGATAAATTACCTATTTCACTAAAGCTTTTTTTAAATAATCTTATGTCATATTTTCAAAATATTTCTCAATCACTTAATTTTCGCGTTATCGGCGAGCAATTAAAGAGTAATAAAGTAGAACTTATTTCTTTAGAGGAGTCTTTATTAAAGGCTAAAAATATTTTGGTAGAGAGACTTCAAAAAGAATTAGACAATAAAAGTATGCTTCTTGAAAGCCTCAGTTATAAATCCATTTTAAAAAGAGGTTACTCAGTTACAAGAAGTTCAAATAAAATAATCAAATCAAGAAAAGATTTAAATGATGAAAGTGAGTTGATCATAGAAACTAATTTTGCTACTTTAAAAGCCAAACTTAGAGAAATTAATGACAAATAGTTTTATTAAGAAGGCAGAAATAACGTTGCATCATGGCCAGTTTCAAATAATAAAGTCTGGGGATTATGTAGAATGCTCAATCACAAAAGAGAAGATCTCACTTGATAATTTGAAGTATTGGAACGTTGATTTACAGGAAATTTATGCAAATCCAGAAGTTGCACTAAGGAGATACAAAGAGATAAATGAAAATAAAGATTAAATTAATAGTGATCTTTTTTTTTATTTTTCAACCAGCTATAGCAGCTGATTTACCCAAAGAAATACCTCAAGGAAGCCTGGTTATTGGTCAGTCATCTGATGCAGATGAAATTATAGTAGATAATAATTCTTTAAAAGTGAGCAAAAAAGGTCACTTTGTATTTGCAGTCGGCAGGGATCACCTGGAACCTATAAGTGTGAAATATTTAAAAAATGAAACATTAATTAAAATTCATCAAATAAATATAATAAAACAAGACTACGACATACAAAAGATTGACGGTTTACCAGAACAAATGGTTACACCACTTGATGATGAAATAATCGAAAGAATAATTTATGAAAATGATTTGATAAAAGAAAAGAAAAAAATCAATTTAGACCTTACTTATTTTAAAGATAGTTTTATTCAACCAACAGAAGGAATTATCAGTGGTGTTTTTGGTAGCCAAAGAATATTAAATGGAAAAGCTAAAAGTCCTCATCGGGGTCTAGATATTGCGGCTGAAACTGGAACCCCAATTTATGCCTGCAATGAAGGACTTGTTATACATGCCGAAGATGATCTTTATTACACAGGTGGAACTATAATTCTTGACCATGGGCATGGAGTAAAATCAATTTATGCCCATTTATCAGATGTGAAAGTAACAGTAAATCAAATCGTATCAAAAAATGATATTATTGGTGAAGTAGGTTCTACAGGACGATCAACCGGCCCCCACCTTCACTGGGGAGTAATGGTGTTTAATACCTATGTAGATCCACAATTGCTTTTAGATTAAATTTTTAGAAATAATAAACTTATAATTTCCATCTATTGTGGAACCAAAAATATTGTTCAGGGTACTTAGTAATCATTTTTTGGTAGAATGAGGATATTTGTGCTGAAATTTTATAAATATTTTCTTTATTACTTTCTTCATCTTTTGTATCAATGCACTCAATTACCTCGAATTTAAAATTATTATCATTTGTGCGTATTGGCCATGCTAAAAATATTTTACATTTTGCTTTTAAAGCAATTTGAGCGGGAAGTGTTGAGATATTCATTTCCTTATTAAAAAATTTTACCTTTATTCCTGAAGACAATTGTTGATCTGCCAAGAGGGCAATAGAACTTCCTTTATTGAATTGATTTAAAAGCTGTCTCGTCCCCAATCTGTTTTTACTATAACACTGAACGCTATATTTGCGCCTTAGTTGTTTTACTACAAAATTTATTAGAGGATTATTTGGCTCTCTTACTATCGCTGAGACATTACTCATCTTTCTTCGAAGAGCCATCCCAGGTATTTCCCAATTTGAACTATGACCTGATACAATTACGCTATGTTTAGTTTCATCAAATATATCATTAGAAAATTCATTATTAATAACTTCAATCTTACTCTCAAGCACACTATTCATATGGGCATATTCAGAGATCGTATAGCCAAGATTCATCCAAACCCTATTAGCTGTATCATTAATCCACTTTTTATCTTTATCTTGAAATGCAATAGATAAATTTTTTATTAAAAGATTATGTATTGGAAGAAATGGTCCAACAGAAGTAGTAACCAGTATTCCAAGAGTACGCGAGATTCTTAGAGGTAGAATTTTAAAAACTGTAAAGAAGATAATAAAAAACAAAAATTCCAGTGGATACTTTACCAAGATCTTGAATAATGATTTCATTATTTTAATTAATTAATTTTGCTATTAGTTTTTCAACATTCGGTATTTCAAGCTTAATCTTAAAACAATTAATGTTCTTCTGATAGTCTTCAGGAATGCGAACATAGTCTTTTTCTGTCGTAATAAGTGATAAATTTTCTTTTTTTGCATTATCTAATAAGCTTTCTAAATCTTTTCTTGTGAACTGATAATGGTCGGGAAAACTTTTCTTTTTTATAACGTCGTATCCTTTGTTCTTTAGGGTATCAAAAAAGCCATCATTATTTCCAATACCGCTAAATGCGAAATAACTTTTCTTATCAAAAACATCTACAGCTTTAATGCTAGCATTGTAGAATTCTAAGTTATCAAAATCATATTTTTTTGTAATATGATGTAGGTCATCTCCAACAATAACTACAAATTGTGCGGATTTTAGAGCAGGTCTTATAAGCTCCCTAAGTGGTCCGGCAGGTAAGCACATTTTATTTCCAAAACCTCTCTTGCCATTAACTGTTAGTAAACTTTTATCTTTATGAAATGATCGATCTTGAAATCCATCATCCAACAATAAGATGTCTGTTTGCTTTTCATTTATTATTCTCTCAATTGCAAAATTTCTATTTGTGGTGATGTAAGTTGGAACGCAATCTGCATAGAGCAGAGCTTCGTCTCCAACCTTGTTAAACTTATCCGATTTTGAAACTTTATAGAAAAAAGATTTATTTTTAGATCCATAACCTCTCAACAATACTGATACTCTCTTGTCTTTCTTTTTTATCTCCTCAATTAATGTCAGTAACGTTGAAGTTTTACCTGTTCCTCCAATATTTATATTACCAATACATATGATAGGGATACTGAACTTTTTATTTTTATAAAATATCGCTCTTAAGTAAAAAAGGCTTATATATATGCATGATAATGGAATAAAAAATAAGGAGACAAGATTTGCATAGTATACTTCTTGGTACCATATTTTCAAAAAAAATTTTTCCATAATGAATCAGAGGTATTGATAAATTTCTTTCAATACTTTTTTTACGGTTTCTTCACCTTCTCTTTTTAACCTGCCGACACCAACTTTTCTAACCTTATTGTCTAAAGTTTTATACTCTTCATTAATAAAATGTTCTAGCTGTCTCTCATTTTTTACAATTTGTGATAATTTCATTTGATTCAAAGTCATATATACATCAGAAAAATTTTCAACGTATTCGCCATGATATACTTTCTTTCCATGGTACGCTGCTTCAATTGGATTTTGCCCCCCATGCATCACTAAACTGCCACCAATAAAAATTATATCAGCTAACTTGTAAAATAAATCTAATTCACCAATTGTATCAGCTAAATAAATATGAGTATTTCTTTTAATTTTATTTCCCATTGATCTAATTGCAGTGTTTTTAATAATATTCTTATTGATGATGTTATTTCTTTTTGGATGTCTAGGAACAACAATTGTAAGAAGATCTTTACAAGTTTTTTTTAATTTTAGAGTCACTCTACTAATAATTTCTTCTTCTCCAGGGTGTGTACTGGCTGCAAGAAATATTTTTCTACCGCCAGTCAGAACTTTGAGCTCGTCATATTTTTTAGTATCAGTAGGATCAAGTGTTAGGGCAAACTTTAAATTGCCAGTATAATTGGTGTTTTTAATTCCAAGTTTTTCATAAAATAAAGTACTATCTGTATTTTGCGTACTGCAGGAACTAAATTTGGAAAATAAATCTTTAGACGATGAATCAAATAAAGACCACCTTTTAAAACTTTTAATTGTCATTCTTCCGTTAATTATAATTTGAGGTACATTTTTATTATTTAGGTTATGAATAAAGTTAGGCCAAATTTCGGATTCTACAAAAACTGCAAGAGATGGCTTCCAATAATTTAGAAATCTATTTACAAATACTGGTACATCGAAAGGAATAAATTGATGTACAACTTTACCTTTAATTCTTTTATTTATTACTTGTGCCGATGTTACAGTTCCAGATGTTATTAATATTTGATCAATAGATTGATCTTTTTTCAATTTATCTACTATTGGCAGTATTGATTGACACTCACCAATGCTGGCAGCATGAATCCAGATCAGTTTACCTTTTTTTCGCTTATATGTATTTTTCCCATACCTCTCATTAGTCCTTTCTTGCAATTCTTTGCCTTTTCTTTTTCGTATAAAGATAACCAAAGGAATAAAGATGAGAGCTAAATTTGAAAATATACGGTAGAGAAAGAATATCACTTTTTTAATTATATCCTTTATTGGCTCTTTTTGTGATATCATTCATCAGATTCTCAAGCGTTTCTTTTGTTTGCTTAATCTTTGTATTTTTTTTACCTACTTTAATTGGTTTGCCCCAAATTATAGTTATTTCATTAAACGGCTTTGGAATAATGAACTGATCCCAGGTATTTAATTTCCATTTATTTTTAAATCCAATGCCCACAGGAACAATCACTGAATTGCTCAGCTTTGCGATACTAATTATACCGTCACTTACTTTATGTCTTGGCCCTTTAGGCCCATCTGGGGAAATGCCAATACAGATATCTTCTTGAAGCGATTTTATCATTTTTCTAGCTGATAAAATCCCACCCTTATTTTTTGTTTTGTTGGATTTGTGAGTTGATCCTCGGATCGCGCTAAAGCCTAAATGCGAAATGACTTTAGATATTATATCTCCGTCACGATGCTTTGATATAAGAACTCTTATAGGTTTTTTATTTTGCCACGTAAGGGGACACATTAAAAGTTGGTCGTGCCAAAAAGAATAAATAAAAGACTCATTTTTTTTAAACAGCCCACTAATATTTTTTCGATCTTTAAATTTTATTTTCGAGGACTTGTGTACAAATAAAATATATAGAGATCCTAAGTACGATATTATATTTTGTGCAATTACCTTACTTGCAAGATATTTTATCATTAAATTAAAATTCGCGTTCGTATAATTTCTTATAAATGCCGTTCTTTAATAGCAACTCTTCATGATTGCCGCTTTCAACAATTTTTCCATCATCTAGAACTATAATTTGATCTGCATTTATTATAGTACTTAGCCTATGAGCTATTACCAGAGTTGTTCTTTCTTTCATCAGTTTTTTGATCGCTTCCTGGACAAGGCTTTCCGATTCGGTATCTAAACTTGAAGTTGCTTCATCCAATAGTAGTATTGGTGCATTTTTTAAAAAAGCTCTTGCAATTGAGATTCTTTGTTTTTGACCACCTGAAAGACTATATCCCTTCTCTCCAATTATCGTATCATATCCATTTGGCAGTTCAGAAATAAATGTGTCCGCTGCAGCGGATTTTGCAGCACTGATTATTTCTTCGTCAGTGGAGTTGGGTCGGCTGTACAAGATATTTTCTTTTATAGACATATCAAATAGAATTGGTTCTTGGCTAACTAAAGCAATCACTGACCTGACTGAGGAAATTGTAAGATCTTTTATATTTTGTCCATCAATTTTTAGTTCACCTGAGTCGGGATCATAGAATCTTGGTATAAGATTTAGGATTGATGATTTACCTGATCCACTTGGCCCTACCAAAGCAGTAGTTTTTCCATGAGGAATATTAAGACTAACTTTCTTTAGTGCTGAATTGGTCTGGCCCTCATAAGAGAGAGTTACCTCCCGCAAATTAATATTAGATTTACTTAATGATAGATCTTTTGCATCTTTTTTTTCGTTAATTAAGCTCTTTTGGTCTAATAAACTGAATACTCTTATAGCCGCCGCAAAACCTTCTTGAAGAGTTGTATTTATTGAGGCGAGTCTTCTAAGCGGTTGAAATGCTAACATCATTGCTCCAAGAAATGATACGAATTCGTTAAGAGGCAGTTCCCCCTGAAGGCCTCTCAAGCCAGCATAATATAGTGTTCCTGCAATACCAAATCCGGCAAGAAACTCTGCAAACGGTGAAGCTGCTCCGCGTGCATTTACCCCTCTAAGAATTTTTTGAACTCTTCTCCAGACAGAGTTGCTGAGTTTCTCAATCTCTTTTTCTTCCTGTTGATAGGCCTTAACAATTCTAGTTCCATCAAGATTCTCAGAGAGTATTGAGGCAAGGATGCCAGTTTCTTCTTGTGTTTCTGTTGAAGCTTTTTTTACTCGTTTACCTAATCTTCTAGTCAATACACCAACTAAAGGAAATGCTATTATAGCGATTGTTGCTAACTGCCAGTCTTGATAATACATAACACCCAAAAGACAAATGAGTGTTAGTAGGTCCTTAATCCCGTTTGCTAAACTACTGCTTACAGAGTCTTGAAGCAGAGTAACATCATAGAGAAAATTAGAAATTATTTTTGCTGAGTGTATTTTATGAAGCCAAGATAAGTCAGCATTGATAATTTTTCTAAATAATTTGATTTGTGTATCTGCGATAACATTTTGAGCTACCTCATTTAAAAGTACAACCTGGATATAAGTTGCGATACTCTTAATTAGTAATGTTAGAATTATTGCAATTGGTATCAACAGCAACATTGACTCATCTTTATCCAGAAAAATTTTGTCAATTGCAGGGTCAAGCAGCCAAGCAGTCGCGCCTGTTGAAAGGGCTATTATTATCATAAAGAATAATGAACTTGCCAATCTTGACGTGTAAGGTCTTATACTATCTCTAAATAACCTTGCTAATATCTGCGATCCAGTCATGAGAAAGTATTCATAATACTATTACAAAAAATTTAAATCTAAATATTAGTTTATGGCTAAAAAAGCTTATTTTCCCGCTAGTGTCATATTCTCAATTAGAACTGTAGGAGCATTGGTTCGGTACTTGAACTCAAGATCGTTAGCTGCGGATAAATTCAAAAACATTTCTGTGAGATTTGAAGCTATCGTTACTTCACTTACAGCATGAGTAATCTCACCATTTTCTATCAACATACCACTAGCACCCATACTATAATCACCTGTAACTAAGTTAACACCCATTCCAATTAGTTCGGTTGCATAAAAACCATATTTAATAGATTTGATCATGTCATCATAGGAAAGTATTCCATTAGTCATAAAAAAATTTGATGTTGATACGCCTGGAGGTGTTCCAACAGAACGTGATGCATTTCCTGTTGTTTTAAAGTTAAGTTTCTTTGCTGTTGAGGTATTTAAAATCCAAGTGTTGAGTTTCCCATTGGATACAATTTCTTTTTTACTGACTTGAATTCCTTCTCCATCAAATGGTTTAGAGCCCAATCCCTTTAATATTCCTGGATCATCGATTATGGTTATATCCTTTTTGAATATTTGTTTTCCTAAACTATCCTTTAGAAAACTCGTTCCTCTTGCGATAGACGGACCCGATATTGCTCCAGCAAGATATCCAATTAAACCATTACTGATTCTCTTATCAAATATTACCGGAAGTTTTGTTGATTTTATTTTTTTTGGATTTAAACGCTTTAATGTTTTGTTTGCTGCTGATGTTCCGATTTCTTTTGCTGAGCGCAAATCTGAAAAATGTCTAGATACAGAATAATCGTAATCCCTTTCCATACTTTGTCCTTCACCAGCTAGAACGGAGCAAGATATAGAATTTGTTGATGATTTGTATCCTCCCTCGAAGCCATTACTAGTTGCTAAGTAGAATTCGCCCTGCGAATAAGATGCCCCGGCCCCTTCTGAATTACTTATACCAGGCACTGAAAGAGCTGCATCTTCACACTCTTTAACAGAGTCTATTAGAACTTCGGTATTAGTCTCTTCACTTTGATGTAGTTCTAAATTACCTATTTCGTTTTCAAACAACGAACTGTCGCCTAAGACAGCCGTATCGTCATTAGGCGCTAATTTTGCCATGGATACACACTTATTGACAAGTGTTTCTATATTATCATCATCCACTTCAGACGAAGAAACAAAAGCTTGCTTCTGATCAACTAGTGCTCTTATTCCAATAGTGCTATCATTTGACTCTTCAAGATCTTCTATATTCTGTTTTCTGCAGCTAATTGATTTACCACTTGACTTTGCAAGCACAACATCGCAATCCGTAGCTCCACTTTTGAGAGACTTTTCAATAATTTTTTGAGCTGTAATTTCAAAATCCATATATATTAAATTAGTGTTAGCAGTAAAGAGATCATAATCAGGGCGCCAGTATACCGATTACTTTTGAAAATTTCTAGACATGCATCACTATTATAAATATCTAGTTTGAATAATTGAAATAACAAATGAATTCCTACGAGAACAACTGCAGTATAATATAAATATTCAAAACCAGATAATCGGCCAAAGATTAACAGACATATAATCATTAAAGAGTAAAAAGCAGAAATCCATAATTTGGAATTATCTCCAAACAAAATAGCCGTTGATTTTATTCCAATTCTTAAGTCATCTTCTCGGTCCTGGTGCGCATATATCGTATCGTAACCTAAAGTCCAAAATATTCCTGCAACATATAAGAAGAAAATAGATAAAGAAATATTCCCATTAATGGATACAAATCCAATAATAACACCAATATTAAAAGTTAGACCAAGAAATAACTGTGGCCAGTATGTAATCCTTTTCATTAAAGGGTACAATATAAAAAGAAAAAATGAAATAAATCCGACAGTAATTGCCATCTTGTTTAATGAAAGTAATATTGCAAGTCCGACTAGACACAAAAAACAAAATATTATGATTGCTTCAAATGAGCTTACAGCTCCGCTTGCTAAAGGCCTTTTTGATGTTCTACTTACATGCTTATCAAGATCTTTATCAAATAAATCATTTATAACACACCCTGCAGATCTCATTACAACCGATCCAATGGCAAATAATATAATGGTGTTAAGATTGTTATGTATATCTTTAAACGAGTTAAAAGCTGCAAATATTCCCCAAAAACACGGTAACATAAGTAATATAAATCCATTGGGCTGATGGAGTCTTAATAAATGAATATACTTCTGCAACTTGTATTTCCTCAAAACTAATATTATGAATTTAATATATATAAATGAATAAGATAAAAAATAGAATTTTTATAACTTCAAACTTAAAGGCAGGAGAGACAGTATCTTTAGGTGATGATAAATCTCATTATTTAAACAATGTTCTTAGGTGTAAAATCGGTGACCATATTTCTCTTTTCAATGAAAAATCTGAATGTATAGCTCAAGTTGTAAGCAATGCTAAAAACGGATGTAAACTTAAATTAATGGAATGTAAGAAAAATGAGATCGATAAACATAAGATAACTCTGTTTTTCTCACCGATAAAGAGAACTCCCATGGAGTTTATGGTGCAGAAATGTACAGAGATTGGGATCACTTCTTTCCAGCCAGTATTAATGGAGAGAACTAATAATAAAAAAATTAATCTTGAGAGATTAAAGCTTATCTCTATAGAGGCATCGGAGCAGTCTAATAGGGTAAATTTACCTTTATTTAATAATTTAATTTCTATTAGAGAAATGATTAAAACTATGTGTCATGATAAACTTATCTTTTGCTCACTAGAAAAAAATAACAGTTTAATTAATAAAATAAATTTATCGCTTAATGAAAGTATAGGAATTATAATTGGCCCAGAAGGTGACTTTTCTCCAAACGAATTGATAGATTTAGGGAGTATGAAAAATTCTGTGCCAGTAACCCTAGGTAGTAATATTCTTAAATCTGAAACAGCTGGGGTTGTTGCTTCCTCACTAGTCATGAACAGCATATATAATGATTAATAAAAAAGATTTAATAAACTACTTCAGCGAAGGAATAAAAAAAGATGATACTCTCAGGATCGGCACTGAGCACGAGAAATTTATCTTTAAGCAAAATGATTTATCTTTGATCCCATATGATGGCGATGTGAGTATACAATCTATCTTTCAAGATTTTGTAAAAGAAGGCTGGAAAGAAGTTAAAGAAGGTAAAAATACAATTGCCCTCACAAAAAATAATGCAAGCATAACTCTTGAACCTGGAGGTCAATTTGAGTTATCTGGTGCTCCACTTAAATCAGTTCATGAAACATGTAGTGAAATCAACAGTCATTTGGATTTAACTAAAAACTTAGAAAGAAAATATAATATTGGATTTCTAGGAATTGGCTTCTTGCCCATAGGAACATTAGAAGAAATACCAATGGTTCCCAAAAAAAGATATGCAGAAATTATGACTCCCTATATGAAGTCGCTCGGTGGATTGGGTTTAGAGATGATGTATCAATCTGCAACTGTGCAAGCAAATTTTGATTTTACTTCAGAGGAAGATATGGGTAAAAAAATCAATGTTTCATCTGTACTTCAACCATTAGTGACAGGCTTATTTGCTAACTCGCCATTTAAAAATAACCAACCATCAGGTTTTGAAAGTTATAGAGGACATGTGTGGACAAGAACTGATGCAGATCGGACGGGCATACCCAAATTTCTTACTGAGCCAAACATGAGCTTTGAAAAATATGTAGACTATGCTCTAGATATTCCTGTTTATGCACTAATCAGAGATGGTAATTATATAAAATGTACAGATTATTCATTCTCAGACTTAATTGAGGGTAAGCATAGCGAATTTTCTGGAGATCAGATTACGATCAGAGATTGGGCTGATCATATTTCTACCATATTCACCGAAGTAAGATTAAAAACATTCATTGAAATGAGAGGAGCTGATGCAGGTGGGTATGATACATTATGTGCATTGCCTGCTTTTTGGACAGGTATCCTCTATGATGAGACTGCTCTCGAGGAGGCTTTGAGTATCACACGACAGTTCGATTATGCTGATTTAATGAATTTTAGAGCAGGCGTTTTAAAGAATGGTCTTTACTCAACTATTAATAATATTGAAGGATGGGAGTTAGCAGAAAGAATAGTCAAAATTTCCTCAGAGGGCTTACACAGACGTGGAAAATTTAATTTATATGGTGACAGCGAAGCAGTTCACCTAGATTTTCTGATAGATATCATTAAAAACAAAGAGTCTAATTCTATGCGTATGATTAAAAAATACTATTTACAAGATACCCTTAATCAAAAAGAGCTTTTTCAAAAGGAGTCTTTTTAGGTCGATCCTTTTTCTATATATATGGATTGAGAAGGGAAAGCAAAGCCAGCATCATTCTTTTCAACAATACTTTTAATTTCAAATGCTAAGTTTTCTTTTATCTCTAGCCATTCTCCCCAATTTGTAGTGGTAGCAAAACAATAAACTAATAAATCAATTGAGCTGTCTGAGAATTTTTCTATCCTAACAAACAATGGCTGTTCACTTGATTTTACAAAGTTTCCATTATCTTTTAGATATTTTTCAATCTCGTCTCTTATTTTTCTTAGCTGATCATGTGTTGTTCGATATTCTAAGCCAATGGTCCAATAAATTCGGCGACTTTTCATATTACTAAAGTTTGTCACAGCATTTTCGGCAAAGTTAAAGTTAGGGACCATTACTGGCGAGGAGTCAAATCTTCTCACAAGCGTTGAGCGAAACCCAATCTTTTCAACAGTGCCTTCAACTATATTTTCAACTTTTATCCAATCACCATTTTGAAATCTTTTTTCAAGAAGTATCAGTATACCTGAAATTAAGTTTTTAAATAAATCTTGAGCGCCTAAAGCAACAGCAACACTTAATAATCCAAGGCCAGCTAATATGGGTCCTACTTTTATGCCCCATATTTCAAGTACTGCCGCACCTCCAATGATAAAGATAAAGAATTTAAGTATCCTTACACCCCAATCAATTAAATCATACGTTAACAGTTCACCAAATTTATGAATAAAAAAAGAAAAAGGATCAATTACTTTATAAAGGAACCAGAATATTTGAATTGTTATGAGTGATGTATTTAAATTAGCAGCAATTGTTTCAAGTGTGCTGTTCAAATTTAAATACTGAGTGCTGATGTATACCCCGATTACGATTGGAAAAAATCTCAGTGGGCCATCAAAAGCCTCTAAAACTTCATCATCAATTTGCGTTGAAGATTTTTTTACTATTGCTTTCAATCTTCCAACAACAATCTTTGAAAATAAAGATCTGAATAGGACAAAAAGTATAAGAATCAGAATACCGATTAATACATTATTGAAATCTATTCCAAACACTCCTTGAGACCAAACTGATGAAACTAAGTCTAAAAAATTATCCATCTTATCATTTTAACTGATTTAGCATTCAGATAATAGATATAGTTAATTTACAGAAAATTATTGATTTCTCTTGATACTTCAGTGGTTTTTTCTAAAGGAAGCATGTGACTTGTGTCTTCAATAAAGCATATTTCCGTTTGAGGGTTATATTTCTTTATTCTCTTCTGACTTAGCTTATTGCAGACCACACTATTTGGAGTAAGAATTATTTTTAAAGGTATGTTTATTCTTTTTAGATCAAACCAAACTTCATGTGATGTCAACTTGAAGCAAGCTGACTCCCAGCTCGGTTCGCATTTAAGTTTGAGTTCATTGTTTTGGTCAGTATATGTACAATATTCAACGTAATCTCTGATAATTTGTTCATCAATGTATTTAAATAATTTTTTTTTTGAGAAATATTGAAAAGCATCATCTTTACTTGACCATCCGTTTCTTCTTATAGATGCATTTTTTGCTAGTGGATTTACTAAATGAGAGAGGCCAGTAAATTGTAAAAACTTATAAGATAAAATGTATCTCAAAGGCAATATTACTGGATCAACAAGTATTAACTTACTCACGAGATCAGGATTGGACAAAGCTACAAGCAAACTTGCGGTTCCACCCATTGAATGACCTGAAAGCACAACAGGTTTACTTTCCATTTTGATAAGTTCTATTAGGTCATTTTTAAAAGTGTACCAAGATTTTAATTTGTTTGGATCAGCTTTTAGGGTTGTATTTCCATGACCTCGCATATCATAAGTTATGACTTCGTAACTATCACTAATGTTTAATAATAGTTTATTGTAGACTCTACCACTAAATCCATTTGCATGAGAAAAGTAAAATTTATCTGCGCCAGGTTTTTCTTTCCTATATGTAACTATCTTTTTAGATTCTACTTCAAATTCTTTTTCTAACATTTACTCAGTGACATGATTCATTATATTTTTTAAGCCTATAGTAATTATAGGGCAGTGGAGTGACAAACCCTGCTAAGAGCATGAAAGGAATAATAGTAATGGTTAATACACCTCCTGCAAAAATAAGATCTGTTAAATTCATCGAAATCTCCATTGCTATCATACTAATGAAGCTCATTTTGAAAGCGATATTCAAAGCTTCTGAAAAAGGAAAACTTTTCATTAAAATAAAAGTCTCTAACAAAATACTTGTTACAAGTCCATTGAATATAGCAATTATCATCACAAGATAAATTGACAGGGAATGATCTATCATTTGAAAATAAAATATTGTACCAAAGTCTCCAATACTGCAGCCAATAAGACACCACAAAGTATTGTAGCTTGAAGTTTTCCATGTTGCTTTACAAGCCCAACTAATACTAAGCATCAAATTTTTTAAATTCCTCCTGTCTTTCATTAGCATCTTTTAGTGCTAAGGCTTTTTCCTCATCAGACATTCTTAACCAATTAGTTATTTCAAACTGCTCTCTGAAACACCCAATACAGACCTTGCCGTCCATAAAAGCCTCATTATACTTACATATTTTGACGCATGGACTATCTACATGTGTATTATTTTTAATCATATAAAGCTTGATTTATTTACATATTACAATAAAAAGCAACTTCAATTTCAAATAATTGTATGGCACGTATTACCGTTGAGGATTGCATAAGACTTATAAATAACCAGTATGATTTAGTTATTCTTGCAAAAGAAAGAGCAGTTCAATTGGGTAGGGGAGCTACTCCAGCTGTTGATCCCGAAAATGACAAAAAGCCTGTAATAGCGCTCAGAGAAATCAGTGAATCTAAAATTACAGCTGAAGAATTAAAAGAAAGTATTGTATCTAAGTTGAGACAAATTCCAGATTATGAAGAAGAAGAAGAATTAGAGGAAGTGGATAATGATACGTTTAGGCAGATGTATCAAGGAGGATTGTCGAAATCTGAAATGGAAAAGTCTGCAACTCGTAAATTTACCGCTAGATCCCCAAGAGTTGAAACAAGAGCTAAACCAGCTGATGATACAATAAGCGATGGAGAAGTCTCGCCTGAGATTTCAACAGATATAAATGAAACTCCTGGTCTTAATGAGCCCGAGGATGCATTAGATAGACCAGAACTTGAAGTCCCATTGACAGATAGTATTGAAACAGTTCATGAGGAGACAGCTGACCAGTCTATAAACGATACAATTAGAGAAAATTCATCTTTTGAAGATGAAAGCATTACAGATAGTGATCATCTTGAGGAGACTAACGAAAATGAAGCTATTTATGTCGAAGATCTGCCTGAAGTTACATCTGACATTGAAGATGATAATACACCAAAAGAATAATTAATATGAATTTTGACTTTTCAGATGATCAAAAGCTTTTGCGCGATCAAGCAAGAAAGTTTTTACAAGATAAATGCGACAGAAAGTCCGTAAGAAGCATTCTAGAAAACCATGAGCAAAATTATGATGCTGATCTTTGGTCTCAAATTTCTGAATTAGGTTGGACGGGAACCGCAATACCTGAAGAATATGGAGGACTTGGTTTAGGCATGTTGGAATTATGCGTCATAGCTGAAGAGTTAGGCAGAGCTCTTGCGCCCACACCATTTTCTTCCTCGATTTATATCTTTGCGGAATTTTTAAAATCTTATGGTACGGACGAACAAAAGAAAAAATATTTACCACTCATTGCATCTGGTGAAAAAATTGGAACATTCGCTTTATCCGAAACTAATGGCAAGCCAAAACCTAACAACATCAAGGTACTGCATACTTCAGGTAAATTAAATGGATCTAAAAATCCTGTTTCTGATGGCGAGTCAGCTGACTATATCATTGTTGCTGCAAATTCTGACAATAATTCAAATTATAATTCGCTCTCTCTTTTTATTATTGATAGAAATGATCCTGGTGTAAATATTTCAAACTTAGACACCATTGATCCCACGAGACCTGCTTGCACTGTAAATTTAGAAAATGTTGCATGTGAAAGACTCGGAGAAGAGGGAAGTGGATGGGATATGATTGATGATATACTTAATAGAGCAGCTGTTTTATTTTCGTTCGAGCAAGTAGGTGGGGCACAGGTCTCACTTGATGAAGCAAAGAAATATTCACTTGAGCGTTTTGCTTTTGGAAAGCAGATAGGTGCATTCCAAGCCTTAAAACACAAGATGGCAGATATGTACGTCAAAATTGAATTAGCAAGATCAAATGCTTATTATGGTGCCTGGGCGCTAAGTACAGACTCAAATGAACTGCCAATTGCTGCTGCAGGTGCAAGGGTCAGTGCCTCAGAAGCATACAATTACGCGTCTCAGGAAAATATTCAAATACATGGAGGAGTTGGTTTTACCTGGGAATATGACTGCCACTTGTTTTATCGTAGATCTAAACTACTTTCTTTAAATATTGGAAGTATTCGTCAGTGGAAAGAAAATTTAATTTCAAATCTTGAAAAAAGGAATATAGTTTAAAGATGGACTTTAACGACACACCCCAAGAAGCTGAATTTAGAAAAAAAGTAAGAGCTTTTCTGGAAGAAAATGCAGAAAAAAGATCTACTCTGGCAGCAAAACCAAATGGCGATTCTGGATCGTCTATTTCAAGCGCTGGTGCACCAGAAACTGTAAAAGGTGAAGATGCTGCAAAGGTAGCACTCGAGAATGCTAAAGAATGGCAAAGAAAAAAAGCTGATGCAGGATTTGCCGCTATTTTATGGCCAAAGGAATTCGGAGGTTATGGAGGTACTCCTATAGAGCAAGTTATATACGCTCAAGAAGAACATGACTATTTTGTTCATTCAGGATATTTTGAAATTGGAATTGGCATGCTTGGACCAACTATGATGGCTTGGGGCAATGATGAAGATAAAAAAAGATTCCTACCAAAAATGATTACAGGCGAGGAAATTTGGTGCCAATTATTTTCTGAACCTTCAGCAGGATCAGATTTAGCTGGTATAAGAATGAAGGCTGAAAAGGACGGTAATGAATGGGTACTAAATGGTCAAAAGGTATGGACTTCAGGAGCTCATTTTGCCGATTATGGAATGATTGTTGCCCGATCTGACCCTACCGCCCTAAAACACAAAGGGCTTACATATTTCTATGTTGATATGAAAACACCAGGCATTGAAGCTAAACCTATTAAACAGATTTCTGGTTCAGCCAATTTCAATGAAGTATTTTTCAATGATGTCCGCATACCTGATAGTCAAAGAATTGGCGCAGAGGGTGACGGGTGGAAAGTATCACTTACTACTCTAATGAATGAAAGATTAGCGGTAGGAGATCCTCCAGGCTTAGATTTCGACCAAATTTTTGAAGCCTCAAAAGAGATTGAAGTTGAAGATGGTCTCGCTGTAAAAAATAGTGAAGTAAGACAAAAAATGGCTGACTGGTACATTCAGTCGCGTGGTTTGCAATATACGAAATACAGAAGCATGACCGCTTTATCAAAAGGCCAAACACCTGGACCTGAGCTTTCAATAAGTAAATTAGTTACAGCATCAAAAATGCAAGATGTATCATCTTACGCACTTGATTTGATGGATATGTCGGGCATGGTTCACCAAGATAAAAATCCAATACTTAAGAACTTATTCCAAAACGGTTATTTTTTCTCCGCTGCCATGAGAATTGCTGGCGGTACTGACGAAGTTTTAAGAAATATTATCGCAGAGAGAGTTTTAGGTTTGCCGCAAGATGAAAGGCCAGATAAAAAACTGCCTTTCAACGAGTTGCCATCTGGCAAAAACTAATATTAGTTAAGTGTTCAGTACAATTTTTAGCAATGTTGCGTCAGGCGACTTGCTTTTTTCTATTTCCTTATTGATCAGCACAGGCATTTTTGCTGGTTTTATAGCGGGTCTTTTTGGCATTGGAGGAGGTGTCGTAGTAGTGCCTGCTCTATACTATATTTTTACTCTAGCTGAAGTAGATGAAAGTATAAGAATGCACTTAGCGGTTGGTACATCACTTGCAAATATCGTTCCAATATCAATTATTTCTGCAGTAAGTCATGCTAGGAAAAATTCTGTAAATATAGATTTCTTAAAGTTTATATTTATTTCTATAATCGTTGGCGTTATTTGCGGCTCTGTTGCAGTGTCTTATCTGGAGGGAAGCATGCTTATTTTGATTTACTCAATAATATTATTATTTGTCGCAGCGCAGTTTTTTTTCTGGCAAGATAAATGGAAACTATCTTCTTCTTTCCCACAAAATTTCACTGGTCATGGATTTGGTTCGGTAATTGGTTTTCTCTCAGTGATTATCGGAGTAGGTGGCGGGTCAATAAGTATTCCTATACTTAAACTATATAATTTTGAAATTCACAAAGCGATTGGAACAGCAGCTGGAATTGGAACCATTGTTGCTGTACCTGGAACAATAGGATTTATGATTGCAGGCTTACAAAACAATGTCGATTTACCATTATCCTTTGGCTACGTGAGCCTTGTAGGACTTATATTAATTACACCTATAACGATAATTGGTGCCCCGATTGGAGTTAAGTTTGCTCACTATTTATCTAGAAGTAAATTAAACCTTCTTTTTGGAATATTTATTTTGTTTATGTCTATCAGGTTCTATCTGGAATGGCTATCATTAACCAGTTAATGTCTGATCATATTCACCAACCTTGCCTGTCTGGTCGAGAAGTTCATTTATATAATTAAAGATCAACTCAACTTCATTATTAGACTCATAGCTTTCAATAACAATTACTAAAGATGGTTTATTGGAAGAGGCCCTTACCAATCCCCAGGACCCGTTAGAAAGTTCAAACCGAATACCATTTATTGTAATTATTTTTTTAATGGTTTGATTTCCAACCTGTTCACTCTTTTCTTTTGACTCGATAATTTTTTTTATAATTGAGTCTACAACTTGATACTTTTCACTATCTTCACAATAAGGGGCCATAGTTGGAGACTGAAAAGTCTTCTTAATTTCTAATTTCTTATTTGATAATTTTGTTGTTAAGTCATTACTTAAATATTGTAGCATTAAACATGCAGATTTTAATCCATCATCGAAACCTAGTCCTAATGGATCGTTAATAAAAAAATGACCACTTTTTTCAAAACCACATAGCGCACCTATTTCTTTAACTCTTCTTTTCATATGAGAATGCCCTGTTTTCCACATATCGACTGTACAATTATTTTTCTTGAGTATTGAACTTTCAAAATAAAGCCCTGTAGATTTAACATCGATTACAAACTTTGATTCTGGAAAGTCATATGACAAAAACTCAGATAATAATAATCCTATTTTATCAGAAAATATTTCTTCCCCTTTATCATCTACTACGCCAAGCCTGTCACCATCACCGTCAAAAGCAAGACCAACGTCAGCATTATACTTAACAACATTCTCTGATAAGTCCTTTAGCATTACTAAGTCCTCAGGGTTTGGATTATAATTTGGAAATTTAAAATCTAAATCACAGTGTAACTCTATCACATCACAACCCAAACGTTTCAGCAATTCTGGTGCAAAAGCTCCAGCGGTTCCATTACCACACGCAACCACAACTTTAATTCCTTTTTTAATTTTTATATTTGATAATAGGTAATCAATGTATTCATCTTTCACCCCAGGAATAAATTGATACACCCCATTATTTTCTATCTTGGTGTTATGATTGTTATCAACAATTTTTTTAATTGATTTCACTTCTTCAGGCCCAAAGGTAAGTGATTTTTCAATACCACATTTAATTCCAGTCCAGCCATTTTCATTATGACTGGCAGTGATCATGGCTAAGCTATCTGCATTTAAATGGTGTTGAGAAAAATAAACCATTGGTGACACTGAAAGTCCGATGTCCATCGCTTTTAAACCTGAGGACAGTAAACCTTTTACGACATGATATTTTACTTCTTCGCTATAGGATCTATAATCATGACCAACTACGATTGAAGATCCACTCCCTTTAACATCAGATATATATTGGCCTAAACCATAACCAAAAACCTCAAGGCCTTTTTTATTTATCTGATCTGGATAGAGCCATCGGGCATCATATTCTCTAAATCCAAAAGGAGAAATATTTGCAGCTTCATGTTTTTCATTAAAGTCAAAACTGAGGCCAGATTGTGAGTCAAATATTTTCATATTAAATGTTGCTTATTTTAAAAGAATATAACATATTAATTGTGTTGGTTCACGAAAAGTGAATAACAGGGAATAAGGTTTAAATCCTTAGCTGTACCCGCAACTGTAACTCATGAGTTTGAATACAGATGCCACTGATTCTATTGGGAAGGCGTATTCAAATATTGATGGAGAAGTCAGGAGACCTACCAACAAAATATAGTCATCCACACGTGATCGGGATAATCATTTGGGCATACTTTGTTTGCGGTGACTTCAAACTGGAGGCAAAATATGACTAAAAAATTAGTACTATCTATATTTATATTAATAACTTTTATTGGCAATTTAAGTGCCGAAACGCCAGAAATTTTGATTAATCCTAGCAGTGAAGAGTACACAAGGCTTTCATCTGGCTTGGCTGGCTCAAATATCACAATAATTTCTAAAGATGATCTTAAACTGTATCAAAATAAATCCTTGCCAAAAATAATAGAAAGCTACTCAGGTATTTCTACAAGAACAACAGCAGCTGGGTATGACGGAGTATATACAACTCTAGACATTCGAGGGTTTGGAGAAACAGCAAAATCAAATACATTAATTTTAATTAATGGTAGACGTCTCAATGACGTTGATATGTCTACCATAAACTCTCATATACCTACTGATAGCATTGAGAGAATTGAGGTAGTTAGAGGAGGATCGGCTGCAACATTGTATGGTTCAGGTGCAGTTGGAGGTGCTATCAATATTGTAATAAATAATGACGATATTACTAACTCACTAAAAACCTCAATAAGTTCATACAGTAATAAGAGTGCAGATTTATCATTATTTACCAAAATAAATGATGCTAGTTCCTTGAGTCTTTTTGGGTCCCAAACTTCAAATAGCAACTATCGAGATGCAGCAGACTTTGAGGAAAGTAATCTTTTATTAAATACGAAGTATAAAATAGATAATATAAATTTAAGCCTGGATGTCATGTCGATAGAAAATGAAAAAGATCTCCCAGGTCCAAGAGTAAAAAATGGTGAGGTTTATAGTTATCACTCTTGTAACCGATATGAGGATAGCAAAATCGCAAGAAATATTGGCAGTGGGGACTCCGGCACTGGCTCATGTGATGACGTGAGAAGGAGAAGTTATGCTAATACAGATATGCAGGCAATAAATGCAAACGTTGTTATTAATGTGAATGAATTAAATAAATTTACTCTTAATGCTGGATACAGAGATAAAACAGATAAATCTTTTTACCCTACTAATAATAATACGATCACAACTCCTGATAGTAGTGACAGGTATACAGTGACAACCATCGATGGAAATCAGTTTAATTCACGATATGAAACAAGGCAAATATATGAAACACACTCAAACATATTAAATCTCGGTTATGATTATGCACATTCATTTTATGACTCAGCAAAAAGTCGCAAGGAAGGTGACTCTGTAGGACAGAATATTTATGCTGATCTTAAAGTAAAATCGTTATATTTTCAAAATACAACATATATTAATGAATATGATCTCTCAATTTCATTAGGTTACAGAGACGAAAAAAGTATTTTTCAAGCAAGAGACGATATAGATAAAACTGCCCCTGGTTTTGCGGATGTAGAATATTTTGGAGTTTTCTATCCAGTTATTTACGATATGACAACGTATAATAACACTTCAAGCAATCAGGCTTTCAATCTAGGTTTTGAAAAAAAGCTCAATAGAGAACTAACTCTTTACTCAAGTTATTCAGTATCTTTTCGAATTCCTAATATTGATGAAAGAGTTGCCTCATCGAGTCCAGCATTAACATTTGATCTGAAGAGTCAGGAGTCTGAAGGATATGATATTGGACTAAGATATATTAAAGATGGTCTAAATTTTAATGTAAGTTATTACGAGATTGATACTACAAATGAAATACAATATTATAATAATATAAATACAAATATAGACCCTATAGAGCGTCAAGGCGTAGACATTGATTTTGGGTATAATTTTGATCAATCTAATAAGTTAAAGGGCTCTTTGAGCTATACAATCGCAGAGTTTACTTCGGGCTCACTTACTCCTGGAACAGGCGGCCCGAATGCATGTAACTATGATAACACAACTTATTGTAGTAACTCTAGTACTTGGAAAAATTTAATGGGTGGTGGTACAACTTTAAGTTTAGAAGGTAAATCCGTTCCACTTGTTTCTCCAATACAATTTAGTATTGCATATGAAACAGAGGTCAGAAATAATTTAACTCTTGATTTAGAATTAAATTATTTAGACAAAAAGTATGTATCGAATGATCAGGAAAATATAGAGCCACAAATACCAGATTATTATTTTATAAATACTTATTTTAATCTTGTTGACTCAAATTATACGCTAAATTTTGGTATTAATAATTTATTTGATAAAGCGGCATATGATTTTGCTGTATCAAGCACTTTTCACGATGATGCCCATTATGGATTATCAAGCGTTTATCCATTACCTGAAAGAAACTTATTCTTCGATTTAGCATATACTTTTTAATACATTGAGTTTATAAATTATCTTATGAAAGCGAAGTATAGTGTTTATTTTGGATTAGGTTTAATTATATTACTTGCGTTGAGTAGATTGATACCCCATCCACCGAACTTCACCCCAATTCTTGGAATGGCTGTATTTTCAGGTGCTATAATAAATAAAAAAATCGTAGCATATTTAGTTCCATTAGCAGCCATGCTCTTAAGCGATTTATATCTTGGATTTCACTCAGGCATGCCAATAATATACTTTTCTTTAGCAATATGTGTTTTGATTGGGACATTTATAGAATCAAGAGTAACAATTTTAAATTCTATTTTAGGTATTACTGCTGGCGTTCTGGTATTCTATTTAATTACAAACTTTACCGTCTGGTATGGATCAGGCATGTATGAAAATAGTTTTTCAGGACTCATTACATGCTATGTTATGGGGCTACCATTTCTTCAAAACACATTTATTTCAAGTATTTTGTATGGAATGGGAGCCTTCTTAATCTACGATCTAATCAATAAACGTATGATTTTTGGCAATAATGCGTAAAAAAATAGAGTTGAAATCAGTATTTTAAGGCATTATATATTTTTAAATTAGAGAATTAGGTGATTTCATGGATACAGCATTTTCAAGTGAAGATTTAAAGTTTCAATCAGATGTAAGAGAATTTATTACAAACAATTATCCAAAAGAACTCAAAGAGTCAATTGGTGCAAAAAGAAAAACTGGAAAAGAGTTGTCCCGTGACGACTTAATGTCCTGGCACAAAATTTTAGGCAAACACAATGGCTGGTCAGCACCTGGATGGCCTAAACAGTATGGCGGAGCAGAATTTTCTCCAACTCAAAAATATATATTTGAGCAAGAGTGCGCTCGAGCTGAATGTCAGTACATAATGCCATTCGGTGTTAATATGGTTGGTCCAGTTATTTATACATTTGGCAACGATGAACAAAAAGCAAAACATCTTCCAGGAATTCTAAGTGGTGATGTATTTTGGTGTCAGGGATATTCAGAGCCAGGGTCAGGTTCTGATTTAGCATCTCTTAAAACAAGTGCGGTCAAAGAGGGCGATCATTATGTTGTTAATGGACAAAAAACTTGGACTACACTTGCTCAGCATGCAGATTGGATTTTTTGTCTCGTAAGAACAAACCCAAATGCAGAAAAACCTCAGCAGGGGATCTCATTTCTTTTGATTGATATGAAAACTCCAGGCATTACTGTTCGACCAATCAAGCTTATGGACGGATCTCACGAAGTTAACGAAACGTGGTTTGATAATGTGAAGGTGCCAGTTGAGAATCTTATTGGACAAGAAAATATGGGCTGGACTTATGCAAAATTTTTGTTAGCTCATGAAAGGTCTGGTATTGCAGGTGTCGCTAGGTCTAAAAAAGCTTTAGAAAGAATAAAGCAAATTGCTAGTACCGAGATGTCTTACGGTGAACCATTAATACAAGATCCGGCATTTAAATCCAAAATAGCGAATGCTGAACTTGAATTAAATTCCTTAGAATATACTGAACTTAGAACTTTAGCTAAAGACTCAGCAGGTAAAGGTCCAGGCCCAGAGTCTTCGCTCTTGAAAATAAAGGGTACTGATATTCAACAAATGGTAACCGAACTTGCGATGGAGGCCGTTGGATATTATGCTAACCCGCATTTGGGCACTACATTAAGCAATGAATATGTAGGTCCAGATTATGCAACTAATTTATCAGGATCATACTTTAATTTCAGGAAAGCCTCTATTTATGGTGGCTCTAATGAAATTCAGAGAAATATTATCGCTAAGATGGTTCTTGGATTATAAAATTTTTGACATTGTAGTTATCAATATATAGGACTACCACCATGAATTTTGATTATACAGAAGAACAAACTCTTCTTGAAAACATGGTTACTTCATTTGTAAGAGATGATTATGACTGGGATACAAGATGTTCAATTGTTAAAACTGAGGAGGGATGGAAAGAAGAGAACTGGAAGAAGTTTGCTGAACTTGGTCTTTTAGGAGTTCCGTTTAAGGAGGATCATGGTGGACTGGGTGGTGAAGCTACTGACATAATGATTGTGATGGAGCAATTTGGAAAAGGCCTTGTTGTAGAGCCTTACATGCCTTCAATAATTCTTGCTGGAGGTCTCATTACTAATCTTGGATCATCAGATCAAAAAAATTTGATTATCCCAGAAATTATATCGGGTGACAGACGTTATGTTTTCGCATATGCAGAACCTCAAAGTAGGTTTGATTTATTTGATGTCAAATGTTCAGCAACTCTTGATGGAGATAACTATAATATTAACGGATTTAAGTCGGTAGTCTTTGGCGCTGGCATGGCAACTCATTTAATTATTTCTGCAAGGACTGAGGGAGATCAAAGATCGAAGTCAGGAATTACACTATTTCTGGTTGATATAAAATCTGAAGGTATCACATTACAGAATTATCCTACAATAGACGAGTATAGAGCTTCTGAAGTTATTATTGAAAATTTAAGAGTATCAAAAGAAAATATTTTAGGTGAGTTGGGCAATTCTTATGAAGCAATTGAAGAACAAGTAGATTTGTCTACAATTGCGATATGCTCAGAGGCTGTCGGCATTTTACAAGTACTAAAAGATTCAACTAACGATTATTGTAAAAATAGAAAACAGTTTGGACAGCCAATTAGTGCAAATCAAGCTATACAGCACCGCCTTGTCGACATGATGATTGAATATGAGCAAGCAAAATCAATTCTCTACATGGCAATTACAGCAGACCTTAGCAATCCAGATGAAAGAAGGAAGGCAGCATCAGCTGCTAAAGCTCGCATTGGAAAAGCCATTAAATTTGTTGGTGAAAATGCAATTCAACTGCACGGTGGCATGGGCGTTGTTGACGAGTATATGATCAGTCACTTTTTTAAAAGAGCAACAATGATTGGAATTCTTTTCGGCAATGTCGATTTTCACATGAAAAGATACATTGATTTGACCCAATCTAACATTCAGTCAATAAACAAAGACGACGGAATTAATCTTTCTTAGATAAATAATTACCTATTCTGATAGCTTTTTAAAAATATGTGCAGTATGTTCCGCGCCACTTCTAAGAGCTTTATGGTTTGTCATATCTGAAGCCTCTGACCATTTTTCCGCAAGCATATCAGCATTTAGATCATCCCCTTTAAGGGCAATCCCTTCAGAATGAACTATTTCAGCCATTGCAAACACACCTGCTCCAGCAGAAATCATTACACCATCAGGCGCTTCTTCAGATGCCATGAAGATAACTGCAGGAGAAACAGACTCTGGCTTAAGGCTATCAAATACTGCGTCAGGCATTCCAAGATTTTCTGTCATTCTTGTTGCTGCAACGGGTACGAGTGAATTTACTTTGATATTATTTTTTTGTCCCTCAATTCTTAGAGTATTCATTAATCCAACAACTCCCATTTTAGCTGATCCATAGTTAGACTGTCCGAAATTACCAAATATTCCTGACGAAGAAGAGGTCATTACTATTCGGCCATATTTCTGGTCAACCATAATAGGCCATACAGCTTTAGTGCAATAAACAGACCCCATCATATGTACATCAACTACAAATTCAAAATCATCTAAGGTTACTTTTGCAAAAGATTTATCTCTTAAGACACCAGCATTATTTACAAGAACATCAATTCTTCCATAAGCTGCCATAGCATCATCTACCAGTTTTTTTACACCGCCTTTATCAGTTACACTAGATCCATTTGAAATAGCATCGCCACCCATATCTTTTATTTCTTCAACAACCTTATCAGCTGCTTCACTTGATCCTCCTGATCCATCAACAGCACCACCTAAATCATTAACAATAACTTTAGCACCTCTCTCAGCAAACTGAAGTGCATGACATCTTCCTAACCCACCCCCAGCACCTGTTACTATTGCTACTTTATCTTTAAAACTTATTGTCATGTCTAACTCCTATGTGATTAAATCTTTTAATTGAGAGAAATTATTTATCACCATATCAGCCTCTTTGTAAATATTTTTATTATCTGTATACCCATACCCTACTAAAACAACTGGCATATTTGCATTATGACCTGCATTTAAATCTGTAATACTATCTCCAATCATAATTGAATCGGACTGACTGATTTTGAGGCAGTTACAGATTTCAATTAAAGGAAGGGGATCGGGTTTACTTTTAATATATGTATCTCCACCAGCGAGGAGATCAAAGTACTTTAATACATCTAACTTTTCTAAAAGCATGACACTTAATTTTTCCATTTTGTTAGTACACACTGCTAATTTGATTTCTTTTGATTTAAGAAACTCTAAAACTTCTCTTACATTATCAAATAGTACGCTATCATCATCAATATTATGAGTATAATGAAGTAAAAATATTTTTAACATCTCATTTAATTTTGCATCATCGTGTTCAATATTTTTTGAAACAGCAGTTCGTCTTATTAATTCACGCGCACCATAGCCCACCAGATTTCTAATTTCTTCAAGTGAAATTAATGGATAGTTGAGCTCAGAAAGCATATAGTTTAGGGAATTTTTAAAGTCAGGAGCCGTATCTACTAGTGTGCCATCTAGGTCAAAAATAAATAATTTTCTGTTTTTCATAGTTAAATTAAAGTAAGCCTCTGAAATAAATTTTTACGATACAATTAATAACATATTGTTTATTTTTCATTCAAAATCCAATGAATAATTTAGAAATTGTAATACTTGCTGCTGGGAAGGGAACTAGAATGAAATCTAGTATACCAAAAGTACTGCAACCCTTGGGTGGGAAACCTATAGTTGAACATGTGTTAGATACAGCACAAACTTTAATACCAAAGAAAATTCACTTAGTGGTTAATGACGAAATAAAGAATGAATTTGAGCACTTAAAAGGCAAATTCAATTTAATAATACAAAAAAAACAGTTGGGTACTGGCGATGCAATCAAAGCAGCTGTGAAAAGTTTAGAAAAAAATTCTAATATTCTTGTTCTTTATGGAGATGTTCCACTTATGCATTTATCCACGCTAAAAAAAATAATTAAGTTTAAAAAAGATGAAATCAATATTCTTTGTTTTAATAAAGAAGAGCAGAACGATTATGGGAAAGTTATATTGGGAACTAATGGTTTGGTTAATGAAGTAATTGAACAAAAGGAACTCAAAAAAAATGAAAACTTCTACCTATGTAATTCTGGTATTTTTTCAATTCACTCATCACTTCTTACGAAATTGATGCCAAAAATAAATAATAAAAATATAAAGAAAGAATATTATTTAACAGATATCTTCAAAATGGCCTCAAATAGTGATATCAAAATTAAGTCAGTTATTACATCCGAGAAAGAAGTCTACGGAATCAATGATAAAAAGGATTTAGCTATGGCAGAAAATGAATTTCAGGAAAATTTAAGAGATAAACATCTTAAAGCTGGCGTAACAATGCATGACCCCAGTACTGTATACTTATCAGAAGATACAAAAATAGGAAAAGATGTGATCATTCATCCTTTTGTTGTAATTGGTAAAAATGTAAAAATCTTAAATGGGGCTGAGATTTATTCTTTTTCACATTTAGAAGACTGTAAGATTGGAAAGAAGACTAGCATAGGACCCTACGCACGTATAAGGCCAGGCACACAGATTATTGATCATGCAAAAGTAGGAAATTTTGTTGAGGTTAAGAATTCAATAATTGACACAAATTCAAAAATTAATCACCTATCTTATGTTGGAGACTCAATAATTGGAAAAAATGTTAATGTTGGAGCAGGAACAATAACATGTAATTATGATGGAAGAGCAAAATATAAAACAGTTATTAGAGACAATGCCTTTATAGGATCAAACTCTTCACTTATTGCACCTTTAGAGATTGGGAAAAATGCATATATTGGCTCTGGCTCAACTATTACAAAGAAAGTTAAACAAGATAGTCTGGCTGTTGAAAGATCTGTTCAAATGGAAGTAAAAAATTGGGCCAAGAGGAAAAATAAAAAGTAATTTTATGTGTGGAATAGTAGGTATAACAGCAAATGAGTCTGTTTCTTCAAACATAATTGGAGCCTTGAAAAAACTTGAGTACAGAGGTTATGACTCAGCTGGCATAGCCATAAATGCAGAAAGTCAAATCCATCAAAAAAAAGCGAAAGGTAAGCTTGATAACTTAATTCTATCTCTTCAAAAAGGCGGTTTTGATGGAAAGGTTGGGATTGGACATACGAGGTGGGCTACTCATGGTGAACCATCTGAAAGAAACGCTCATCCTCACTCATCGCCAAGAGTTTCACTCGTTCACAATGGAATTATTGAAAATGCATCGAAACTAAAAGGTAGAATAGAATTAAAAAACTATAATTTTGAGTCTGATACTGACTCTGAAGTTATAACAGCGCTGATTACTCATTATCTCAATGAAGGTCATAATCATATGGAGTCGGTTAAACAAACAATATCACTTTTAGAGGGATCATATGCGTTAGCTATCATCTTTAGTGACCTTAAGAATAAAATAATAGGCGCAAGGAAGGGAAGTCCTCTGGTAGCGGGAACTGATGGCAACTGCAGCTCATTGGGATCTGACTCAATTGCATTAAGCTCAATTGCAAAAAAAGTATGTTACTTAGAAGATGGTGACATTGTTGTACTAAGCAAAGAAAATGTTGAAATCTTCAATTCATCGGGAGATCGAGCTAATAGAGAATTTTTTGATATTGGTATTATGGATACAGAAGTTAGCAAGGGTTCATACAACCATTTTATGGAAAAAGAAATTCATGAGCATCCTAAAGCAGTTGGTGAAACATTTAGACAATTCATTGATCATGATCAGGGTATAATTTCAGTTGATGATATCGGCCTAAATTTCACTGATATTTCAAAGGTACATTTAATTGCATGTGGCACAGCATACTACGCTTGCTTGGTTGCAAAATATTATTTCGAACAATATGCAAGACTGCCTGTAGAGTGTGATATG
Source organism: uncultured Pelagibacteraceae bacterium (assembly GCA_902526565.1). Taxonomy (GTDB): domain Bacteria; phylum Pseudomonadota; class Alphaproteobacteria; order Pelagibacterales; family AG-422-B15; genus CACNXQ01. Next base: position 30,580 of record CABZLP010000001.1, on the reverse strand, counting down.
GCATCTGAGTTTAGATACCGCGATCCTGTTCTTGATAATAAGGCATTATATATATTTGTTTCTCAATCAGGTGAAACCGCAGATACAAAAGCGGCCTTAGACTACTGTAAAGATGCTAAGGTTAGAACACTCAGTATTGCAAATGTCATGAATAGCTCAATTGCACGCGAAAGTGATTATTGTTTATATACGAAAGCAGGAGCAGAAATTGGCGTAGCTTCCACAAAAGCATTTACGGCACAATTGTCTGTTCTATTATCAATGGCACTGCATTGTGGTACCAAGAATAACAATATTACAATTGAACAGAATAAAGAGATTTGCAAAGAAATTATGCAGGCTCCACAAATTCTAGAAAAGACAATTAAAAGATCTTATGAATTAAAAGAAACCGCAAAAGCTATCATAGACTCAAAAGGTGTAATGTATTTGGGAAGAGGGACTGCTTTTCCTTTAGCACTAGAAGGTGCGTTAAAATTCAAAGAAATTTCCTACATACATGCGGAAGGTTATCCAGCTGGTGAAATGAAACATGGTCCTCTTGCTTTAATTGAAAAAGACCTTCCTGTAGTGTGTATTGTTCCGCCGGGACCTTTATTTCATAAAACAGTATCCAATATTCAAGAGGTCATTGCTCGAGGAGGCAGAATATTGATGATCACAGATGACGATAGTCTTGAGTCCAGTTCTGAAAATATATGGAGGATTTTTAGATTGCCAAAAACACCAAAATCGATTGAAGCTATTATATATTCTGTTCCAATACATATGTTGGCGTATTACACGGCTGTTGAACTAGGCAATGATGTAGACCAACCCCGCAACCTTGCTAAATCAGTTACAGTTGAATAGCTAATTAATTAAATATTAATGTGTGAGTTTAAAAACTTAATAGTACTTGGGCCGCTAATCTACGCTATTCATCACTTTGAAGAACATATCATTTTTAATTTTAGGGAATGGAGAATAAAATATTTTTCTGATAATAATTTCATTCCAACTGAGGTGATTTTAATAATATTGTCGTCCTCATTATTACTTTTTATTTTTTTTCACTTAATTAAAAAAAATCGAGCAAGTGCACATCTTGTATTGTTTTTTTTAATGACTACTCAGGTAGTTAATGCTTTTTTTCACGTATTCTTTAGTTTTTATTATAACGATTTTAGTCCAGGAACAATTACGGGTATAATGCTCTATTTGCCAGTTAATATTTTAATTATTTCTGCTGCGTTCAAAGAGAATTTTCTTAAAAGTTATGTTGAATTAACAATGATTGGACTAATCGGAATTGCAACCTTTACTCTATTTGAATTATTTGGCCCAATTCTTATTGGCCTATCAATAATAATCTCTTTTTTATACTATACGTTTTTTAAAAATAAATTAGTATAAGTTCCATGACAGTAACTCTCAAAACAGAAGGTAATGTATCAATCATTCATATGGATGATGGTAAAGTAAATGTTTTTTCACCAGAGATGATTCAGAATTTTGAAAAAACTATGGATCAAATACCAACTAATAAAGGTTCAGTTTTAATTACAGGGAGACCTGGTATGTTTTCAGCTGGATTTGATTTAAAGGTTATGATGTCGAGCCCTGAAAATGCTGCTGCTATGGTGAAGTCAGGTTTCTTAATGTTAAAAAGAGTTTTCTCATTTCCTCGTCCTGTAGTTGCTGCATGTAGTGGACATGCTATTGCTCTCGGGGCTTTTCTTTTATGCAGCAGCGATTACCGAATTGGCTGTGAAGGCGACTTTAAGGTTGGGGCAAATGAATTAAGAAACAATATGATTGTGCCAACACCTATTTTAGAAATTGCGAAATTTAAATTAACAAAATCGCACAAACAAAGAGCACTCCTTAATGCTGAAATGTATTCAATAAAAGATTCTATTGAACCCGGGTATATTGATGAAGTTGCAAGTCCTGAGAGTTTTTATGATGTCGCCCTAGCTAAAGCTAAAGATTTAGCAACTTTGGCACACCCTCAATATGATCAAACCAAGAAACTCGATCAGGAAGATGTGTTGCCTAAAATTAGCAAAGGTATAGATCAAATCACCTCACCTGTTGGGTAAATCAAATTTATCTAATAAAATCAATATATTTAGCTAAGACTCTAGTAATTTAGATTATTTGGTACTATAAGGCTGAAAAATATTGAGTTTTTAAAAATGAGTAAATGGACCGTAAATAGTTGGAGAGGATACAAGGCAAAACATATTCCTGAATATCCAGACAAATCAGAGTTAGAAAAAACTGAAAACCAGCTTAAAACATATCCACCTCTAGTTTTCGCAGGGGAAGCAAGAGATTTAAAAAGACATCTTGCTAGAGTCTCAGAAGGAAAAGCGTTTCTTTTACAAGGTGGAGATTGCGCAGAAAGTTTTGACGACTTTAATGCTGATTACATAAGAGATACTTTTAAAGTTCTTTTACAAATGTCTGTGACACTTACAGCAGCAGGCAATTGTCCTGTTGTAAAAGTTGGAAGAATGGCGGGACAATTTGCTAAACCAAGAAGTGCACCTAAAGAAGAAATTGATGGAGTTGAGTTAGAAAGTTATAAAGGTGATATCATTAATGATATGGAGTTTAATGAGTCTTCAAGAGTGCCTGATCCTCAAAGAATGATCAGAGCATACACTCAATCAGCAGCAACTCTCAATTTATTGCGAGCTTTTGCAAAGGGTGGTTTTTCTGACCTTAATAAAGTTCACCAATGGAATATGGGTTTTGTTGATGAGAGTCCTCAAGGAAAAAAATTCAGAGATTTAGCTGACAAAATATCAGATACATTATCTTTTATGGATGCCATTGGTATCTCGTCTGGAAATACGAAAAGATTAAGAAATGTTGATTTTTTTACAAGTCATGAAGCACTCCTTTTACCATATGAAGAATGTTTAACACGTACAGATAGTACGACAGGTGAAGTGTACGATACATCCGCTCACATGGTGTGGATAGGTGACAGGACAAGACAACTCGATGGAGCCCACGTAGAATTTTGTAGGGGCATTAAAAACCCTATTGGAATTAAGTGTGGTCCAACTTTAGATCCTGATGAATTAAAGAAATTGATCGATGTACTAAATCCCGAAAATGAAGCTGGTAAAATTACCCTCATTTGTAGATTTGGGGTTGATAATGTTGAAGAGAAGTTGCCCAAACTAATTGGACCTTTCGCTAACTCAGATTACAACCTTGTTTGGTCATGCGACCCCATGCACGGTAATACTATGAAAGCTAATTCTGGTTTTAAGACCAGACCTTTCGAGAGGGTTATTCAAGAAGTTGTGTCATTTTTTGATATTCATCACTCTTTAGGAACATATCCTGGTGGAGTGCATTTGGAGATGACGGGGCAAAACGTGACTGAGTGCATTGGCGGTGCCCAAGCGATAAAAGATGAAGATTTATCTGCAAGATACCATACTCATTGTGACCCAAGACTTAACGCGAACCAGGCATTAGAACTTGCCTTCTTAATATCTGATAAGCTCAGAGAATCTCAAGAACCTCATAAGTCAAAAATTATAATTGCCAAGTAATTGCGACTAAATTAATTAGTTGTAATATCAGTCAAATGACAGAAAAAATTTCATTACTAGTAGTTCAATCAAACCCAATTGTTGGGAATATTGCATTCAACAAACAGATCGTTGTTGACCACTTACAAAATAATAATTCTGATCTAATTTTATTTTCAGAGCTAATGTTAACTGGTTACCCGCCAGAGGATTTAATTTTGAAGCCTGCTTTTATGAAGAAAGTTCATGAAGCAGTTGATGAAATTGTCAATCTATCAAAAGGGAAGCACCCAACTGTTATACTAGGCACACCTTGGTTGGAGGAAGATAATTTATTTAATGCTGCAGTAGTCATTCATGATGGAAAGATCTTACATAAACATTACAAGATGGCACTTCCAAACTATGGGGTATTTGATGAAAAGAGAATATTTTCTAATGGAGAAAAAGTAAGTGTTATAGATTTTAAAGGTCTTAATCTGGGAATATTTATTTGTGAAGATATTTGGGTAAATCAAACAATCACTGAAATTGGTGAACAACAAATCGATCTTGCTGTTTCTCTCAATGCTTCTCCTTTTGATATTAATAAAATCAACGAAAGAGAAAAGAAAGCTATCGAATTTTCAAAATCTATTGCTGCACCTCTCATCTATGTTAATCAAGTAGGAGGTCAGGATGAAATAGTTTTTGATGGAAGTTCATTCCTGAATGATCAAGAAAAAGTTATCTACAAACTTAAGCACTGCCAGTCAGAATCTAAAGAATTCGAATTTAATGAAGACCATAAATTTGTAATAAAAGATACATTCTCTAATCAAACTGATATGAATGAAATCATTTACTCCAGTTTAATCTTGGGCTTAAGAGATTATGTTGAAAAGAATAATTTTCCAGGCGTTGTATTGGGAATATCAGGAGGTATTGATAGTGCCTTTAGTGCAGCTGTTGCCACTGATGCACTTGGACCTTCAAGAGTAAAAGGTATCTTAATGCCCTCAAAATATACAAGCATTGAGAGCAATACAGATGCATCAGAACTAGGCAACAATCTAGGCATTGAACTTATAAAGATATCGATCAATGAAATTGTCAATTCATACGACAGCACACTTAATGATCTATTTTCTGGAACCGAAAAAGATATCACTGAAGAAAATATTCAATCGCGAACAAGAGGAGCGATTTTGATGGCCTATTCAAACAAATTTGGCCACATGGTTATCACCAATGGTAATAAATCTGAGGTATCTGTTGGCTATTCGACTCTTTATGGAGATATGTGCGGAGGGTTCTCAGTTGTTAAAGATATCTATAAAACTGATTTATTTAAATTGTCAGAATGGAGAAACAAAAATAAGCCCTCTTTATCGCTGCTCGAAAAGAATGATATTATACCAAACAATATTATAACCAAGGAACCTACTGCTGAATTAAAAGAAGATCAGAAAGATAGTGACTCACTTCCACCCTATGATGTGTTGGATAAAGTACTGTACCATCTTGTTGAAAAAGAAAGTTCAGTTAAAGAGATTGTAGATCAAGGATTTGATGAAGAATTAGTTAAAAGAATTCAAAATCTACTCTACAATTCAGAATATAAAAGAAGACAAGCAGCACCAGGCGTGAAGATTTCTGAAAGAAATTTTGGCTATGACAGAAGATATCCGATCACGAACGCATTTAGAGATATGGAAAATTAAATGACAACAGTAACAAGGTTTGCCCCAAGTCCAACAGGTTTATTACATCTTGGAAACATTAGAACAGCATTAATTAATTGGCTGTATGCACGTACCAACAATGGGAAATTCATTTTAAGAATTGATGATACTGATTTACAACGATCAAAAGATGAATATATTTCTCAGATCAAATATGATCTTGATTGGCTAGGGATTGATTATGATGAAACGTTCAATCAATCGTCTCGTTTCGAAAGATACAGGGAGCAATTTGTAAAGTTAAAAGCTGATGGCAGAATTTACCCTTGCTATGAAACACCCGAAGAACTTGAAAGAAAAAGAAAATTGCTCATCGCAGCTGGTGGCAAGCAAGTGTACGACCGGTCTGCAATGGAATTAACAGACCAGCAAAAGAAAGACTACGAAGCAGAAGGAAGAAAACCCCACTGGAGATTCTTATTAAAAACTGAACGTATGAAATGGGATGATTTACTTAAAGGCAAAATAGATATAGATCTCACCAGTTTGTCTGACCCTGTTTTGTTTAGAGAGGACGGCGTTCCTTTGTATACTTTTAGTTCGGCTGTAGATGATATCGATTATGGTATAACCAACGTCATTAGAGGAGATGATCATACAAGCAATACAGCTGTTCAAGTGGAAATTATTAATGCGTTGGACCAAAATAAAATAATCTTTGCTCATCACGCCTTACTTAAAGCATCAAGTGGAGATAAATTGTCAAAACGAGACAATGTCATATCCATTAGTAGTTTCAGGGAGGCAAATATGGAGCCAATATCAATACTAAGTTTACTGGCGACTATCGGCACATCTAATTCTATCGAGTTAAAAGACGACATAAATCAAATAAAAAGTGAATTCAAATTGAGTACAATTTCAACCTCACCTGGTCGAATTGAAATTGATGTATTGGATGCTCTCAATAAAAAACAGGTTCAAAAATACAATTTTAGCGAGATCGAAGAGAGATTAAAAAAGATTGATGAAAAAATTGATCAAAAGTTTTGGGAAACAATCAGAGGTAATCTGAATGTTGTTGAAGATATAAAACAATGGACGGACATTGTATTTAATAGTGAGACTATTGAGCCTTCTGATAAAGACTATATTAAGATTGCAATGGAATTGATTCCTGATGATCCATGGAATGATGAAACATGGGGATTGTGGACCTCGGCCATAAAAGAGAAAACTGGCAGAAAAGGAAAAGAATTATTCTTGCCTCTTAGAGAAGCTTTTACAGGACTTAATCATGGTCCAGAAATGAAACTACTTATCCAATTACTGGGCAGAGAAAAAATCATAGAAAGAGTTGAGCTTTAAATGTCACTAAATTTATACGACACATTCTCAAACTCAAAAAAAAAGTTTGAACCAATTGATCCAAAAAATATCAGAATGTATGTTTGTGGCCCTACAGTATACGACTATCCACACGTAGGAAATGCAAGACCTGTAATAGTTTTTGATATTTTATTTCGAATTCTTCAAAACTTATACGGAAGAGAGCATGTAACATATGTGAGAAATATAACAGACGTTGATGATAAGATTATAAATGCCTCTCAAGAAAATAATGAAGATATCAATGAATTAACTTCAAGGACCATTAATTATTTTCACGCTGATGCGAAATATATAGGAGCAATAGAACCCTCTTTTGAGCCCAGAGCAACAGATCATATTGCTGAAATGATCAATATTATTGAGACTTTGATTGAAAAAAATTATGCTTATATTGCTGAGAATAACGTTCTTTTTTCATCTAATAAATTTTCTAAATACGGATCATTGTCAGGTAAAAACCTTGAAGAAATGATTGCCGGATCAAGAGTTGATGTTGAAAGCTATAAGCGAGAAGCATCTGATTTTATACTCTGGAAGCCTTCAAAAGATAACGAGCCTGGATGGGACAGTCCATGGGGCAAGGGAAGGCCTGGATGGCATATAGAGTGTTCAGCAATGAGTGAAAAATTATTAGGTAAAACATTTGATATTCATGGTGGTGGGCAAGATTTAATTTTCCCACATCACGAAAATGAAATCGCCCAAAGTGAGTGTGCGAATGGGGAAAAATTTGCAAATTACTGGGTTCATAATGGCTTTGTTACGGTTGAAGGAAGTAAAATGGCAAAATCTGATGGAAATTTTGTAACAGTGAATGAGCTTAAAGAGAAATACCAAGGTGAGGTTATTAGATTAACCATGATACTCACTCATTATCGTCAGCCCTTGAATTGGACAAATGATAATCTACAAGAAAGCAAAAAAACACTAGACAAGTGGTACCAATATTTTTCTGAAGTTGATTTTAAGCCTGACTTAAGTGTAATGATTGATGAAAATGTAATGAACGCACTAAATGATGACATGAATACACCGCAGGCAATAGCTGAATTACATAAATTATTTAAAAATTGTAAAAGTAACGATCAAGACTCATTAAATAGATTTTTAATTTCGTCCCAATTTCTTGGATTGATGAATGATGACCCTTCTCAATGGTTATCATGGGGCAAAGATGATACAAGCGTAGATCAAAGTAAGATTGAGTCATTAATTGCTCAAAGAAATACCGCAAGAGCAAATAAAGATTTTGCTGAAGCTGATAGAATTAGAGATGAGTTAGAAAATTTAGGAATAGCACTAGAAGATAAAGGTGCAGAAACCACTTGGAAAACTAAATAAATGAAAGAAAAATTATTTATATTTGATACGACGCTTAGAGACGGAGCACAAACTTACGGCGTTGATTTTAATGTAGATGAGAAAAAAATTCTCGCATCAAAGCTTGATGCCCTAGGTGTTGATTATATCGAGGGTGGATGGCCTGGAGCGAATGAAACTGATACACAATTTTTCGCTGAAAAGATGGAATTTAAAAATTCAACGTTTACTGCTTTTGGCATGACCAAAAAAACAGGAAGGAGTGCTGAAAATGATCCTGGTCTAGCTGCTATGGTTAACGTAAGCGCCCCATCAGCCTGCGTAGTGGGGAAGTCGTGGGATTTTCATGTTGATTTAGCGTTAGGAATATCCAATGATGAAAACTTAGTAAATATTGCGGAGTCTGTTAATTTTCTATCAAGCAGTAAGAAGGAAGTTCATTTTGACGCTGAACATTTCTTTGATGGGTATAAAGCAAATCCTCAATATGCGATTAAGTGCTTAAAGACTGCTCAAGACAATGGGTCAAGATGGATGGTTCTTTGTGATACTAATGGAGGCACATTACCCCATGAAGTAGAACAGATTGTTTCAGAAGTTGTGAAGGATATTCCTGGCGACCAACTTGGTATTCATGCACATAACGATACTGGAAATGCTGTAGCAAATTCACTTGCCGCAGTTCATGCTGGTGTAAGACAAGTGCAAGGCACGATTAATGGACTTGGTGAACGTTGCGGAAATGCTAATTTAATCACTCTTCTTCCTACTTTTGCTCTTAAGGATGAATATGCCGATAAATTTAATCTATCAATTGATACTAAAAATCTCGGTTTGTTAACTGAACTTTCAAGACTGTTAGATGAAATCTTAAATCGTGTACCTAATAGAACAGCACCTTATGTAGGTTCAGCAGCATTTGCGCATAAAGGAGGATTACACGTTTCAGCAGTAAATAAAGATCCTAAAACTTATGAACATATCGATCCTGAGTTAGTGGGTAATCATCGGCACATCATCATTTCAGAACAATCAGGAAAATCAAATATTCATGCACGACTAAAATCCACTGGGATACAGATTAATAATGATGATCAAACGATACAAAAAATTCTCGATCGAGTGAAAGAACGTGAATTTATCGGATATTCATACGATGGCGCTGATGCCTCATTTGAAATTTTAGTGAAAAAGGTCATTGCTGAAATGCCAACTTATTTTGAAGTTGTTAATTTTAATGTGAACGTAAAAAATTCAGGTGGTAAAGGTAAAACAATATCAGATGCCGAGGTAAAATTAAAATTTGGTAAAGAAGAACTTATTGGTACTGGACAAGGTGTAGGACCAGTTAACGCATTAGACAATGCTTTAAGGAACAACTTTCAATCAAGTGGTTATGCTGAATTGATCAAGGATTTATCTCTTATCGACTATAAAGTGAGAATATTAAACACAGGAACTGATGCGATCACTAGAGTATCAATTGAGAGTTCTGATAAAGATAAAAAGAGTTGGTACACAATCGGTGTTTCGGAAAACATCATAGAAGCCTCCTTTAGGGCGCTAATTGACAGTGTTGAGTACAAATTGATGAAAGAAAAGGCTGTAGTTCTTAGTTAGTACATGTCTTTAAATAGTATTTCAATTATTCTTGTTGATACCCAACTTCCTGAAAATATTGGTCTGGTTGCGCGTTCTATGTATAATTTTGGTTTTTCTAACTTGAGGCTGGTCAATCCTAAATTAGATTGGCCATCAGAAAAGGCACACGCTGTATCAGTCGATGCCAAATCAATTATAGAGAGCGCAAAAGTTTACAATACCTTGAGAGAGGCACTTAGCGACTCCACACTCTCCATTGCTTATACGGCTCGAAAACGCGATATGAGTAAACAGTTCACTGACAATAAATCTATCATTAAGAAAATACATGATGACCACAATAATGATAAGTTAGCTGTTGTGTTTGGTGGGGAAGCATCTGGCCTGACCAATGACCATCTTTCTTTAGTAACACGATGCGTGACGATTGATACACACGAGAACTTTTCATCTTTGAATCTTTCACATGCTGTTAATGTATTTTGTTATTCGATATTTTCATTAATGCATGATGATGAAAAAGTAGTTGATGAGAATTCTCTAACGCGCGGCAATCAAAATGAACTAATGCATTTTTTTGATCACATTGAAAAAGAGTTGGAAAACAGAGGTTTCTTCCAACCTGAAGAAAAAATGCCTAAAATGAAGCAAAATCTCAGAAATATTTTTCACCGGGCTGATCTCAGCGATAGGGAAATTGCAACACTGAGAGGAGTAGTCACGGTTCTATCAGATTATAGGAAAACTGAGGAAATTTAGTATTCTGGTTTGACAATATTCAGGAAAACAGTATAAACCACGGATCACAATATATGACAAAACGAATAGCACAAAAACACAAAATCGATAGACGTCTCAGTGTTAACCTATGGGGAAGACCCAAAAGCCCGTTTAATTTAAGAAAATACAGACCTGGCCAACATGGACAGAAGCATACTGGTAAACTATCTGACTATGGTGTTCAGTTGCATGCTAAGCAAAAATTAAAAGGCTATTATGGTAACCTAAACGAGAGACAATTCCGAAATTGTTATAAAGAGGCCATCAGACAAAAGGGTGACTCAGGAGAAAATTTAATTGCGCTTCTAGAAAGAAGATTAGATACGATTGTTTATCGTTCAAAGTTTGTCCCAACTGTTTTTGCAGCACGACAATTCATTAATCACGGTCATGTCAAAGTAAATGGTAAAAGAGTAAATATTTCAAGCTACCGTGTTACTGAAGGAGATGTAATTGAAGTTAAAGATAAGTCTAAAGAAATGGCGATTGTTGTTGAAGCAATGAAAAGTCAAGAACGTGATATTCCAGGCTATATTACTGTTGATGAAAAGAAATGTTCTTCAACATTTATTCGCACACCTCAGTTTGCTGAAGTTCCATATGCTACGCAGATGGATCCAAAACTAGTTATCGAGTATTATTCTAGATAAATCTCAAATGAGTGCATCGCACTTTTTTTCAAAAGATTACTTTCAAGCACGAGATAGATTCATTAAGTCTATTAATGAACTTAAGGATCAAGGCCATCAAGTTAGTCATGATATACTTACTTTAGATTGCAAAGGACCTAATCAAGAAAATCTTTGTATCGATATTGCAACCATTGGTTCAATTGATAGCAATAATCTATTACTATATAGTTCAGGCATTCATGGCGTTGAAGGATTTGCAGGCTCAGCTATTCAATTATCAGTTTTAGATCAACTCAAAAATGAGAATCCCATTACTGATTATTGTGTAGTTTTTATACATATCATTAATCCTTATGGTATGGCATGGCACAGAAGGGTGAATGAAAATAATGTTGATATGAACAGAAATTTTATAAAGGATCATCAAGGCGAACCTGACGGATATGCAAGAATTGATACTTTTTTAAATCCCAAAAGTGTTCCAACGAAATTAGATCTAATGTTTTTACCGCGGGGTATTAGTTTATTGTTGAAGTATGGGTTCACCAATGTGAAGCAATGGTTTGCTCAGGGGCAGTATACCAGACCACAGAGTTTACAATATGGCGGTGATAAACTTCAACAGGGACCAAAGATGATTTTAGATTGGCTGAAAAAAAACCTTATTAACACAAAAATGGTTTTTGGTATAGATTTACATACTGGATTAGGTAAATCAGGATATGACACTATCCTTGTACCAGATGATATCAAAGAAGATAAATACAAAATACTAGCTTCACTTTTTGGTGATCATGTATCTCCACTTGATCCTACACAAGGTGTGGGTTACCGAATAACAGGAGATATTCACTCAGGTATAGTAAAAGAATTTTCATCAATAGAGTGGTTAACAATCACGCAAGAGTTCGGAACATATGGTCCTACAACTGTTTTCAAAAATTTAAGGGCTGAAAATAGATGGACACAAAACAATCAATTGAATAATGAAAAAAATATAATGAAGCACTGGAGTAGAAAAAATCTATTAAACACATTCAATCCAAACAATAAGCGTTGGCAGCAAGATCTAATCAGCAGAGGCAATACTGTCTTTAAGTCTGTTCAGGAATATTTATCAAAGCTCGATTAGTCGTGGGCGATATTTTTTTCTTTTAATACCTCTGATAATTCACCAGTTTTATGCATATCTAATATAATATCACAACCACCAATAAATTCTCCCTTTACATAAAGCTGAGGTATTGTTGGCCAATTTGTAAAATCTTTTATTCCTTGTCTTAATTCATCACTTTCTAAAACATTGACGTCTTTATATTCGATATTCATAAATGATAAGGCATTTACAACAGCATTAGAAAATCCACATTCAGGTTGAGCTTTGGTGCCTTTCATAAAAAGAACAACATCATTTTGATCAACTATGTCTTTAATATTATTTTGTACTGTTTCGTTCATAATACTACAATTAACTGCTTTTAATATTTATTCAATAATAAATATTCTATAAAAAATTCCTTTAGTTTTGATTATTTACAATTGTGATATCTGTTTAATGCCCGTTTCGAAACTGCGTTTCAAAGCAGAAATGTGTTGATCACCTATATTTTTAATACTGATTTTGTCTCCACCAACTATGCCTATTTTTTCAAAATGAACATTATTATTATTTGCTAATTTTTGGCATGCATCATAATTATTGGGGCTTACTTCTAATAGATAACGAGACTGATCTTCTGCAAAGAAATAGCCATGAGGAAAATTTGTTTCAATTTCTATTGTTATTCCAAGATTTCCTGACATACACATCTCCGATATAGCCACTAAAATACCTCCTTCTCCAACGTCATGTGCTGAAGCAATTAATTTTTGATTTATTGCATCCATTACAAAATTTCCATTTCTTAATTCAGTGTCTAGGTTAATTTCAGGTGTTCCGCCTTCCTCTTTAGATTGGATAATAGATATATACTTTGAAATGCCTAAGTGATTAGCTGTTTTACCTACAACGCATAGAAAATTACCATCTTCTTTTAATGAAAGGGTTTTTACATTTGATAAATCTTGGATTAATCCGACACCTCCTATGGCTGGAGTTGGATATATGCCTTCACCATTAGTTTCGTTGTAGAGTGAGACGTTTCCTGAAACGACAGGATAGTTTAATTTTGAACAAGCATCGCCCATGCCTCTAATACACTCCACAAATTGTCCCATGATTTCTGGTTTCTCGGGATTACCAAAGTTCATACAATCTGTTATTGCAATCGGAAGGGCGCCAGAAGCTATTATATTTCTCCACGTTTCGACAACTGCATGCTTTCCACCTTCATAAGGGTTGTGTTTGCAATATACCGGAGAACAGTCTGTGCTCATGGCTAGTCCTTTATTTGTTCCGTGAACACGTACAACTGCCGCATCGGACCCTGGTCTTACCACAGTGTCTGCCATGACCATATGATCATATTGTTCCCAGATCCATTTTCGGCTACTAAGATCGGGATGCATAATCATGGTATTTAAGTCATTTAAAAGATTATTCTGATCGAAGTCTTCTGGTTTGTATTCCTTAATTGGAGATGGTTCTTGAACAATGTAATCTCTTTGATATTCAGGAGCATCTTCAACCAATATATTAATAGGTATACTGGCTTCTTCTTTGCTGTTCTTCATAAGAATAAGTCTTTTTGTATCTGTTACTTTGCCAATCACCTCAAATTCGAGATCCCATTTCTTAAAAATATCTCTAGCCATTTCTTCTTTTGAGGGATCGAGGACCATAAGCATGCGCTCTTGGCTTTCTGACAACATCAATTCATATGCTGACATATTTTTCGCACGCATTGGCACTTTTGAAAGATCAATTTCTAAACCCACATCACCTTTGGACGCCATTTCAATTGAGGAAGATGTTAATCCAGCTGCTCCCATATCTTGAATTGAAATAATTGCTTCTTCTTTCATCAATTCAAGACAAGCTTCCAATAATAACTTCTCAGTGAATGGATCTCCAACCTGTACAGTTGGTTTTTTGTCTTCTGAATCTTCGTCGAATTCAGCGGATGCCATAGTTGCACCGTGAATACCATCACGTCCAGTCTTTGATCCAACATACACAACGGGGTTTCCAATTCCTGCTGCTGCGGAGTAAAAGATTTTATCTTTCTTTGCGATCCCAACTGTCATGGCATTTACTAAAATATTACCGTTATATGAAGGATGAAAATTGACTTCACCACCTACGGTTGGCACACCAATACAATTGCCATATCCACCTATACCGCTGACAACACCAGACAATAAATGTTTTGTTTTAGGATGGTTGGGTTCTCCAAATCTCAAGGCATTTAAATTAGCTACCGGGCGAGCACCCATTGTAAAGACATCTCGAAGTATGCCACCAACTCCAGTAGCCGCACCTTGATATGGCTCAAGGAAAGAAGGATGATTATGGCTTTCCATCTTGAAGACGGCGACATCTCCGTCATCAATATCAATAACTCCAGCATTTTCTCCTGGCCCTTGCACAACGCGTTTACCCGATGTTGGAAGTTTTTTGAGCCAAAATTTTGAGGATTTATAAGAACAATGTTCATTCCACATAGCACTAAAGATGCCCAATTCAGTAAGATTGGGTTCTCTGCCTAAGCCTTCTACTATTTTTTCAAACTCATCAAGTTTGAGACCATGCTTTTCTACAAGAGACTGCTCTGTTTGAAATTGCCAGTTGTGGTTTGTCATTAATTTAAGATACTTTCAAAAATATTCTTACCATCTTCACATCCGTGTGCCAATTCAGCAGCTCTTTCTGGGTGGGGCATCATGCCTAATACATTTTTTTTTTCATTAAGAATGCCAGCAATATTCTCAAGTGAGCCATTCGGATTTGTATGTTCATTTACATTTCCATTTTCGTCACAATACTGGAAGGCTATTTGGTCGTTGTCTTGAATTTTTTTTAATTGTTGAGAGGTTACAAAAAAATTACCTTCATTATGTGCTATTGGCATTTTTGCCACCTGAGCATTTTTTGTGAATACTGAACTTTGATTTTTGGGCTTAATTAATATGTCTCTACATATAAAGCTCAGACTACTATTTCTCATCAATGCACCATCTAATAATCCACTTTCGATCAGAATTTGGAATCCATTACATATTCCCAATACAGGAACACCTTCTTTTGCCTTTTTTACAACATCATGCATAATAGGGGATGTTGATGCCATGGCGCCACATCTTAAATAATCGCCATAAGAGAACCCGCCTGGTACAACTATCAGATCAGATTGATCAATTGACGTTTCTTTGTGCCATACCATTTGCGGTTGATGACCAGAAATATTTTTGATTGCTACCGCTACATCACGATCACAATTTGATCCTGGAAAAACGATAACGTGTGATTTCATTAATTTAATCTATCTCTACTTTATAATCTTCAATAACTAAGTTTGCCAAAAGCTTCTCACACATTTCATTAAGTTGTTTATTGGCCGTCATTTTATTTTCAGTATTTAGTTTAACTTCAATAAATTTGCCTTGCCTGACATCTTCTATGTTATTGAAACCTAATGACCTGAGGGAATTGGCGATGACCGAGCCTTGGGGGTCGAGAACGTCTTTTTTAAGTGTGATATAGATTTTGGCTAGCATTTAACCTTTAATGCACGATTCCTAATCGTGAGGCAACCTCTTCATAGGCACCCATGAGGCTACCCAAGTTTCTTCTGAAAACGTCTTTATCTAGTTTCTCTTTTGATTTTATATCCCACAATCTGCAAGAGTCAGGACTAATCTCATCTGCAAGGACGATCTTTTTTGGGTTAGAGGCAAGCCTACCAAATTCAATTTTAAAATCTACTAGAATGATATTTTTCTTTTTAAATAAATTAGTGAGTAAAGAATTAATTTTAAGTGACATGTCATCTATTCTTTTTAACTCTGATCTATTAGCCCAACCAAATGTTTCAACGTGATCTCTTGAAATCATCGGATCATCTAAACTGTCTTCTTTGTAATAATACTCTAATAACGGTTTTTTTAACTTGGTTCCTTCTTTTAGTGCTAATTTTTTAGCAATAGAACCAGCAACAATATTGCGAACAACAAACTCTATAGGAATGATCTGACATTTTTTTATCAATTGTTCTCGATCATTTAATCTTTTTTCAAAATGCGTTGGAATCTTTTTACTTTTAAGAAATTCCATAATGTGCTCAGAAATTTTATTATTAATGACTCCTTTGCCTTTAAATATCTTATGTTTTTTTTTGTTATAGGCAGTTGCGTCGTCTTTAAAAATCTGAATAAGCGTGTTCTTTTTTGGGCCTTTAATTATTTTTTTGGCCTTACCTTCATATAAAGTCTTCGATGATGTCATTGCAGGTAGTATAAAAATTTGTTATGATAGAAATGTAATTCAATTCAAATCTAAATAAAAGTATAAAGAAACAATGAAAAAACTAGATGAACGAAAAAAAGGTTTTGAGGGTAAATTTGCTCGAGATCAAGAGTTAGAATTTAAGATTTTGGCTCGAAGAAATAAGTATCTTGGTGTCTGGGCAGCAGAAAAACTTCGTTTATCGGGACCAGCAGTTGAGGAATATTTTGCAGAAGTTATCAAATCTGATCTTGAGGAGGAAGGAGATATGGATGTTTTTAGAAAAGTCAGAAAAGATTTTGATGAAAAAGGAATATCCATTACTGATGATGAACTTAGACAAAGTATGGACCAATTTTTACTTCAAGCAAAAGAAGAGATCATTGGTAAAGATAATATCTAATTATTACACTCCAAATGTACATTAAATATGCAATTGCAAAAAAGGCTTCAAAAAAGAAAGCGGTTAAGAAGAAAACAGCTTCAAGAATTACAAAGAAAAAGAAATCTGTAATTAAAAAAAAGAAGAGAGCTTCTAAACCTAGGCCTAAAAAGAATTACAATAACGTAATTCAGAATGCTAGTTTAAATCAGTTTTATTATATTGGAGGTTATGCGCTTATATTTGGAGTTTTTGTAGTAGCTATTTATTTTTCACAATAAATTATTTAAATACTTTTTTAAAAATATAATCGGTTCTTCTTGTTGCGTGTTTAAGGTCTAATATTTTAGATATTTCTTTTTTATTTAAATATTTTTTTAATTCATTATCCGTATCCAGTACGGTTTCAAAGTCTAGATCAGATTTCCATACTTTCATGGCATTTCGCTGAACAATTTTATAGGCCTTCTCTCGAGATAACCCTTTTTGAGTCATGGCGAGCATTAAGCCTTCGGACATAGGCAGTTTTCTAAGTTTATCTAAATTAGCTTTCATATTTTTAGGATAAACAACAAGGTTTGCGATTACATTATTTAAACGCGCTAAAGCAAAATCAATTATAATGTTGGCATCAGGAGCCATTATTCTCTCTACACTTGAGTGCGAGATATCTCTTTCATGCCATAAGGAGACATTTTCTAAGGCAGGTATTGTGTAGCCTCGAATTAATCTTGAAAGGCCTGTTAAGTTTTCAGTTAGTACAGGATTTCTTTTATGCGGCATGGCCGAAGAGCCTTTTTGTCCTTTTGAAAAAAATTCTTCAACTTCAAGAACCTCTGTTCTCTGTAAATGTCTGATTTCTGTAGCAAGGCGCTCAATTGAGCTGGCAATAATTCCAAGAGTACTAAAATATACAGCGTGTCTGTCACGTGGGATAACTTGAGTAGATATAGTTTCAGCTTTCATGCCTAATTTTTTTGCAACAAACTGTTCAACGCGAGGATCTATGTTGGCATAATTACCTACAGCACCTGAAATTGCGCACACAGATATTTCTTCTATCGCCTTTTTAAAGCGTGTGTGGTTTCGCTCAAACTCTGCATAGAAGTTTGCCATTTTTACACCAAAGGTTGTTGGTTCTGCATGAATACCATGACTTCGTCCAATGCAAGGCGTGTTTTTATATTTGAGCGCTATTTTTTTGAGTGATTTAAGAAGCTGAGCCATTTCTTTTTCAATAATTTTAGATGATTGCATAAGTTGTATGTTGAATGCTGTATCTAAAATATCTGATGAGGTTAAGCCTTGATGAAGAAAACGCGCAGGTGGTCCAGCATATTCTGATATAGATGTAAGAAATGCTATGACATCGTGTTTAACTTTCTTTTCAATAGCATCAATTCTCTTTTCATTTATTTTAGCTTTTGACTTAACTTTTCTACTTGTGCCTTTTGGAACAGTGCCCATTTTTTCCATAGCTTCACAAGCATAAAGTTCAATATCGAGCCAAATTTTAAATCTTGATTTAGAACTCCAGATATCAGTCATGGGAGATCTTGAATATCGAGGGATCATATAAATACTTTTTTAATCTTTAATTTATGGTTTATCAAGCCCTGCGGGAGATTTAGTAAAAATTTCAAATCCCTCTTTGGTTATTCCAATACTATGCTCAAATTGAGCAGATAAACTCTTATCTTTTGTTACAGCTGTCCATCCATCCTTCAGCATTCTTATATCATAGTTGCCAATATTAATCATGGGTTCCACAGTAAAGAACATTCCTTCTTTAATTTGATCACCTGTATTTTCTTTGCCGTAGTGCAATATATTTGGAAATTCATGAAATACTTTACCGAGTCCATGCCCACAAAAATCTCTCACGACACTATAATTCTGTTTTTCAGCATAACTCTGAATTGCATAACCAATATCACCAAGACAGGAATTCGGACCCGCTACTTTAATCCCCTCATGCATTGACTCAAAAGTGCAATCAATTAATTTCTGTGCTTTTGCATTTATTTTGCCCACAGGAAACATCCGACTAGTATCTCCGTGCCAGCCATCAACGATAACAGTTACATCTATATTAACGATATCTCCTTCTTCTAATATTCTAGAAGATGGAATTCCATGACAAATGACATGGTTAATTGATGTACAAATAGATTTTGGAAAGCCCTTATAAAATAAGGGAGCAATCAAGCCGCCATTTTTTGTAATGAACTCGAAAGCGAAGTAATCAAGTTCGTCTGTTGATACTCCAGGCTTTACATGATCGACCAAAAGATCAAGAGTGGATGCAGCTAAATTGCCTGCTTTTCGCATGCCTTCAAAATCTTTACTATTATGCAATATATTATTCATTAATGAGTTTTATTTTTTTGTTTATACGAATTTTCTCACTTTCAAAAGAACAGTTATAACATATTATTTCTACTCCCTTTTTTGTGACTTTTTTAAAGTTGTCATAGTATGTCTGATCAATATCACTCGCGATTTTAAATTTTTTACAATCATCCCTTTGAATGAGAAATAACATAACTGCTCTCGTATTTTTGTTGGGAAGCCTTGAAAGTTCAATCAAATGCTTTGAGCCTCTCTCTGTAATTGCATCTGGAAATTCAGCAGTTTCTTTTTTTCTTGATAATGTCACATTTTTTACTTCTACATAAGTTTGTTTTTTGCCATCACTCAATAGAAAATCAATTCGAGAGTTAGTTCCATATTTAACTTCTCTTTTATATGAGTCGTATTTACCTAATTCAGGAATGAGATGCGTCTCGATTGCATCTTCTACAATTCTATTGGCTTTGTGGGTATTGACGCCAACGTTTGCACTGCCAGATTTTATAATTTCAAGAGTATATTTTAGTTTGCGTTTTGGATCGTTTGCTCTTGTAACAAAAACAGAATTGCCTTCTTCTAGGAGGCCTTGCATGGAACCAGTATTGGGACAGTGTGCAGTTATCGTCTCTTTATTATTATCAAGTTGAATATCTGCAAAAAATCTCTTATACCTTTTAATTAATCTCCCTGAGATATATTGATTAGCAAGTTTTGACATGGTTTTATGAAAGCATCACTTATAATTATTGGTAACGAAATTTTATCCGGTCGTACGCAAGATAAGAATCTATCATATCTCGCAAATTGGCTGAATGAAATAGGAATTCAACTAGTAGAAGTTAGGGTAATTAGAGATGAGGAAGAAATAGTTGTAGAGACGGTTAACTACCTCAGATCAACTTATGATTATGTATTTACGACAGGTGGCATAGGACCTACACACGACGATATTACTTCTTTGTGTATCGCCAAAGCTTTCGGAGTTGAACTAGAGATCAATTCAGGAGCATTAGGTATTTTAAAGGAATACTATAAAGACAGCGAATTGACTGATGCAAGAATGAAAATGACTAAAATGCCAGTAGGTTCTGAGCTTATTGAGAATCCAGTCAGTAGAGCGCCTGGCTTTAAAATGGATAATGTATTTGTATTAGCTGGGATCCCAAGCATCATGCAGGGCATGTTAGAAGGCGCGAAAAAGCATCTAACTGTTGGCGTAGTAGTGAAGTCTAAATCAATTGATGTTTTTACTCCTGAAAGTAGCGTTGCTGACGCCTTAACAGATCTGCAAAATAAATATTCTGAAGTTGAAATAGGAAGCTACCCTTTTAATAAAGACAATCGCTTTGGAACTTCTGTTGTAATGCGTTCTTCTGATGACGAAAAACTTGAAAATTGTGAGTCAGATTTAAAGGAATTAATGAAAAATTATGATACTAAGTATTAATAATTTTTATCCACAAACACTTAAAATATTGATTTTTATAGATATTATTAGTTTTTTCTACTTTACTTAACCCAGTTTCTCAATGATAATTGCGTAATTTTATAAAATTAAGGGGAATATAACAATGAAAGTATTAATGCTAAATCCCGGAGATCAAGTTGCCATATCGTTTTGGTTGATCTCTATGGCCATGGTTGCCGCTACAGCTTTCTTTTTTCTTGAAAGAGACAGAGTAGCAGCAAGATGGAAGACGTCCCTAACAGTAGCTGGTTTGGTTACTGGTGTTGCGGCGTGGCACTATTTCTACATGAGAGAGGTATGGGTTGCTACTGGCGATTCACCAACTGTTCTTCGGTATGTTGACTGGTTGATCACTGTGCCATTACAAATTGTAGAGTTCTATGTAATTCTTGCGGCAATGACTGCTGTTGCCTCAGGTTTATTCTGGAGACTATTGATCGCATCAATCGTGATGTTGGTTGGTGGTTATCTGGGTGAAATTGGAGCGATGAACGTAGGTCTAGCCTTCGCTATAGGAATGGCAGGATGGATATACATCATCTACGAGGTTTTTGCAGGAGAAGCAAGCAAGGCAAGTGCTGGCAGCGGAAATGCTGCTGGTCAAACAGCATTTAATGCATTGAGATTAATTGTTACAGTGGGATGGGCAATTTATCCAATTGGTTATGCTGTAGGTTACTTTGGTGGCGGCGTAGACGCTGGCGCACTAAACTTGATCTACAACCTAGCTGACTTTGTAAACAAAATTGCATTTGGTATGGCTATTTATGTAGCTGCAGTACAAG
Source organism: uncultured Pelagibacteraceae bacterium (assembly GCA_902526565.1). Classification (GTDB taxonomy): domain Bacteria; phylum Pseudomonadota; class Alphaproteobacteria; order Pelagibacterales; family AG-422-B15; genus CACNXQ01. The sequence goes on along the minus strand of CABZLP010000001.1, from coordinate 9,281 downwards.
ACAGCAATTAAGTTTCTGCAAAGCAGATATTAAAAGGGGCCTTCGGGCCCCTTTTTTTATTCAAAAATTAAAGAACTAGTAGTTCATTAAATAAATAGCTATAAAATAAAGCAATAGGCCTCATGGCGGAATTGGTAGACGCAAAGGACTTAAAATCCTTTGGGATTTATTCCCGTCCCGGTTCGAGTCCGGGTGAGGCCACCAAATAAGTAAGTAATATTTATAAGTGCAATAATATCATTATTTGTTATAAGAAAATTATGATAAATCTTAAATCATATATTTATTCAATCTTTAGTGTTTTTTTGTTAATTGGTATTTCTAATGCCTCTAATTTGGAAAATAGAGTAACTTCATATTTTAATGGTTTAGCTAGTAGTATAGGTACAAGTGTTTCATCATTATTGAGTGAAAATAGTAGGGTGAAGTATCTTGATTTAAACTTAGGAGTGCAAGAGCATTTAAAGCCAACTATTTCTCTTACTAATGTAAATATGATTTCTGAGTACGGTAATAGTGCTATTTTTAATCAGAACTCGCTAAACCTTCACAACAATGACCAAACAATCAATTTGGGTATCGGACACAGAACTTTGTTAAATGACGATAAAGTTATATTTGGATTGAATATATTTTTCGACTATGCATTTGATGACTCACATCAGAGAAATGGATTGGGATTAGAAGTTATAAGTAGTGTATTCGATTTGAGATCTAATATCTATGACGCTACATCTGGTATTGAAATAGTTTCAACAGGCAAAAAAGAAGAGGCGCTGGACGGATGGGATATGCGTCTTGATTATCATTTACCAATTAAAACAAATACGAGATTATTTGCAGGATTATTTGAATTTGAAAATGCAGCTGGTTCATTTGAATTAGAGGGAGAGAAATACGGTCTTAATATAATTGGTAACAATCTAGATTTAGAGGTTGGATACATCGATGATAACAAAACAGGTGATGGTTCATTTGCAAATCTAAGTTATGTGATACCTCTTGGTAATAATGACTCTTTTTCAAATAACTCTTCTAATTATTTTGAGTACACATCAGTTGCTGAAAGATTATATGAGCCAGTTAAAAGAGAAAATAAGATTAAAGTTGTTACAACAACATTAAATGTAAAGGCAAGCGGGTTTTAAGTTATGGCCAGATCATTTATAAAGTTATTGTATTTAATTTTAGTTATAAATTTGTCAGCTATAAATTTTTCTTATGCTGATAGCCACGTTGATAGTTGTACAATCACAGGGGGTATATATGACAAGACTGAAGTAATTGACGAGGGATATTGTGCAAGCGCCCCATCTGCTTATGAAATAATTGCTTATGAACTGTATTTATGCACCAGTGCGCCAGCCGCTCCTACCACTACAACTGTAATGGACTTATCCAATTGTTATAAAAACTGGGAATTAAGTTCAGGGGCTACCCTTTCAGTTCAACAGAATGCTACTGTAGATGTACCAGGTACAATGACTCGACCTCCAAATGGCACATATACACATGGAGTTATGTTGATAGATAATTCATTTGGAATAACTGCATCACTACAATTTGACGAAGCGGTCACAGACCAGGATGGTAATTCAGGCGTTTACTGTGGGACAAAAAGTGGTTCTGGCACATACGGAACAGGCGCAGTTCCTTCGGGTACCTCAGAATGTGGAGCTTCTGAAATAACTGCAGGAAAATTCACTGAGCTATTAACTAGTTTTGATAGTGGGTCTTTTTCAGGAACTGCAGAAGGAGATAATTTAAATGGGACTTCAGCAAGTATTAAGGGTTATCTAATAGATACTAATTCTTATTTGGCAGAAAATGATGCAGACGTTGATAAGCTTCTTGGTGCAGCCACCTTTGCATCACCAGTAAATTTTACAGAAACTACAACTACGATTACAATGTCATTCAATGTTGGCGAGGGTATGTCAATGTATAATAATGGTTCAAATAGAATTGTTTTTGGCAGCGGTCCCTTTCAGGCGGTCATATCTACCGACTAAAACTTAAATTGTTCGTTTAGTATACGTTCGTCAAAAGAATGATCCTTATCGAATAAAAGTTCTACAACTTGATCTTTACTTTGATGGACTTCAACAGAACTGATATCTCTAAATTCAGTACTATCAGCCACAGCACTTACAGGTCTTTTCTTACTCTCGATTATTTCAAATTTTACATTGGACCCATTGTTAAGTATTGCACCTTTCCATCTTCTAGGTCGGAAAGCACTTATAGGAGTTAATGCAAGAACATCTGCATTTATCGGCAGAATTGGACCATGAGCCGATAAATTATAAGCTGTACTTCCAGATGGAGTTGAAATTAATATTCCATCACAGATTAGTTCATCCAACCTTATTTTACCATCAACTGAAATTTTTATTTTGGATGCTTGGTGCGTTTCTCTTAGTAATGAAACTTCATTAATAGCAATCGCTTCATGAACAACACCGTCGACACCTATTGCTTTCATCATCAAGGGAGATATTTTAATTGATTGTGACTGATTAATTCTATTTACCAAATCGTTTTGATTTGAAGAGTTCATCAAAAATCCAATGCTTCCGTAATTTAAACCAAAGAGAGGAAGGTTTTGAGACATACGATCCTTTATTGCCTCAAGCATAAATCCATCACCACCCAATACAACGATAACATCCGCGTTATCTAATGTATTTTTTCCGTATTTTTCCTCTAAAGACCTTTTTTGTTTGATGGCCTCGTCATTGCTGGATGCTAAAAAAACTGGATTATTTAAATTCATATTAATTTACCTACTAAAAAGTAATTCTTTATCTTAAAATGCTCATTATTTGAACATCAAAATTTATTAATAAGTGCATATGTCATTAAGTGGTTATATTCTCTCAATAGATCAAGGGACGACAAGTTCAAGAGCCTTAATTTTAAATGAAAATGGGGAAATACTTGCTCAAAATAATATTGAATTTAAGCAATGTTATCCTGATAATGGATGGGTTGAGCATGATCCTCTCGAAATAATAAAAACAACAACTAACTCAATCAAGCAAGTTTTAGAAGAGCTTAAAATTAATGCGCAAGATATCGCCGTAGCAGGCATCACTAATCAAAGAGAAACAATCGTCGCTTGGGATAAATTGACTGGTAAACCAGTTTATAATGCCATTGTCTGGCAGGATAGACGCACAGAAAATTATTGCAACGAACTTAAAGAGAAAAACCTTATACAAACAATCATATCAAAAACAGGATTAGTCATTGATCCATATTTTTCTGCTACAAAAATAAAGTGGATTATAGAAAATATTCTGGAAGCAAAAGAATGTCTCAATAAGGGCAACTTATTAGTTGGAACAATAGATACATGGTTGATTTGGAATTTTACGAAAGGATCCGAACACTCTACCGATGTAACTAACGCATCAAGAACCATGCTCTACAATATTGTAGAAGATAATTGGGATGAAGAGTTATTAGATATATTTGCATTACCAAAGAATATCCTTCCACGTGTTAAAAGATCAGTTGATGATTTTGGTAAAATTGCTTCTGACTTTTTTGGAAACGAAATTCAAATTGGTGGAGTAGCTGGAGATCAGCAAGCAGCTTCAGTTGGTCAGTCATGCTTTAAAGAAGGTATGGTAAAATCAACATATGGTACAGGCTGCTTTTTACTAATGAATACAGGAAGTAATATTATAAAATCACAATCTAACCTCCTTTCCACAATAGCTTATAACATTAATGGAATTAAGAATTACGCTATTGAAGGAAGTATATTTAATGCTGGAACAGTTGTGCAATGGATGCGTGATGAACTTCAATTTTTTAATAAAGCATCTGAGGTTGAGGGCTTAGCCACCAAAAGTTCTAATGATATACATTTTGTACCAGCATTTACTGGTTTAGGAGCCCCTTATTGGAGATCAAACATTAGAGGTCAAATTTCAGGTATTACAAGAGATACCACAAAAGCTGATATAGCGATGGCAGCTCTCAAATCTATTTGTTTTCAAACCAGAGATTTATTTGAGTGTCTCTTAAAAGACTCAAATCTCACGAGAGAGAAGTTTACAATTCGAGTTGACGGAGGAATGACAAGTAACAATTTGATGATGCAATTTTTGTCTGATATATTGCAGGTAAAAATAGAAAAACCGGCGAACCAAGAATCTACGGCGATTGGAGCGGCGTACTTAGCAGGCATTTATGCTGGTATATACAAAGATGTTGCGGACGTAGAAAAATTATGGAAAACTGATCAGATATTTGAGCCAGAAATTTCAATTGATCAAGCTGAACAATTCTATGATGGCTGGAAGAAAACAATAGAAAGACTAATAAGCAATGGTTGATGTAAAAAATTCAGTTTCAAAAGAAGAATGGGATGTAAGAGTGGATCTAGCGGCCTTTTATAGAACAATACCTTACTTTGGATGGGATGATTTAATTTTTACTCATATATCTGCAAGAGTTCCCGGCACCGAAGATCATTTTTTAATAAACCCGTATGGATTTTTGTTTGATGAAATAACAGCTTCAAACTTAGTAAAAGTTGATATTAACGGCAAGATTATCAGTGAGACTAACAATCCTATTAATCCAGCTGGATTTATTATTCATAGCGCTATTCATGAAGCAAGAAGCGATGCTCATTGTATTGTTCATCTACATTCTGATGATGGTGTCGCGGTTGCTTCTTTAAAAGATGGTCTCTTACCCTTAGCACAAACTGGAATGCTTGTTCGCAACCAAATTGCTTATCACGATTATGAGGGAGTTGCACTACTTGAGGATGAGAAGAAAAGACTTGTTGCTGATTTAGGGGATAAAAATTTAATGATTTTACGAAATCACGGTACTTTAGCTGCGGGTAAAAATGTTGCAGATGCCTTTACTTATATCTATTTTTTAGAAAGAGCGTGTACTTACCAAGTTCGTGCAATGGCAGGTAAATTAGAATTAAATAATCCATCACCCGAGGCAATCGAAACTACAAGACAGCAAGGTGAAGCTACGCAAGGCATGGCAGGGGCACTTTTATGGCCTGCAGTCAGAAGAAAGATGGAAAAATTGGATCCATCTTTTATGAATTAGTAATGAATTATAATTGACGTCCACATTAATTAAAGACATAGTCACTCGGAAAATTGAATATTCAAGATTATTAAATAGGAGAAAGTAATGAAGATTTTATGCATTTTATATGACGATCCAAAAGGTGGCATGCCATCAAAGTATGCATTAGATGATATCCCAAAATTAGATAAGTATCCTGATGGCATGACACTTCCATCACCTAAAGCAATAGATTTTACACCTGGAGAATTATTAGGCTGTGTATCAGGTGAACTTGGTCTAAGGAAGTTTCTTGAGGATGCTGGGCATACACTAGTTGTTACATCTGATAAAGACGGCGATGACTGTCAAGCTGATAAAGAATTAATTGATGCAGATGTAGTTATATCTCAACCCTTTTTTCCTTACTATCTAACAAGGGAAAAGATGGAGACAGCCTTAAATCTTAAAATGGCCATTACAGCAGGAATTGGATCAGATCATGTTGATTTACAAGCTGCAATGGATCGTAAAGTTGATGTTGTAGAGGTAACTTTTTGTAACTCAAGATCGGTTGCAGAGCACATTGTTATGCAGATTTTATCTTTAGTCAGAGATTACCATAATCAGCATAGAATTATTAATGAGGGTGGATGGAATATTGCTGATGCTGTTCAACGTTCTTATGACCTTGAGGGTATGCATGTTGGTACCGTTGCAGCTGGTCGTATTGGCTTAGATGCTCTTAGAAAATTAAAACATTTTGATGTACATATGCATTACTTTGATCGACATAAACTACCTGATGAAGTTGAAAAAGAATTAAACCTTACTTTTCATGAGTCAGTTGAGTCTATGGTAAAGGTTTGTGATGTAGTAACGATTAACTGTCCACTGCACCCTGAAACCGAGCATATGTTTAACGATGAATTAATAAGTAAGATGAAAAGAGGAGCATACATTGTAAACACTGCTAGAGGTAAAATTTGCGATAAAGACGCAATTGCCCGTGCACTTGAATCTGGTCAGATTAGTGGTTATGCAGGAGATGTATGGTTTCCTCAGCCAGCACCAAATGATCATGTATGGAGAACAATGCCTCATCACGGAATGACTCCGCACACCTCAGGAACGTCGCTGTCTGCGCAAGCAAGATATGCCGCAGGTGTAAGAGAAATCCTTGAATGTTTCTTTGATGGTTCACCTATAAGAGATCCATATCTTATTGTTCAAAATGGCGAACTAGCTGGCATGGGGGCCCACTCCTACAGTAAAGGGACTGCAACAGGTGGCTCTGAAGAAGCGGCTAAGTACCAAAAAAAATAATTGATTTTTCTATAGGACGGAAGAAATTCCGTCCTATATAATATGCATATGAGTAGCGTATTCAAAAATTATTTTTCTCATTCAACCGTTATCGGCTTTATCTTGATGGCTGTATTTGGTGCATTTTACATATTCAATACTAGCCTTATAAATGACTATCTAATTTGGATATTTATTCCAATTTTACTCGCTCCATTTTATGAATGGTATGTTCACAAATACCAGCTACATGTTGAGCTTACAAAAAAAGATGGTTGGTATAGAAGATACCAAATAGTTCTTCATCATGGACATCATCGCGATCCGGATAACATAAAACTTCAGTTCGCACCTTGGAGGTATCTAATTTACACATACGGTCAGGTTTATTTATTTTATTCATTAATTTTTTGGAGTTTTGGTGCTGCCATGGTTCCATTTACTGGACACCTTATCTATCATCTTTGGTACGAGTGGATTCATTTAGCGCACCATTCAAAAAACTATAAACCTTTAACCAAAATTGGCAAGAATCTTCGTGATGCGCATATGAGTCATCACTTTCATAATGAAAATTACAATTGGGGCATTACAAATATGATTGGTGATTATTTTTTCAAAACTCTGAAAGATAATAAAACTATTACTAAAAGCCCTACTACTAAATCAATTAACGGCTATACAGATTAATTTTTTAATGGCGTCCCCACTCTTGACCGCGAACCTATTGATTATAAGTTAATTGGTTAGTATACTATTTAGTTATTATTAAAAAATATGGAGTAATAAATGTTTGTATCTTTTACCGATTGGGAATTTGACGGAAATATTGAAAATGCCGTTGAAAATATGAAAGGTTTCTGGCCTGAGATGAAAAAGCACGGAGCGACTAATATGCGTGCAACAGTCACGGGCGAAAAAACACTTAGAACGATGACTATCTGGAGCAGTGAAGAACAAGTTAAAGCTAACATCGATGAAATTAGAGCAGCGGCTGGTAAAGCTGTAGGCATGACCACAACAGGTGGAATGATGGGTACAGTCGCAGTCGAGCTTGATTGATTAATTAATGAGAAGTAGTTTTTGTAATTAAGTGGTGCCCCCACACGGACTTGAACCGCGAACCTATTGATTACAAATCAATTGCTCTACCAATTGAGCTATAGGGGCTAAGAGGCATTCAATAATTATATAAATATTGAAAGCAGTGAAAACTTATAAATTACATATAATTTTTAGTCTATAGATTTAATCTGATATAGTGATCGTAACTGATGGGCGTCCTACATCAAGGGTGCAGAATTCTGTCCCTGGACTTGGATCTTCATCAGCAGTATATTGCGCAAATTGTGCCCTTAGTCCGCCAGTGACATCAAATGCCATATTAAGTGTAGGAGGTGTATCTGATGTTCTTGTATAGGGAGAAGTTAGTTTATAAATCATAACTAGACCTTCATCGGAAGATGATAGTCCCCCCTGCCAGATTATCTGCCTGGTAATTTCGTTGCCAGTACCATCTTCCTGCCATACGCCAGAGTAATCATTATAATAACTATAATTCCCACATGAGGAAGTTGTTGTTGATGTATAGCCAGCTGTATCAAGTATAGAGACTGAAGCAAATTCTAATTCTTGAAAAGTAGCAAAATCACCTGAGTTACAACCTGCATTCCAGTCTGGGGTAGCTTGAGGGTTATCTTGACTATTGCCTCTTGCTTCTGACCAAGATGCAGTACTAGCATTACCAGAGTAGTCATCATTACCAGGTCCATTCAGAAAATATATCGCTTGTTCACTTGGAGTTCCTGATGTTGAGCCAAGTGGTGCGGATGATCCATTTGTATTCGTATTGGAGATGTTTGTTACACATTGGCTTAAATTTCCATTATAATTTGAATTACTTTGCCATTGGATCGTATCTCCATTAGCATCTTTTGGTTCTACTGATCCTGTTAACCACATTGTTCTGGAAATAGTTGCCTTCATATAATTAAAAGTTACATTTTTAGGAATGCCGTCTGTACCAGCAGCTGTACAAGCTACAGCCCCTGGAGATACACCCGCGAGATCGCATCTGCCATCATCTTCTGTTACATTTGGTGTAAATGTAACATCGTTTGCTCCATTGCATATTCCTGTCGAAATATCAAAAGACTCACATAGTTCCATAGATAGCGGTTTGACCTTGAATACAGTAGGTGTTCCATAAGCTCCATAAGTCCATGCTTGAGATACATTTGAATTTGCTATGGCATTAGTTAATGCGAATAAAAGAATTGTTATTTTTAGAAGAAATAATTTAACAATATGACTCATGTTTAGGTACCTCTGGTTATTATCACTCCACCTTCGCCTGTCTTTTGAGTAATTATATTATTTGTTCTTCTTACTTTACCTAACATTTTGTCTGACATATCGACTAGCGGAAAAATATTTTCAGAGATCGTTTCATTGAAGATGGTTGGGGTTGATTTATCATTAGGCCACTTAAAAGTTAGCTTATAAAAATCTTCATCATTTGAACTATCATCAATATCATTTTTTCCGTACTCAAAAATAATACCCTGATGCAGGTTAGCTTCAAGTGACATTCTGTTGCCTTCTAAATCCGCTCCTTGTCTGTCCCAACTGTATCCAGTATAAACAACTTTAGCCCAAGGCAGATAAGGAGCCGTTCCCACAATTGAGTAATCATAGCCATTTACAACTTCTTCAAGAATAGTTGAAGATCCAGAAGTATAGCTCACTCTTTCTGATAAACGGTCGTAAAGATTTGCGTAAATTTGAAAATTACTGGCTAAATACTCAACACCAATACTTCCTCTTTGATGACCTTCGTCAAATTCATAATCGTGAAAAATATTTATCCCTAGGACTGCACTATCGTTGTTTGTTAATGTTCTAAAGCCAAGTCCAGCATTTAA